>JBKDQY010000288.1:0-14030 GCA_046341655.1 Betaproteobacteria bacterium | reverse complement strand
GAGCCCGGTCGTCATCGGCAACCTCGCGGTGCTCGGGCCGGCCGAGGCGCGCTGGGGACTGGACCGCGCCCTCGCCGAGCGCCACGCCGCCGCCGCTGCGCGCGTGGCCGAGGCCGTGGCGCCGCGCTGGCGCGAGGTCTTCGCACGGCCGGCCGAGCCCGCGCCCGATGTCGACGAAGACCTCTACGGCGGCTTCGTCGGCGACGAGGACCGACGCACCCTCAACCGCCTGCGCACGCTGAGCTGGCCGCAGCTGGCCGAGCGCGTGCACGCCGGGCGCGTGGCGCTGGCCGACGGCCGGCTGGAGGAGCTGCTGTTCCGCTGGCGCGCGCGCAACGCGCCCGGGACGCTGGACGACGAGGAGGCCGCCCGCTGGCAGGCCCACCGGGTGGCGCGGCTGGTGCACGGCGCGGGCGGCGTGCTCACGGCCACGGCCTTCCACGAGCGCGTGGACGCGCTCTACGACGCCGCGGTGGAGCGGGGCGACGAACGCGCGCAGGCGCTGCTCGACCAGCTGGTGGACCACGCCGAGCGCATCGCGCCCGAGGCGGGCTGAAAAGGCGGACGGTTCAGCGGCTGGCCGCCGCAGCGGGCGCCGACGCCGCCGCCGGCGCGGTTGCCGCGGCCACGTTGCCGATGGCGGTGACGAAGCCGCCCTGGGCAAACTCCGCGAGGCGCCAGTCGCGGGTGCCCCGCACCACGCCCTCGGGCGGTTCGAGGGCCTGCACCGGCACGCCGCGCAGCGCGCGCGCCATGGCCTCGATCCACACCGGCAGCGCCAGGCCGCCGCCGCTCTCGCGCTCGCCCAGGCTGCGCGGCGTGTCGTGGCCGATCCAGCCCACGCCCACCACGCCCGGCGCCCAGCCGGCGAACCAGGCGTCGACCGCGTCGTCGGTGGTGCCGGTCTTGCCGTAGAGGTCGGGCCGCTGCAGCGCGGCCTGCGCCCGCGCGGCGGTGCCGCGCGCGGTGACGTCCTGCATCAGCGAATTGGCCAGGAACACGGTGCGCGCCGAGACGACGCGGTTGCCCTCGTCCAGCGGCGGCGGCGGCGGCGCCTCGAACAGCACGCTGCCGTCGGCGGCCACGATGCGCTCGATGAGCACCGGCGCCACGCGGTGCCCGCCGTTGGCGAACACGCCGTAGGCCGCGGCCATCTCCAGCGGCGTGACGCTGCCGGTGCCCAGGGCCAGCGTCAGGTCGGACGGGTGGCGCCGCGGGTCGAAGCCGAAGCGCTCCAGCCCGTCGTGCGCCGCCGCCAGGCCGATGCGCTGCAGGATGCGGATGCTCACCAGGTTCTTGCTGCGGACGAGGCCGTCGCGCACGGTCATCGGGCCGTCGAACTGGCCGTCGCTGTTGCCGGGGTTCCAGCTGGGCGTGCCGCCGTCCTCGGCCTGCAGCGGCAGGTCGTCGACCAGGGTCTCGGGCATCACCCCGTGCTCGAAGGCCGTGGCGTAGAGGAAAGGCTTGAAGCTCGAGCCGGGCTGCCGCCGCGCCTGCGTGGCGCGGTTGAAGGGGCCGCGGCTGAAGCTGAAGCCGCCCACCAGCGCGCGCACGCGGCCGGTGGCCGGGTCCAGCGAGACATAGGCGCCGTCGGCCTCGGGCGACTGCGCCACCGTCCAGACGGGCGCGTTGCGTGGGCCCGGCACGGCCTGCAGCCGCAGCACCGAGCCGCGCTTGACGGCCAGCGGCGGCGGCGCCTGCGGGCGCAGCGCCGCCCGCACCAGGCGCAGGCCCTCGCCGCTCACGCTGACCGTCTCGCCGCTGGCGAGCTTGACCCGCAGCGCCTGCCCGGAGGCCGCCATCACGATGCCCACCCGCAGGTCGTCGTCGTCGCGCAGGTCGCGCAGCGCCAGCGCGGCGGCGCGCTCGGCGGCCTCGGCCTCGGCCGGCAGGCTCTCCTGGTCCTCGGGGCCGCGCCAGGGCTGGCGGCGCTCGTGGGCGATCAGCGCCTTGCGCAGCGCGGCCTGCGCGGCCCGCTGCTCCTCGGCCCGGATGCTGGTGAAGACGCGGATGCCCTCGGTGTAGGCCTTCTCGCCGAGCTGCTCGAAGACGGCGCGGCGGGCCATCTCGGCCACGTGCTGCGCCGCCACGTCGGGGCCGCGCGTGCGCCGGTAGGCCAGCGGGGCGGCCACCGCGGCGTCGTGCTCGGCCTGGCCGATCTTGCCGGTGCGCAGCATGCGCTGCAGCACCCAGCGTTGGCGCTTCACGGCCGCGGCCTCGTTGGAGAACGGGTTGGCGTAGATCGGGTTCTGCGGCAGGCCGGCGATCAGCGCCAGCTCGGCCAGGTTCAGCTGCGCCAGCGGCTTGTCGAAGTAGGTCTCGGCCGCCGCGCCCATGCCGTAGGCGCGCGTGCCGACGTAGACCTGGTTCAGGTACAGCTCGAGGATCTGGTCCTTCGTCAGCGCCGCCTCGAGCCGGCGGGCGATCAGCGCCTCCTTGAGCTTGCGCTCCAGCGTGCGCCGCGTGCTCAGGAACATGGTGCGCGCCACCTGCTGCGTGAGCGTGCTCGCGCCCTGCGGCACGCCACCGCCGAGGTTGGCCACCACGGCGCGCGCCACGCCGCGCCAGCTGATGCCGCGGTGCTCGTAGAAGCCGGCGTCCTCGGTGGCGATCACGGCGTCCTTCAGCGCCTGCGGCATCTTCGCGACGGGCACGAACACGCGCCGCTCGCTGCCGAACTGCGCGATCTCGGGGCCGTCGGCGGCCAGCACCACCAGGTGCTGGCGCGGGCGGTAGTCGGTGGCCTCGTCCAGCGGCGGCAGGTCGAAGGAGTACCAGGCCAGCAAGAGGCCCAGCAGCAGCGCGCCGACGAGCACGACGGCGCCGGCGAGCAGCAGCAGGCTGCCGATGACGACGACGCCGCGGCTGCGGCGCGGCAGGCGGGTCAAGGCGCGATCTCGTAGGTGGCGAAGCCGTTGCCCTCGTCGCGCACCAGCTTCACCTGGGGCACCGCGGCCAGGTGGGCGATGCCGCGCGCCGACGACTGGAAGCGCAGCTTCACGCCCGGCACCGGCACCAGGCTCCAGTTGCGGTCAGCCGCCGGCCGCACCGTGCCCTGGGCCTGCAGGTGCTGCAGCAGGGCCTCGCGGTTCTCGTCGGGGGCCTCCAGCACGGTGTGGCGGCCGTCGAGGGCCGGGAAGGCGCCGCCGCCGCTGGCGCGGTAGTTGTTGGTCACCACCAGGAACTCGGCCCGGTCGTCCAGCGGCCGGCCCTCGTGGCGCAGATCGACGATGCGGCGCGCCTCGGGGGCCACCAGCCGGCCGCTGCGGTCGTAGCGCGCGGGCTGCGTGACGTCGATGCGGTAGGTGAGGCCGTCGAGGGTGTCGAAGTTGTAGCTCGGGAAGCCGGGGTTGAGCAGCGCCTGCTCGGGCGGGCCGGCGGGGTCGATGCGGTTGAAGGCCTGCGCGCTCATCTCCAGCCACTCGCGCACCTGCGCGCCGGTGAGCTTCACCACCTGCACGGTGTTGGGGTAGATGTACAGGTCGGCCACGTTGCGCACGGCCAGCGGGCCGGCCGGGATGTCGGTGTAGTTGCCCGGGCCGCCGCGGCCGCCGCTCTTGAAAGGCGCCGCGGCCGACAGCAGCGGCAGCCGCTCGTGCGGCGTGCCGGCGAGCAGCCGCCGCGCGTAGGCCAGCTGCGCCTGCGAGACCAGCTGCACGCTGGGGTCGTCGGCCACCTGCGCGAAGAAGCTGTGGATCGGGTCGGCCGTGCGCACGACCTCGGCGCGAACCCAGGCCAGCGTGGCCTCGTGGTCGGCGCGCACGGTCTCGGCGACGGCGGCGTGCGGCTCCACCAGCGCGCGGCGCGCGGCGCGGTCGGCCACGGGGCGGATCTCGGCGCGGCCGTCGCGGCGCACCCCGCGCGCCGCGGGGCCCTCGCCCTGGCGCTCGAGCACGAGGTCGATCACCGCGAGGTGGCTGCCCCAGAAGCCGGGCATGGCCGCCGGCACGCCGTGGATGGTGCCGCGGTCGACGTCGGCGCCGGGGCTGCGCGCGAAGGCCGGCCCCGGGAACTCGCCGTGCGAGTGGCCGAAGACGATGGCGTCGACCCCCGGCACCCGCGCGATGGCGGCGGTGACGTTCTCGCTCATCGGTGCCGGGGCCTCGCTGCCGTAGCCGGAATGCGCCAGCACCACCACCACGTCGGCGCCGTCGGCGCGCAGCCGCGGCACGGTGCGGCGCACGGTGTCGAGGATGTCCAGCGCCTCCACCCGTCCGGCCAGGTGCTGGCGGTCCCAGAGCATGATCTGCGGCGGCACGACGCCGACGACGCCGATCCTCAGCGTGTGCGGCGCGCCGGATTCGTCGACGACGCGCCGGTCCAGCAGCGCGTGCGGCTGGAATGCCGGCTGGCCGCGGCGCGGGCCGGCGGCCTCCACCACGTTGGCCGCGAGCACCGGGAAGCGCGCGTCCGCGAGGCTGCGGCGCAGGAAGTCCAGGCCGTAGTTGAACTCGTGGTTGCCCAGCGCCGCGGCGTCGTAGCCGAAGCGGTTGAGCAGCGCGATGGCCGGGTGCACCTGCCCCGTGGCCAGCGGCTTGACGCGCGCCACCACGTCGCCGAGGGGACTGCCCTGGAGGAGGTCGCCGTTGTCGACGAGCAGGCTGTTGCGCGCCTCGGCGCGCGCCGCCTCGATGAGCGTGGCCGTGCGCGCGAAGCCGTACTCGACGACGGCGCGGTCCTGGTAGTAGTCCCAGGACAGCAGGTGCGCGTGCAGGTCGGTGGTGCCGATGACGCGCAGCTTCAGCGTCTGCCCGTGCGCCCAGGGCGCCGCCAGGACGGCGGCGATCAGCAGGGCAAGGGCCCGCAGGGCAGAGCAGTGTCGCAAGGCGGTCGGTGCGCGCGGCCGGGCGCGCCAGTCAGAAGCCGAGCCCCGAGCCTACCCGAGGCGCGACCCCCAGCCGGTTGGGGGGACTCAGTGGCCCGGGCCGCCCTCTTGCCGGGCCGCCCAGTCTTTCGCCCAGAGATCCGCCTTGGCCTGCTCGCGCGCGCCCATCGTCATCGTCCAGACCAGGAAGCCGGTGACGAACAACAGCGGGACGAGGGCGAGCAGAAGCGTGGTCATCGGGAACTCCGGGGATCGATGGCAGGTGCGACGAATACCGGGACGCAGTGTGCCGGCTGCCGCGTGGCCGCGTGCTGCAGTGCCGCATCAACCCCGGAAGGCGCGGCGGAATGCGCGCCGTTTCAGCGCCACGTCAGGGCGATTGGGGCCCGAACCAGGCCTGGCGCACGTCGTCCGGCAGGCCGGCCGCGCCCGTGCGCTCGGCGCGCTGCAGCACCTGCCAGAAGTAGCGGTAGCTGGCGCGGTCGTGCAGGGTGTCGGCGTGGCGGATCGGCGCCCAGTCGGCGGCTTCGGCCGCCCGCAGGATCTGCACCGCCTGGGCGACTTCGTCCGCCGCGGGCGCGAACGCCGCCACGATGGTGCGCACCTGCGCCGGGTGGATGCTCCACATGCGCGTGTAGCCCAGCAGCTCGGCGGCCTTGCGCGCGGCCTCCGACAGCGCCGTGGTGTCCTGGAACTCGGTGACGACGCCGTGCGAGGGCACCTTGCCGTGGGCGTGGCAGGCGGCGGCGATCTCGAGCTTGGCGCGCACCACCAGCGGGTGGTCGAACTGGCCGTCGGCGCTCATCGCCCACTGCGGGATGGCGCCGCGGTGTGCCGAGACGAAGTCCATGAGCCCGAAGCTCAGGCTCTGGATGCGTGGGTGCGCGGCGAGTGCCTGCACCTCGGCCAGCGCGCCGTGGGTCTCCACCAGCGCGTGCAGCAGCACGTCGTCGCCGCCGAGCCCGTCGATCACGCGGGCGGCCCGCTCGATGCAGGCCAGGCCCCGCGGCTTGGGGATCATCAGGTAGGCCGGCCGCCGGGCCGCGGCCAGCACGATCGCGGCCACGTCGCCGAAGGCCGGATGGCCCACCGGCAGCAGGCGCACGCCGACGCGGCCGAAGCGGTTGAGCGGCCCGCCCAGCAGAGCGGCGATCAGCCGCGCGTGCTCGACCTCGCGGCCGACCGGGGCGCCGTCCTCGTTGTCCAGCGTGACGTCGAACACCGGGCCCAGCTCGGCCTGCAGCTGCAGGCTCTTGCTCATGCGCGGCTCCACGCCGGCGTAGTGGTCGCACACCGGCAGCGCCGGCACGGACAGGTCTTCGGGGTCGAACAGGGCGTCGCGGGGGTGTGAGGGCACGGCGGGCTCGGGCGGGCGGATGCAAGCACGGAAGGTTACCCTGCAGCGGGCAGCCCGGCGGGCCGGGCCGGGGAGCGACGGCTCGGTGGCAGCATGATCGGGAGCACTTGTAGTCAAACTACTTGCTTGACGGCGAGCAGACCCCCCTCCCTCCCCCCCCCGATTCACGGGGTGCAATAGTGTCTTTGAGAGGGTTATCGCCAATGGGTGCACCAAGACATGTACCTAGACTACAAATTCAAACTCAAGCTGGAGACCCGCCCCATGCGCCTGAACGCCCTTCGCACCCTGCTCGCCACCGCGGCCCTGCTGGCCGGCGGCGCCGCCTCGGCCGCCGCCGTCGGCATCTTCGGCAGCTACATCGCGATCGACGCTGACGGCCCGGGCGCGGCCGGCTTCGCCTGGTACGGCGGCACCCAGCCCGGTCCGACGACCGGCCCCGCCTTCCACGGTGCCGACCTCGGCGACTTTGCCCTCGGGGCCGCCGCCTACATCTCGGGTGCCGAGGTGCTGAGCTGGAAGAACGGCGGTGGCGACGTCACCGGCGCGGTCCTGTCCTGGCGAGTCAACGGCGGCGCGTTCAACTCGCAGGCCATCGGCTTCACGTCGGACCTCCCGTTCAACGACGCGATGGGCAACGCCTTCGCCAGCACGCCGGGCGACCAGAAGTGGGCGCAGCTGTCCGGCACGCCGATCGACTTCCTAGCCGGCCTGGGCGCCGGCGAGCACACGTTGGAGCTCTACTGGCGGATTACCTCGAACATCGGCGAGCGCTTCGACAGCCGCGGCGGCGCCAACTACCGCGCCAGCTTCAGCGTGCTGGAGCCCGCCCCGGCGCCGGTGTCCAGCCCGGCCCCGCTGGCGCTCGCGGGCCTTGGCCTGGCGCTGCTGGCGGCGGCGCGCCGCCGCTGAGGCCCACGAAAGAGGGCTCGCGTCGCGGGCCCTCGTGCGTGCGCCGGCGATGCCGGGCCCCTTACAGCAGGTGCTTGACGCCGTCCTGCTCGCCGAGCAGCTCAGCCAGCGTCTTGTCGATGCAGCCCTGGCTGAACTCGTCGATGGGCAGGCCCTCGACGATCTTGTACGAGCCGGCCTCGCAGGTGACCGGGTAGCCGAACATCACGTCCTTCGGGATGCCGTACTCGCCGTTGCTCGGCACGCCCATGGTCACCCAGCCGCCGTTCGTGCCCAGGGCCCAGTCGCGCATGTGGTCGATGGCGGCGTTGGCGGCGGAGGCCGCCGACGACAGGCCGCGCGCCTCGATGATGGCCGCGCCGCGCTTGCCCACGGTGGGCAGGAACACGTCCTTGTTCCAGGCGTGGTCGTTGATCATGTCCTTCACGCTGGCGCCGTCGATGGTGGCGAAGCGGTAGTCGGCGTACATCGTGGGGCTGTGGTTGCCCCAGACGCCGAGCTTCTTGATGCTGGCCACCGGCTTGCCCGTCTTGGCGGCGAGCTGGCTGAGCGCACGGTTGTGGTCCAGGCGCAGCATGGCGGTGAAGTTCTCGCGCTTCAGGTCGGGCGCGCTCTTCATGGCGATCCAGGCGTTGGTGTTGGCCGGGTTGCCCACCACGAGCACCTTGACGTCGCGGCTGGCCACGGCGTTCAGCGCCTTGCCCTGGCCGATGAAGATCTGGCCGTTGATGCTGAGCAGCTCGGCGCGCTCCATGCCGGCCTTGCGCGGCATGCTGCCCACGAGCAGGGCGTAGTCGGTGTCCTTGAAGGCGGTCATCGGGTCGCCGTGGGCCTCCATGCCGTGCAGCAGCGGGAAGGCGCAGTCCTCAAGTTCCATCATCACGCCCCTGAGCGCCTTCTGCGGCCCCTCCACGGGCACCTCGAGCAGCTGCAGGATCACCGGCTGGTCCTTGCCGAGCATCTCGCCGCTGGCGATGCGGAACAGCAGCGCATAGCCGATCTGGCCGGCGGCGCCGGTGACGGCCACGCGCACGGGCTTCTTGGTGGACATGGTGGGGGCTCCTCGGGCGAAAAAGAGGGGGTCGGAACGGAAAGGGGAGGGCCCGGATTCTAGGCGCGGCGACCTGACTGGACTCTTATGTCTTATGCAAGACAGCTGGGGCACAATCCACGCCGCCATGCCTGTAGCGACGCCGTCCTTCAGCCCGCTGTACCAGCAGATCAAGGGTCTGCTCGTGCAGAGCCTGCAGGCCGGCGAGTGGCAGCCGGGCCAGGCCATTCCCAGCGAGGCGGACCTCGCGCTGCGCTTCCGCGTGAGCCAGGGCACCGTTCGCAAGGCCATCGACGAGATGGCGGCCGACAACCTGTTGGTGCGCCGCCAGGGCAAGGGCACCTTCGTGGCCAGCCACGCCGAGCAGAGCACGCAGTACCGCTTCCTGCGCCTGGTGCCCGACAGCGGCACGCGCGTGCCTCTGCTGCGCCGGCTGCTCGATTGCCGCCGCCAGCGCGCCAGCGCCGAGGTGGCGCGTGCCCTCGAGATGCGCGCGGGCGAGTCGGCGGTGCAGGTGCGGCGGCTGCTGCTGGCACCCGACGAGTCCGCCGCCGGCGGCCCGGCGCGCCCGGTGGTGCTGGACGACCTCTGGCTCCCCGGCGCCCCGTTCAAGGGCCTGACGCTGGAGCGCATGGAGTCGTGGCGCGGCCCGCTGTACCGTCTGTTCGAGGCCGAGTTCGCCGTGCACATGGTGCGCGCCGAGGAGAAGCTGCGCGCCGTCGCGGCCGGTGCAGACGAGGCCGCGCTGCTTGGCGTGGCGCCGGGCACGCCGCTGCTCAGTGTCGAACGTTTGTCCTACACCTACGGCGACAAGCCCGTCGAACTGCGCCGCGGCCTGTATCTCACCACCGCCCATCACTATCGCAATGCCCTGATGTGATGCACGCGCCGACGCCTGTTTGCCCGCTTGCAGCCCCGCGTAAGCCAGGGGGCGTGCAATAGACTTTCGCGGTTCTGCTGTCTTTACCAGAGAAAACGACATGTCCGAGATGACACGAGCGCGGCCGGGTGCGGCCCGCGCGGCACGGCCCGGCGCGATGCGCCTGATCGATGCCACGAAGTACCGGCTGCCGCTGGCGGCCTACGTCTCCATCCTGCACCGCCTCAGCGGCGCGATGATGTTCGTGCTTCTGCCTCTGCTGGTCTGGCTGTTCGACAAGAGCGTCACCTCCGAGGTCAGCTTCGAGGTCTTCCGCAGCGCCTTCGCGGCCGGCATCGGCTTTGTGCCGGCCTGGCTGCTGAAGCTGGTGCTGCTGGGGCTGATCTGGGCCTTCCTGCACCATTTCGTCTCGGGCCTGCGCCACCTCTGGATGGACGCCACGCACAGCGTGTCCAAGGCCCAGGGGCGGCAGTCCGCGGTGGTCACGCTGGCCGTGAGCCTGCCGCTGACGGTCGCGCTGGGCGCCAAGCTGTTCGGCCTGTTCTGATCCCACCCAACCCCCACATCCCATGGCAGTCAACTACGGAAGCAGGCGCGTCGTCGTGGGCGCGCACTACGGCATGCGCGACTGGCTCAGCCAGCGCGTCACGGCGGTGCTGATGGCGCTCTTCACCATCGTGCTGCTGGCACAGGTGCTGTTCGGCGGCGAGATGGGCTACGACCGCTGGGCCGCGATCTTCTCGGCGCAGTGGATGCGGCTGCTCACGCTGGTGGCCTTCGTCTCGATGGGCTGGCACGCCTGGGTCGGCGTGCGCGACATCTGGATGGACTACGTGCAGCCGGTGGGCATGCGGCTGGCGCTGGAAGTGCTGACCATCGTCTGGCTGGTGGGCTGCATCGGCTGGGCCATTCAAGTTCTGTGGAGACTCTGACCGTGTCGCTGGCCAACCTACCCAAGCGCAAGTTCGACGTCGTCATCGTCGGGGCCGGCGGCTCCGGCATGCGCGCCTCGCTGCAGCTGGCCCGCGCCGGCCTGAACGTGGCGGTGCTGTCCAAGGTGTTCCCCACGCGCAGCCACACGGTGGCGGCGCAGGGCGGCATCGGCGCCAGCCTCGGCAACATGGCCGAGGACAACTGGCACTACCACTTCTACGACACCGTCAAGGGCTCCGACTGGCTCGGCGACCAGGACGCCATCGAGTTCATGTGCCGCGAGGCGCCGAAGGTGGTGTACGAGCTCGAGCACTTCGGCATGCCGTTCGACCGCAACCCCGACGGCACCATCTACCAGCGCCCCTTCGGCGGCCACACCGCCAACTACGGCGAGAAGCCGGTGCAGCGTGCCTGCGCCGCGGCCGACCGCACCGGCCACGCCATGCTGCACACGCTGTACCAGCAGAACGTGGCGGCGCGCACGAACTTCTTCGTGGAGTGGATGGCGCTGGACCTGATCACCGACGCCGACGGCGACGTGCTCGGCGTGACCGCGCTCGAGATGGAGACCGGCGAGGTCCACGTGCTGCAGGCCAAGGTCACGCTGCTGGCCACCGGCGGCGCGGGGCGCATCTACGCCGCCAGCACCAACGCCTTCATCAACACCGGCGACGGCCTGGGCATGGCGGCGCGCGCCGGCATCCCGCTGGAGGACATGGAGTTCTGGCAGTTCCACCCCACCGGCGTGCACAACGCCGGCGTGCTGCTGACCGAGGGCTGCCGCGGCGAGGGCGCCATCCTGCGCAACGCCAACGGCGAGCGCTTCATGGAGCGTTACGCGCCCACGCTGAAGGACCTGGCGCCGCGCGACTTCGTCAGCCGCTGCATGGACCAGGAGATCAAGGAAGGCCGGGGCTGCGGCCCCAACAAGGACTACATCAACCTCGACATGACGCACCTTGGCGGCGACACCATCCTCAAGCGCCTGCCCAGCGTGTTCGAGATCGGCCACAACTTCGCCAACGTCGACATCACGAAGGAGCCGATCCCCGTGGTGCCGACCATCCACTACCAGATGGGTGGCATCCCGACCAACATCAACGGGCAGGTGGTCATCCCGCGCAACGGCGCGCACAACGACGTGGTCAACGGCCTGTACGCGGTGGGCGAGTGCTCCTGCGTCAGCGTGCACGGCGCCAACCGGCTGGGCACCAATTCGCTGCTCGACCTGCTGGTGTTCGGCAAGGCCTCGGGCGACCACATCGTCAAGAGCTTCAAGGACGCCGACAAGGCCCACAAGCCGCTGCCGGCCGACGCGGCCGACCGCTCGCTGGCCCGCCTGGCGCGGCTGGACGGCGCCACGAACGGCGAGTACGCGCAGGACGTGGCGAACGACATCCGCACGACGATGCAGCAGCGCGCCGGCGTCTTCCGCACGCAGGCCAGCATGGACCAGGGCGTGGTCGAGATCAACGCCCTGCGCGCGCGCGTCGAGGCCATCGGCCTGAAGGACAAGAGCAAGGTCTTCAACACCGCGCGCATCGAGGCGCTGGAGGTCGAGAACCTGATCGAGGCCGCGCAGGCCACGATGACCAGCGCCGCCGCGCGGCGCGAGTGCCGCGGCGCCCACACCGTGAAGGACTACGAGCGCGGCGCCGACGACCCGCACACCCCGCTGGGCCGCAACGACGCCGAGTGGATGAAGCACACGCTGTGGTACAGCGAGGGCAACCGCCTGGCCTACAAGCCGGTGAACCTGAAGCCGCTCACCGTGGAGAGTGTTCCCCCGAAGGTCCGCACCTTCTGACGCACGAGCAGCAGCACCATGACGCAACGCACCTTCCAGATCTACCGCTTCGACCCCGACACGGACACGAAGCCGCGCATGCAGACCTACACCGTCGAGCTGGACGGCTCGGAGCGCATGCTGCTCGACGCCCTGATGAAGCTCAAGGCGCAGGACCCCACCCTGAGCTTCCGACGCAGCTGCCGAGAGGGCGTGTGCGGATCGGACGCCATGAACATCAACGGCAAGAACGGCCTGGCCTGCCTGACCAACATGCGCACGCTGCCGGGCGCCATCGTGCTCAAGCCGCTGCCGGGCCTGCCGGTGATCCGCGACCTGATCGTGGACATGACGCAGTTCTTCAAGCAGTACCACAGCATCAAACCCTACCTCGTCAACGAGACGGCGCCGCCCGAGAAGGAGCGGCTGCAGTCGCCCGAGGAGCGCGAGGAGCTCAACGGGCTGTACGAGTGCATCCTGTGCGCGAGCTGCTCCACCAGCTGCCCGAGCTTCTGGTGGAACCCCGACAAGTTCGTCGGCCCCGCCGGGCTGCTGCAGGCGTACCGCTTCATCGCCGACAGCCGCGACCAGGCCACCAGCGAGCGCCTCGACAACCTCGAGGACCCGTACCGCCTGTTCCGCTGCCACACCATCATGAACTGCGTCGACGTCTGCCCCAAGGGCCTGAACCCGACCAAGGCCATCGGCAAGATCAAGGAGCTGATGGTCCGAAGGGCCGTCTGAGCCCGCTATGGACGAGCGCCTTGACGAGCGGTCCCTCAGCAAGCTGCGCTGGCGCTGCCGGCGCGGCCTGCTCGAGAACGACCTGTTCATCGAGCGCTTCTTCCGCCACCACGAGGAGACGATCACGACAAGGCAGGCCGCGGGGCTGATGACCCTGATGGACCTGGCCGACAACGACCTGCTGGACCTGCTGCTCGGCCGCAAGCCGCTGGCGGGCGAGGTCGACACGCCCGAGGCCCGCGAGGTGCTGGCGCAGCTGCGCAGCGCACCCGTGCCGGCCAGCCCAAGCACACCCTCCGACGAAAGGCCCGCCCGATGACCCCCTCCGACGTGAAAGCCACGCTGTCGTTCAGCGACGGCAGCCCCAGCATGGACCTGCCCATCTACAAGGGCAGCATCGGCCCGGACGTCATCGACATCCGCAAGCTCTACGCGCAGACGGGCAAGTTCACCTACGACCCGGGCTTCCTCAGCACGGCCTCGTGCAACAGCACCATCACCTACATCGACGGCGACAAGGGTGAGCTGCTGTACCGCGGCTACCCCATCGAGCAGCTGGCCACGCACTGCGACTTCCTCGAGGTCTGCCACCTGCTGCTCAACGGCGACCTGCCCAACCGGGCCGAGCGCGACAGCTTCGTCAAGACCATCACGTACCACACGATGGTCAACGAGCAGATGCAGTTCTTCCTGCGCGGCTTCCGGCGCGACGCGCACCCGATGGCGGTGATGACGGGCCTGGTGGGCGCGCTGTCGGCCTTCTATCACGACAGCACCGACGTCCACAACGCGCAGCACCGCACCATCGCCGCGCACCGGCTGATCGCCAAGATGCCCACGCTGGTGGCCATGGCCTACAAGTACGGCGTCGGCCAGCCCTTCATCTACCCGAAGAACGACCTCAGCTACAGCGCGAACTTCATGCGCATGATGTTCGCCACGCCCTGCGAGGAGTACGTGCCAAACCCGGTGCTGGTGCGCGCCATCGACCGCATCTTCATCCTTCACGCCGACCACGAGCAGAACGCCAGCACCTCCACCGTGCGCCTGTGCGGCAGCTCGGGCACCAACCCGTTCGCCGCCATCGCCGCCGGCGTGGCCTGCCTGTGGGGCCCGGCGCACGGCGGCGCCAACGAGGCGGCGCTGACCATGCTGAAGGACATCCAGAAGCAGGGCGGCGTAGAGAAGATCGGCGAGTTCATCAGGCAGGTCAAGGACAAGAACTCCAACGTCAAGCTGATGGGCTTCGGCCACCGGGTCTACAAGAACTACGACCCGCGCGCCAAGCTGATGCGTGAGACCTGCCACGAGGTGCTGCAGGCCACCGGGCTGCAGGACGACCCGCTGTTCAAGCTGGCGATGACGCTGGAGAAGATCGCGCTGGAGGACGACTACTTCGTTAGCCGCAAGCTCTATCCGAACGTCGACTTCTACTCGGGCATCGTGCAGAGCGCCCTGGGCATCCCGGTGAGCCTGTTCACCGCCATCTTCGCGCTGGCGCGCACGGTGGGCTGGATCGCGCAGCTCAACGAGATGATCGGC
>JBKDQY010000287.1:0-8533 GCA_046341655.1 Betaproteobacteria bacterium | reverse complement strand
TGCTGGAGGTGCTCGACCCCGAGCAGAACCACACCTTCAGCGACCACTACGTCGAGGTCGACTTCGACCTCTCGGACGTGATGTTCGTCGCCACCTCGAACTCGATGAACATCCCGCCGGCCCTGCTCGACCGCATGGAGGTCATCCGCCTGGCGGGCTACACCGAGGACGAGAAGCTCAGCATCGCCCAGCGCTACCTGCTGCCGAAGCAGCAGAAGAACAACGGCGTGAAGGCCGGCGAGATGGAGCTCACCGAGGGAGCCATCCGCGCCATCCTGCGCTACTACACGCGCGAGGCCGGCGTGCGCAGCCTCGAGCGCGAGATCGGCAAGATCTGCCGCAAGGTCGTCAAGGGCCACCAGCTGAAGAAGTACGAGGGCCAGGTCGTCGTCACCGAGGACAACCTCAACGACTTCCTGGGCGTGCGCAAGTACGACTACGGCCGCACCGAGAAGAAGAACCAGGTCGGCCAGGTGGTCGGTCTGGCGTGGACGGAGGTCGGCGGCGACCTCCTCACGATCGAGGCGGCCGTGATGCCGGGCAAGGGCAACATCACGCGCACCGGCTCGCTGGGCGACGTGATGAAGGAGTCGGTCGAGGCCGCACGCACCGTGGTGCGCTCGCGCTCGCGCCGCCTCGGCATCAAGGACGAACTTTTCGAAAAGCGCGACATCCACATCCACGTGCCCGACGGCGCCACTCCCAAGGATGGCCCCAGTGCCGGCGCGGCGATGACGACGGCACTCGTTTCGGCGCTGACTGGCATCCCGGTGAAGGCCGAGGTGGCGATGACCGGCGAGATCACCCTGCGCGGCGAAGTCACCGCCATCGGCGGCTTGAAGGAAAAGCTGTTGGCCGCGCACCGGGGCGGGGTGAAGACGGTGCTGATCCCCGAGGAGAACGTGAAGGATCTCCAGGACATCCCGGAGAACGCCAAGAACAAGCTCGAGATCGTGCCGGTGAAGTGGATCGACCAGGTGCTCGAACTGGCGCTGGAGCGCATGCCCGACAGCCTGCCCGACGAGGAGCCGGTGCCGGCCGCTGCAGCCGAGTCCGGAACGCCGGGGATCGCGCCCGCCCCGGCAGCGGCGGCCGACGGGCTGCCGCACTGAAGGCGTTGCAGGCCGTCGCGGCAAGTTGCCAGCGGCTTGCATCCGCCTGCCATGGCGCGCTATACTGCGAGGCTCGGCGTGGTCGACATGGCAATCGATCCACAGAGCGCCGAGACGGTGAAACCCAAGCGGGATTAGCTCAGTTGGTAGAGCGATACCTTGCCAAGGTATAGGTCGAGAGTTCGAGCCTCTTATCCCGCTCCAGAATCCAAAGACAGGGAAGCTTCGGCTTCCCTTCTTTTTGGCTGAGAATGCCAGTCCAGCTATCCCTGGCGCGATAGCAAAGCGGTTATGCAACGGATTGCAAATCCGTCTAGCCGGGTTCGACTCCCGGTCGCGCCTCCACCCTATCAGCCGCGCCCGCGCCCGCCGCCCGGATGGCGAAATCGGCAGACGCAGGGGGCTTAAAACCCCTAGCTCGAAAGAGCATGCGGGTTCGAGTCCCGCTCCGGGCACCATCATCACGTCCCAGACGCTGCACCGCGGCGCATGCCGGAGACGACACGATGCCGCTGTTCGACCCCCAAGCCCTGAACCGCGGCGTCGCCCGCCGAGAGGTGTTCGGCTGGGCCATGTACGACTTCGCCAACTCGGGCTACACGACCGTCGTGCTCACCGCGGTCTTCAACGCCTACTTCGTGGGCGTGGTGGCCGGCGGGGCCGACTGGGGCACCCTGGCCTGGACTCTCATCCTCGGTCTGAGCAACGCGCTCGTGATGCTGGCCACGCCGGTGCTGGGCGCCTGGGCCGATGCGCGCGCGGCCAAGAAGCTGCTGCTCGTGGCGACCACCATCGGCTGCGTGGTCGCCACCGCGGCGCTGGCGGGCGTGGGCCGCGGCGACCTCTGGCTCGCGGTGGCGGCCATCGTCGTCTCGAACTTCTGCTACTCCATCGGCGAGCAGCTCACCGCCGCGTTCCTGCCCGAGCTCGCGCGACGCGAAGCCCTGGGCCGCGTCTCGGGCTGGGGCTGGAGCCTGGGCTACTTCGGCGGCATGCTCACCCTCGGCCTCAGCCTGGGCTACGTGATCTGGGCGCAGGGCCAGGGCCTGCCCGCCACCCACTTCGTGCCGGTGACCATGCTGATCACCGCGGTGGTCTACGCGCTGGCCTCGCTGGCCACCTTCGTGCTGCTCAAGGAGCGGGCGGTGCCGCAGCCGGCCACCGTGGCGGGTGCCACGGCGACGGCCCTGCAGCGGCTGGGCCACACCTGGCGCGAGGCGCGCCGCTACGAGGACTTCCGCTGGCTGCTGGCCTGTGCGGTCTTCTACCAGGCCGGCATCTCGGTGGTCATCGCGCTGGCCGCGATCTACGCCGAGGAGGTGCTGGGCTTCAAGCAGACGCAGACGATGATGCTGATCTTCCTCGTCAACATCGCGTCGGCTGCGGGCGCTTTCGCGTTCGGCTATGGGCAGGACCGCATCGGCCATCGCAAGGCCCTGGGCCTGACGCTGTGGGGCTGGGTGCTGATGACGCTGCTGGCGCTGGCCGCGACCACGCCCGGGCCTTTCTGGGTGGCGGCCGTGGTGGCCGGCCTGTGCATGGGGTCGAGCCAGAGCGCGGGCCGCGCGCTGGCCGGGCTGTTCGCGCCGCCGGACCGGTTGGCCGAGTTCTACGGCCTGTGGATCTTCGCCACCCGCGCCTCGGCCATCGTCGGGCCCATCACCTATGGCATGGTGACCTGGATGACCGGAGGCAATCACCGTCTGGGCATCGCCAGCACGGGCCTGTTCTTCGTCGTCGGCCTGCTGCTGCTGCGCCGCATCGACGTCGCGCGCGGCCAGGCCGCGGCGCTTGCGGGACAGCCGGTCGCCGGAAAATAGTACGATCGTTCTATTTTGTGGCCCGGGCAGGGCTCGCGCGGATCCCTGCCGCCTAGAATGGCTCGATTGACGTTAACGTCAATTGCCGCTGTCGGCCGCCCGTGGCGGCAGGCCGCGGGCGCAGGCACACAGTCCCCAAGGAGATGCAGGCATGAAGGTGCTGGTCCCGGTCAAGCGGGTGGTCGACTACAACGTCAAGGTGCGCGTCAAGTCCGACGGCACGGGCGTGGACATCGCCAACGTCAAGATGAGCATGAACCCCTTCGACGAGATCGCCGTCGAGGAAGCCGTGCGCCTGAAGGAGAAGGGCGCCGTCACCGAGATCGTGGCGGTGTCGTGCGGCGTGGCGCAGTGCCAGGAGACGCTGCGCACGGCCATGGCCATCGGCGCCGACCGCGCCATCCTGGTCGAGACCGATGCCGAGCTGCAGCCGCTGGCGGTGGCCAAGCTGCTGAAGGCGCTGGTCGACAAGGAGCAGCCCGGTCTCGTGATCCTGGGCAAGCAGGCCATCGACGACGACTGCAACCAGACCGGGCAGATGCTGGCCGCGCTGGCCGGCTTGCCGCAGGCCACCTTCGCGAGCAAGGTCGAGCTCGCCGACGGCGCAGCCACCGTCACGCGCGAGGTCGATGGCGGCCTGGAGACGCTGCGCATCACGCTGCCCGCGGTGGTGACCACCGACCTGCGCCTGAACGAGCCGCGCTACGTGACGCTGCCCAACATCATGAAGGCCAAGAAGAAGCCGCTGGAGACCCTCAAGCCGGCCGACCTCGGCGTGGACGTCGCGCCCCGAATCCGGACGCTGAAGGTGTCGGAGCCGCCCAAGCGCGGTGCCGGCGTGAAGGTGCCCGACGTGGCCACGCTGGTGGCCAAGCTGAAGAACGAAGCGAAGGTGATCTGACCATGGCAGCCCTCGTCATTGCCGAACACGACAACGCGTCCGTCAAGGGCGCCACGCTCAACACCGTGACCGCCGCGCTGGCCTGCGGCGGCGAGGTGCACGTGCTGGTGGCCGGTGCCGGCGCCGCTGGTGCGGCTGCTGCGGCGGCGCAGATCGCCGGCGTGGCCAAGGTCCTGCACGCCGACGCGCCGCACCTCGACCACGGCCTGGCCGAGAACGTGGCCGCGCAGGTGCTGGCCCTGGCCGGTGGCTACAGCCATGTCCTCTTCCCGGCCACGGCCGCGGGCAAGAACGTCGCGCCGCGCGTCGCCGCGCTGCTCGATGTGGCGCAGGTCTCCGACGCCACCCGGGTGGTCGCGCCCGACACCTTCGAGCGCCCCATCTACGCCGGCAATGCCATCGCCACGGTGCAGAGCACCGATGCGGTGAAGGTCATCACGGTGCGCACCACGGGCTTCGACGCCGCCCCGGCCAGCGGCGGCAGCGCGGCGGTCGAGTCGGTGGCCGCGGTGGCCGACGCCGGCAGGAGTGCTTTCCTGGGCAGCGAGATCGCCAAGAGCGACCGGCCCGAACTCACGGCGGCGAAGATCATCGTCAGCGGCGGCCGGGCCCTGGGCAGCAGCGACCAGTTCAACGCCGTGCTGACCCCGCTGGCCGACAAGCTCGGCGCCGCGCTCGGCGCCAGCCGCGCCGCGGTGGACGCCGGCTACGCGCCCAACGACTGGCAGGTCGGGCAGACGGGCAAGATCGTCGCGCCCCAGCTCTACATCGCGGCCGGCATCAGCGGCGCCATCCAGCATCTGGCCGGCATGAAGGACAGCAAGGTCATCGTGGCCATCAACAAGGACCCGGAGGCGCCGATCTTCAGCGTCGCCGACTACGGCCTGGAGGCCGACCTGTTCGCCGCCGTGCCCGAGCTGGTCTCCAGCCTCTGACAGCGCCCCGTCGACGCCCCACCAGGAGACCGCGATGAGCTACCGCGCCCCCGTCAAGGACATGCTGTTCGTCATGAAGGCGCTGGCCGGCATCGAGGCCGTGGCCGCGCTGCCCGGCCACGAGGACCACGGCCTGGACACCGCCGCGGCGGTGCTGGAGGAGAGCGCCAAGCTCGCCGAGGGCGTGATCGCGCCGCTGAACTGGGAGGGCGACCGCAACCCGTCGTTCCTGAAGAACGGCGTGGTGCACGCCACGCCCGGCTTCAAGGAGGCCTTCCGCCAGTACGCCCAGGGCGGCTGGCAGGGCCTGCAGCACCCTGAGGCCTACGGCGGGCAGGGCCTGCCCAAGCTCATCCACGCCGCCTGCAGCGAGATGGTCAACAGCGCCAACATGAGCTTCGCGCTGTGCCCGCTGCTGACCGACGGCGCCGTGGAGGCGCTGCTGACGGCCGGCACGCCCGAGCAGCAGGCGCGGTACCTGCCCCGGCTCATCGACGGCTCCTGGACCGGCACGATGAACCTCACCGAGCCGCAGGCGGGCTCCGACCTGAGCCTGGTGCGCACGCGCGCCGAGCCGCAGCCCGACGGCAGCTACCGGCTCTTCGGCACCAAGATCTACATCACCTGGGGCGAGCACGACATGGCGGACAACATCGTCCACCTGGTGCTGGCGCGCGTGGCGGGCGCACCCGAGGGCGTCAAGGGCATCAGCCTGTTCATCTGTCCCAAGTTCCTGCCGGACGGCACGCGCAACGACGTGCACTGCGTGAGCCTGGAGCACAAGCTCGGCATCAAGGCCAGCCCCACGGCGGTGCTGCAGTACGGCGACCACGGCGGTGCGGTGGCCGAACTCGTGGGCCAGGAGAACCGCGGCCTCGAGTACATGTTCATCATGATGAACGCCGCTCGCTACGGCGTCGGCGTGCAGGGCATCGCGCTGGCCGAGCGGGCCTACCAGAAGGCCGTGCAGCACGCGCGCGACCGCGTGCAGAGTCGCCCTGTCGACGGCAGCCTGGCACAGGCCGCGCCCATCATCCACCACCCCGACGTGCGCCGCATGCTGATGACCATGCGCGCCTGGACCGAGGGCTGCCGCGCCATGGCGCTGGTGGGTGCCAGCGCCTTCGACGCCGCCCACGCCCATCCCGACGCCGAGACGCGGGCGCAGAACCAGGCCTTCTACGAGTTCCTGGTGCCGATGATCAAGGGCCTGTCGACCGAGATGTCGCTCGAGGTGGCCTCGCTCGGCGTGCAGGTGCACGGCGGGATGGGTTTCGTCGAGGAGACCGGCGCGGCGCAGCACCTGCGCGATGCCAAGATCCTGACCATCTACGAGGGCACGACGGCCATCCAGGCCAACGACCTCGTGGGCCGCAAGACGGCGCGCGACGGCGGCCGCGTGGCGCTGGCCATCGCCGACCGCATCGAGGCCACCGAGGGCGAGCTGGCCGCGCGCGACAGCGCCGCCTGCCGTGCCATGGCGCGCCGCCTGGGCGCGTCGCGCAAGGCCTTCGTCGAGGTGGTGGGCTTCGTCGCCGGCCACACCAAGGCCCACCCCAACACGGTGTACGCGGGCAGCGTGCCCTACCTGAAGCTTGCCGGCCTGGCCGTCGCCGGCTGGCAGATGGCCCGCGCGCTGATGGCCGCCGAGGACGCGCTGGCCGCCGGCGAGGACCCCGCGTTCATGCAGGCCAAGATCGCCACCGCGCGCTTCTTCGGCGAGCACCTCCTGAACCAGGCCCCGGCGCTGCGCGACAGCATCGTCGAGGGCGGCGAGGCCGTCACCGCGATGGCCCTGGAGTCCTTCTGATGGCGAATCTTCCGGGGGCGCTGGCGCACCTGCCGCTGCCGATCATCGGCGCGCCGCTGTTCATCATCAGCAACCCGAAGCTGGTGATCGCGCAGTGCTGCGCCGGCGTGGTGGGCAGCATGCCGGCGCTGAATGCGCGGCCGGCCTCGCAGCTCGACGAGTGGCTGCACGAGATCACCGAGGGCCTGGCTGCCTGGAACCGCGCCCACCCCGGGCGGCCGGCGGCGCCGTTCGCGATCAACCAGATCGTGCACAAGAGCAACGACCGGCTCGAGCACGACATGGAGGTCTGCGCCCGCTACAGGGTGCCGATCGTCATCACCAGCCTGGGTGCGCGCACCGACGTCAACGAGGCCGTGCACGCCTGGGGCGGCGTGGTGCTGCACGACATCATCAACGACTTCTTCGCGCGCAAGGCCGTCGACAAGGGGGCCGACGGCCTGATCGCCGTGGCTGCAGGCGCGGGCGGCCATGCCGGCACGAAGAGCCCGTTCGCGCTGGTGCAGGAGATCCGCGAGTGGTTCGACGGCCCGCTGGCGCTGTCGGGTTCCATCGCCACCGGCGGCGGCGTGCTGGCCGCGCAGGCCATGGGGGCCGACTTCGCCTACATCGGCAGCGCCTTCATCGCCACCGAGGAGGCGCGCGCCTCGGACGCGTACAAGCAGTGCATCGTCGACAGCAACTCCGACGACATCGTGTACTCGAGCCTCTTCACCGGGGTGCACGGCAACTACCTGAAGCCCAGCGTCCGCGCCGCCGGCCTGGACCCCGACAACCTGCCCGAGAGCGACCCGAGCAAGATGAACTTCGGCGGCGGCGACAGCGCCAAGAAGGCCTGGAAGGACATCTGGGGCTGCGGCCAGGGCATCGGCGCCGTCAAGGCGGTCGTGCCGGCGGCCGAGCTGGTGGCTCGCTTGGAGCGCGAGTATCTCGCCGCGCGCGAGCGCGTGGCGGGGCGGGTTGTGCGGGCTGCCGCGGCGCAGTAGCCTCCGGCGCATGAGGCGCCCCCCTTTCGTCGGTTTCCTGCTACCCGCTGCCGTGCTGCCGGCGGCCTGCAGCATCCTGGGCGTCGGCATCCCGGTGCCCATCCGCTGCGCGGCACCCGCGAGGCCATGAAGCGCCAAGCCCTCGAACGGGCCACGCTGTTCGACAGCGCCAGCGGCACCCTGCGGCCGGGCACGACCATCGTCATCGAGGGCGAGCGCGTCGCGCATGTCACGCAGGAGCCCATCGCCGTCGAAGACGCCGAGCGCATCGACTGCGCCGGCCGGGTGGTGCTGCCCGGGCTCATCGACGCGCACGTTCACGTGACCGCCGTCTCGCACGACCTCGCGGGCCTGGCGCTGCACCCGCCCTCTCTGCTGAGCGCCGAGTCGGCGCAGGTGATGCGCGGCATGCTGCACCGCGGCTTCACCAGCGTGCGCGACGCCGCCGGCGCCGACTTCGGCCTGCAGGAGGCGCAGGCCCGCGGCCTGTACGAGGGCCCGCGCCTGGCCATCGCCGGCAGGCCCATCAGCCAGACCGGCGGCCATGCCGACATGCGGCCGAAGGGCGTGCAGGCCTCGATGTTCTGCAGTTGCGCGGGCCTGGGCCTGATGGGCGCCATCGCCGACGGCGTGGGCGAGGTGCGCCGCGCCGTGCGCGAGCAGGTTCGCAACGGAGCGAACCACATCAAGATCATGGCCGGCGGCGGCGTCTCCAGCCCCACCGACCCCATCGACGGCACGCAGTTCAGCCCGGAGGAACTGCGCGCCGCCGTCGAGGAGGCCGAGGCTGCCAACCTGTACGCGCTGGCCCACGCCTACTCGCCCCGCGCCGTGACGCGCGCGGTGCAGGCCGGCGTGCGCAGCATCGAGCACGGCAACCTCGTCGACGAGGCCACGCTGCGCGAGATGAAGCGCCACGGCGCCTGGCTCGTGCCCACGCTGTCCACCTACGTGGCGCTGGCCGAGGAG
>JBKDQY010000286.1:0-9008 GCA_046341655.1 Betaproteobacteria bacterium | reverse complement strand
GATGGTGATGCCGGGCGACAACGTGGCCATCACGGTCAAGCTGATCGCGCCGATCGCCATGGAGGAGGGGCTGCGCTTCGCGATCCGCGAGGGTGGCCGCACCGTCGGCTCGGGCGTCGTGGCCAAGATCATCGAGTAAGGGGCGGACATGTCCAAGCAGAAGATCCGCATCCGCCTCAAGGCCTTCGACTACAAGCTCATCGACCAGAGCGCGCTGGAGATCGTCGACACCGCCAAGCGCACCGGCGCCATCGTCAAGGGCCCGGTGCCCCTGCCGACGCGCATGCAGCGCTTCGACATCCTGCGTTCGCCGCACGTCAACAAGAGCAGCCGCGACCAGTTCGAGATCCGCACCCACCAGCGCCTGATGGACATCGTCGACCCGACCGACAAGACGGTCGACGCGCTGATGAAGCTCGACCTGCCCGCAGGCGTGGACGTCGAGATCAAGTTGCAGTAGCATCGCGGGCTTTCCCGGCTTCGGCCGGGAGCTCGCACCCCGGACTTGCCGAGCGACCGTCGCTCGGCAGGATCCGGGGTGACAACCGCCCCGACCAATCGATGTCGGGATCGTGAACAAGGCGCTCGCCGCAAGGGCTGGCGCTGGAGAAACGCATGAGCATGAGCGAACAGCTCGGCTTGCTGGGCCGCAAGGTGGGCATGATGCGCATCTTCACGGACGATGGCGACGCCGTCCCCGTGACGGTGCTCGATGTGTCCAACAACCGCGTCACGCAGGTCAAGACCGCCGCCACCGACGGCTATGACGCGCTGCAGGTCGCCTTCGGCAGCCGCAAGGCCAGCCGCGTAAGCAAGCCCGAAGCCGGCCACCTGGCCAAGGCCGGCGTCGAAGCCGGCACGGTGCTGAAGGAGTTCCGCGTCACCGCCGAGGTCGCTGGCCAGCACAAGCCGGGCGCCGTGGTGCCGGTCACCATCTTCGCGGCCGGGCAGAAGGTCGACGTGCAGGGCACCTCGCTGGGCAAGGGCTTCGCGGGCACCATCAAGCGACACAACTTCAGCTCGCAGCGCGCGTCGCACGGCAACAGCCGCAGCCACAACGTGCCGGGCTCGATCTCGATGGCCCAGGACCCGGGCCGCGTGTTCCCGGGCAAGAAGATGACCGGCCACATGGGCGACGAGACCGTCACCACGCAAAACCTCGACGTCGTCCGCGTCGACGAGGCGCGCTCGCTGCTGATGGTGCGCGGCGCGGTGCCGGGCCACAAGAACGGCCACGTGGTCGTGCGCCCGGCCGTCAAGGTCCGCGCCAAGAAGGGGGCCTGACCATGCAACTCGAACTCCTGAACGACCAGGGCCAGGCCACCTCCAAGGTCGACGCGCCGGACACCGTGTTCGCGCGCGACTACAACGAAGCGCTCGTGCACCAGGTCGTCGTCGCCTTCCAGGCCAACGCGCGCCAGGGCACCCGCGCGCAGCTCGACCGCGGCGAGGTCAAGCACAGCACCAAGAAGCCGTTCCGCCAGAAGGGCACCGGCCGCGCCCGCGCCGGCATGACCAGCTCGCCGCTGTGGCGTGGCGGCGGCCGAATCTTCCCGAACCGCCCTGACGAGAACTTCTCGCAGAAGGTCAACAAGAAGATGTACCGCGCCGGCATGGCGTCGATCCTGTCGCAGCTGGCCCGCGACGGCCGCCTCGCGGTGGTCGACGGCATCAGCCTGGAAGCTCCCAAGACCAAGCTGCTGGCGGCCAAGTTCAAGGCTATGGGCCTGGGCACGGACAACAAGAACTCGGTGCTTGTGATTGCCGACCAGATCGACGACAACGTCGCGCTGGCCAGCCGCAACCTCGCCAACGTGCTCGTCGTCGAGCCGCGCTACGCCGATCCGCTGAGCCTCGTCTTCTACAAGAAGGTGCTGGTGACCAAGGGCGCGATCGAACAGCTCAAGGAGATGTTCGCATGAGCCGCATCAACCCGACCCCCGCCGAGCGCAAGTTCGACGAAGGCCGCCTGGCCCAGGTGCTGGTGGCGCCGATCATCTCCGAGAAGGCCACGCGCATCGGCGAGAAGCAGAACCAGGTGATGTTCAAGGTGCTGCGCGACGCCACCAAGCCCGAGATCAAGGCCGCGGTGGAGCTGATGTTCAAGGTCGAGGTCGCTTCGGTCAGCACGGCGGTGCAAAAGGGCAAGGTCAAGCGCTTTGGTCGCACCATCGGCCGACGCGACCACGTCAAGAAGGCGTTCGTCGCGCTCAAGCCGGGCCAGGAGCTCAACTTCTCCGGGGAGGCCGCGTAATGGCCATCGTCAAAGTCAAGCCCACGTCGCCCGGCCGCCGTGCCGTGACGAAGGTGGTGCACAAGCACCTGCACAAGGGCGAGCCCGAGGCTTCGCTGCTCGAGCCGCAGAAGCAGAAGTCCGGCCGCAACAACAACGGCCACAGCACGCTGCGGCACAAGGGTGGCGGCCACAAGCACCACTACCGCGTCGTCGACTTCGTGCGCAACAAGGATGGCATCCCGGCGAAGGTCGAGCGCATCGAGTACGACCCCAACCGCACGGCCCACATCGCGCTGCTGTGCTACGCCGACGGCGAGCGCCGCTACGTCATCGCCCCGCGCGGCGTGGAAGCCGGCGCGACGCTGCTGAGCGGTGCCGAGGCGCCGATCAAGGCCGGCAATACGCTCCCCATCCGCAACATCCCGGTGGGCTCGACGATCCACTGCGTTGAGATGCTGCCCGGCAAGGGCGCGCAGATCGCGCGCTCGGCCGGCACCAGCGTCACGCTGATGGCGCGCGAGGGCGTCTACGCCCAGGTGCGGCTGCGCTCGGGCGAGGTGCGCAAGATCCACATCGACTGCCGCGCCACGATCGGCGAGGTCAGCAACGAGGAACACAGCCTGCGCCAGTACGGCAAGGCCGGTGCCATCCGCTGGAAGGGCATCCGCCCGACCGTCCGCGGCGTCGCGATGAACCCGATCGACCACCCGCACGGTGGCGGCGAAGGCCGCACCGGCGAGGCGCAGCCGCAGGTGTCGCCGTGGAACACGCTCACGAAGGGCTACCGCACGCGGAACAACAAGCGCACGCAGACGATGATCGTCTCGCGCCGCAAGAAGTGAGGTCGTAAGCCATGACCCGTTCGCTCAAGAAGGGTCCCTTCGTGGACCACCACCTGCTGGCCAAGGTCGAGAAGGCTGCCGCCATCAAGGACAAGAAGCCGATCAAGACCTGGTCGCGCCGCAGCACCATCCTGCCGGAGTTCATCGGCCTGACGGTGGCCGTGCACAACGGCAAGCAGCACGTGCCGGTGTACGTGACCGACCAGATGGTCGGCCACAAGCTCGGCGAGTTCGCCCTCACCCGCTTGTTCAAGGGTCACCCCGCGGACAAGAAGGCCAAGAAGTAAGGAGCCGCACCATGGCAACCGAAACCAAGGCCATCGTTCGTGGCGTGCGTCTGTCGGCCGACAAGGGCCGGCTGGTGGCCGACATGATCCGCGGCAAGAAGGTCGACCAGGCGCTGAACATCCTGTCGTTCACGCAGAAGAAGGCGGCCGGGATCATCAAGAGGGCGGTCGACTCGGCCGTGGCCAATGCCGAGCACAACGACGGCGCCGACATCGACGAGTTGCGCATCAAGAGCATCTACGTCGAGCAGGGTGCGGTGCTCAAGCGCTTCTCGGCCCGCGCCAAGGGCCGCGGCGCGCGCATCAGCAAGGGCACCTGCCACATCTACGTGACCGTGGGGAACTGACAGCATGGGACAGAAGATCCACCCGACAGGGTTCCGCCTCGCCGTCACGCGCGCCTGGCAGAGCCGCTGGTTCGCCGACAAGGGCAACTTCGCGACGATGCTGGCCGAGGACCTGAAGGTCCGCGAGTACCTCAAGACCAAGCTCAAGAGCGCCGCCGTCTCGCGCATCCTCATCGAGCGTCCGGCCAAGAACGCCCGCATCACCATCTTCTCGGCGCGTCCGGGCGTGGTGATCGGCAAGAAGGGCGAGGACATCGAGAACCTCAAGGCCGAGCTCGCCAAGCGCCTGGGCGTGCCGGTGGCGGTGAACATCGAGGAAATCCGCAAGCCGGAGGTCGATGCACAGCTGATCGCCGACAGCATCACGCAGCAACTCGAGAAGCGCATCATGTTCCGCCGCGCCATGAAGCGCGCGATGCAGAACGCCATGCGCCTGGGCGCGCAGGGCATCAAGATCATGTCGTCGGGCCGCCTCAACGGCATCGAGATCGCCCGCTGCGAGTGGTATCGCGAAGGCCGAGTGCCGCTGCACACGCTGCGCGCCGACATCGACTACGGCTTCTCCGAGGCCAAGACGACCTACGGCGTGATCGGCGTCAAGGTGTGGGTCTATCGCGGTGACCGCCTCGCCAACGGTGAGGCCCCGCAGCTGCCCAAGACCGACGCCGACAACGAGCGCCGCGATCGCCGGGGCCCGCGTCCCGACGGCCGTCCCGGTGCCGGCCGCGGCCGCCCGGGTGCCGACCGCGCCCCGCGCACCGACGGTGCCCCCTCCGTTGCCGCGCCCGCCGGGGACGCCCCGAAGACCCCCGCCGTGAAGCGCGTCCGCAAGGCCGCCCCGGCCGGTGGCGCCACTCAAGGAGACTGACGATGCTGCAACCCGCACGTCGCAAGTTCCGCAAGGAACACAAGGGCCGCAACACCGGCATCGCCACGCGTGGCGCGGCCGTGTCGTTCGGCGAGTTCGGCCTGAAGGCCACCGAGCGCGGCCGCATCACGGCGCGCCAGATCGAGGCCGCCCGCCGCGCCATCAGCCGCCACATCAAGCGCGGCGGCCGCATCTTCATCCGGATCTTCCCGGACAAGCCGATCTCGCAGAAGCCGGCCGAGGTGCGCATGGGCAACGGCAAGGGCAACCCCGAGTACTACGTGGCCGAGATCCAGCCGGGCAAGGTCCTGTACGAGATCAACGGCGTTCCAGAGCAGCTCGCCCGCGAGGCCTTCCAGCTCGCCAGCGCCAAGCTGCCCCTGCGCACCACGTTCGTGGCGCGACAGGTGGGCACCTGAAGGAGCCGCTCCATGAAGGCATCTGAACTGCGCGCCAAGGACATCGCGGCGCTCGAGAAGGAAGTCACCGAACTGCTCAAGGCCCACTTCGGCCTGCGCATGCAGAAGGCGACGCAACAGCTCACCAACCACGCCCAGCTCGGCAACGTGAAGCGCGACGTCGCGCGGGTGAAGACCATCATCGCCGAGAAGAAGCGCGCCGCCGCCAAGGGCGCCGCGACGGAGGGCGCCAAGTGAGCCAGGACACCACGGGTAGCCAGACCCAAGCCAAGAACCGCCGCACCCTGATCGGCCGCATCGTCAGCGACAAGCGCGCCAAGACGGTGACGGTGCTGGTCGAGCGCCGCACCGCGCACGAGCTGTACGGCAAGATCGTCGGCCACAGCAGCAAGTACCACGCCCACGACGAGAAGGGCGAGTACAAGCTCGGCGACGTGGTCGAGATCTCCGAGGGCCGGCCGATCAGCAAGACCAAGTCGTGGACGGTGACGCGCCTGGTCGAGAAGGCCAAGCTCGTCTGACCCGGTCCCCCGCCAGGAGAACCCCATGCTGAAGGTCGGAGACAGGCTGCCCGCGGGCAGCCTGCAGGAATTCATCGAGGTCGAGGGCAACGGCTGCACGCTGGGCCCCAACAGCTTCGACATTGCGCAGAGCACGGCGGGCAAGACCATCGCCATCTTCGCGCTGCCTGGGGCCTACACGCCCACCTGCTCGGCCAAGCACGTGCCGGGCTACGTGGAGCACGCCGAGGCCTTCAAGGCCGCGGGTGTCGACGAGATCTGGTGCATCTCCGTCAACGACGCCTATGTCATGGGTGCCTGGGGCCGCGACCAGAAGACTGGCGGCAAGGTGCGCATGATGGCCGACGGCTCGGCCGCCTTCGCCGCCGCAACCGGGCTGACGCTGGACCTGACGGCCCGTGGCATGGGCGTGCGCATCCAGCGCTTCTCGATGTTGGTGGTGGACGGCGAGGTGCGGACGCTCAACATCGAGGCCCCGGGCAAGTTCGAAGTCAGCGACGCAGCCACGCTGCTGGCTCAGGCCCAGGCCCTGAAAGCCTGAACCCGGCCCGGCCTCGACCGGGCGCTTGACGCAGCGGCGGACGCTGTGTGATACTGCAAGGCTTCGCCGCGACTGGCGCCCGCTCGGGCGCAAGGTTGCGGCCTCATACCCCAACACGGGCCCGAGACTGGGCATGCCAGCCGCGACAGCGGCGGCGCGCGCAAGTCGGGATACGAACATGATCCAAATGCAATCGCGGCTCGACGTGGCCGACAACACGGGCGCGAAGTCCGTCATGTGCATCAAGGTGCTCGGCGGCTCGAAGCGGCGTTACGCCGGCATCGGCGACGTCATCAAGGTCAGCATCAAGGAAGCCGCGCCGCGTGGCCGCGTCAAGAAGGGCGAGGTCTACAGCGCGGTCGTCGTGCGCACCGCCAAGGGCGTGCGCCGCCAGGACGGCTCGCTGATCAAGTTCTACGGCAACGCCGCAGTGCTGCTCAACGCCAAGCTCGAGCCCATCGGCACCCGCATCTTCGGCCCTGTGACTCGCGAGCTGCGCTCCGAGCGCTTCATGAAGATCGTGTCGCTGGCCCCCGAAGTTCTTTGAAGGTGCTCTGACATGAACAAGCTCAAGAAGGGCGACAAGGTCATCGTGATCGCCGGTCGCGACAAGGGCAAGCGCGGCACCGTCTCGCGCCGCGTCGATGACGACCACATCGTGGTCGACGGCGTGAACGTCGTGAAGAAGCACACCAAGCCGAACCCGTTGAAGGGCACCACCGGCGGCGTGATCGACAAGACCATGCCCATCCACCAGAGCAACGTGGCCATCTTCAATGCCGCCACCGGCAAGGCGGACCGCGTCGGCATCAAGAGCCGCCCCGGCAAGGACGGCAAGCCCGTCAACTACCGCGTCTACAAGTCCAGCGGCGAAGAGATCAAGGCGTAATCATGGCGAAGACCCAAGCTGTCCCTGCCGGGAAGGCCGACGCGGTGAAGAGCGCGCGCCTGCAGACGATCTACCGCGAGAAGATCGTCCCCGAGTTGATGAAGAAGTTCGGCTACACCTCGGTGATGCAGGTCCCGCGCCTGGAGAAGATCACGCTGAATATGGGTGTGTCCGAGGCCGTGAGCGACAAGAAGGTGATGGACAACGCCGTCGGCGACCTCACCAAGATCGCCGGCCAGAAGCCCGTGGTCACCAAGAGCAAGAAGGCCATCGCCGGCTTCAAGATCCGCGACGGCGTGCCCATCGGTTGCATGGTCACGCTGCGCGGCATCCGCATGTACGAGTTCCTGGACCGCTTCGTCACGGTGGCGCTGCCCCGCGTGCGCGACTTCCGCGGCATCAGCGGCCGCAGCTTCGACGGCCGCGGCAACTACAACATCGGCGTCAAGGAACAGATCATCTTCCCGGAAATCGAGTACGAGAAGATCGACGCGATCCGCGGCATGAACATCAGCATCACGACCAGCGCCAAGTCCGACGACGAGTGCAAGGCGCTGCTCGCGGCGTTCAAGTTCCCGTTCAAGAACTGAAGGCGACCGAGGAAGACACCATGGCCAAACTGTCCGTCAAGCAGCGCGAAGAAAAGCGCGAGAAGCTGGTCGCCAAGTACGCGAAGAAGTACGCCGAGCTCAAGGGCATCGCGAACGATGCCACCAAGAGCGACGAGGAGCGCTACGCCGCGCGCCTGGAACTGCAGAAGCTGCCGCGCAACGCCAACCCGACGCGCCTGCGCAACCGCTGCGAGCTGACCGGCCGCGCCCGCGGCACCTTCCGGATGTTCGGACTGTCGCGCAACAAGATCCGCGAGCTCGCGTTCAAGGGTGACATCCCCGGCGTGGTCAAGGCCAGCTGGTAAGCGCGGCGAAGAGCAGGAGCAATTTTCATGAGCATGAGTGATCCCATCGCCGACATGCTGACCCGCATCCGCAACGCGCAGAGCGTGGCGAAGGCGGCCGTCACGATGCCGTCGTCGAAGCTGAAGGTCGCGATCGCGCAGGTTCTCAAGGACGAGGGCTACATCGACGGCTTCGCGGTCAAGAACGACGGCGGCAAGTCCGAGCTCGAGGTGGCGCTGAAGTACTACGCCGGCCGGCCTGTGATCGAGCGCATCGAGCGCGTCAGCCGCCCCGGCCTGCGCGTCTACAAGGGCCGCGACGCCATCCCGCAGGTCATGAACGGCCTGGGTGTCGCCATCGTCACCACGCCGCGCGGCGTGATGACCGACCGCAAGGCGCGCGCCACCGGTGTCGGCGGCGAAGTCCTGTGCTACGTCGCGTAAAGGGAGCCGAAGAATGTCCCGCGTAGGAAAGATGCCGATCGCCGTGCCACAGGGCGTGGACGTGGCGATCTCGGCCGAGACGATCACCGTCAAGGGCAAGGAAGGCACGCTGGTGCGTGCGCTGAACCCGCTCGTGACCATCAGGAGCGAGGGCGGCAAGCTGATGTTTGCGCCCGCCAACGACAGCGCCGACGCCGACGCGATGAGCGGCACGATGCGCGCGCTGGTGAACAACATGGTCAACGGCGTGGGCGCCGGCTTCTCGAAGAAGCTGACGCTCGTGGGCGTGGGTTTTCGCGCCCAGGCTGCCGGCAGCAAGCTCAACCTGCAGATCGGCTTCTCGCACCCTGTGGTGAAAGACATGCCGGCCGGGATCAAGGTCGAGTGCCCCTCGCAGACGGAAATCGTGATCAAGGGTGCGGACCGCCAGGTGGTGGGCCAAATCGCCGCCGAAGTTCGCGCCATCCGTCCGCCTGAGCCCTACAAGGGCAAGGGCATCCGCTACGCGGACGAGAAGGTCACGATCAAAGAGACCAAGAAGAAGTAAGGAGCCGCGCCATGTTGAACAAGAAACAACAGCGACTGCGTCGCGCGCGTCAAACCCGCGTTCGCATCGCGCTGCAGCGCAAGGCCCGTCTGACGGTCTTCCGCTCCAACCTGCACATCTACGCCAACGTCATCTCCGGCGACGGCACCAAGGTGCTGGCCAGCGCCTCCAC
>JBKDQY010000285.1:0-13524 GCA_046341655.1 Betaproteobacteria bacterium | reverse complement strand
CAGCGGCAGCGCCGCCAGCAGCAGCGCCAGCAGCAGCAGCCGCAGCAGCGGCGCGAGATCGACCAGGGCCTGCTCGGTGCCGTCCATCGCGTGCGTCAACGACCCGCGTCGTCCCAGCTCGACGAGGCGCGCAGCAGCTTGCGCAGGTCCCGCATCACGCGCTGCGGCTCGGCCGCGGGCGGCATCCGCATCATCCACATGCCCATGGGATCGACGACGTAGAGGTGCTCGTCCAGCGCGTGTCCGGCCTGGGGCAGCAGCCAGTCGGCCAGCGCCGCGCGCGGCGCGCGCAGCAGAGTGGCCGCAGGCGCGGCCTCGAGCGCCGCGCGCAGCCCGGGCTTCAGGGCGCCTTCGCCGGCCACCAGCACGACCTTGTCGAGACGGTCGCGGTCGCGGCCCAGCATCTCGCGCAGCTGCCGCTGCATGAACAGGCGCTTCTCGCAGGCCTCGTCGCAGGCCGGGTCCGCCACCACCACCAGCAACCACTGGCCGCGCAGCGAGGCCGGCGCCACCGGCGAGCCGTCCAGCGTGGCCAGCGGCAGTGCGGCCGGCAGCTCGCGCGGGGGCTGGATCAGTTCACCATAGTTCGTGCGGCCCTCGGGCCGGATGACGAAGTACGTGAAGTACGAGGCGATCACCGGCGAGGCGCACACCAGCAGCACCAGCAGCATCTTCACGCGGCCGCTCAGGGTGCGGCGCCTTTCGGCCTGCGCAGGCTCGGCCAGGTCGGGGGCGGCCATGCTGTGCACGGTCATCGCCAGCGGTTCGTCAGGAGGGGTGGCGTTCGGGGGCATGGTCGGGCCGGGCGGGCCGGAGGACCTGGAACCAGACGAGGAGGCCGAGCGTCAGCGCCGACAACGCGAACCACTGGAACGCATAGCCGTGGTGCTTGTCGACACCGCTGCCGGGAACGGGCCAGTTGCGCTGCAATCCATCGCCCGGCGCGCCGGGCTCGTCGTCCTGGATCAGCACCCACGGCCGCAGCCGCAGGCCCCGTTCGATCGCGAAAGCGTCGATGTCGAGATTCTGCCGGAGCACACCGGTGCCCGCCTCGCCGAGCTCGTACAACCGCGGCACGCGGGGGGCGATGCGGCCCTGGACGACGACGCTGGCTGCGGGCGTGTCGAACGGGGCCAGTCGCGTGCGGTCCTGCAGGTCGCGCGGGATCCAGCCGCGCTGCACGAGCACGGCCGTGCCGTCGGCCAGTTGCAGCGGCGTCACGATGTAGAAACCGGTACGGCCACCCATGGGCCGGTTTTCCAGCGCCACGGTGGCCTGGCCCTGCCAGCGGCCCTGCAGCCGGGCGCGGCGCTGCACCAGCGGCGACACCGCATCGGCCGCTCGCGGCAGGTCGTCGCCGGCCAGCACGGGCTGCGCGGCCTGCTCCAGGCGCTGGCGCTCCAGCGCCTGCTTCTCGGCCGCGCGATCGAGCTGCCACCAGCCCAGCCGCGCGGTGATCAGCGTCAAGCCGACGGCAGCCAGCAGCAGCACCGGGTGCACGCGCCGCCGGCTCACGCGAGACCCCTCGGCCCGGCCGGATAATGCGGCGCCATGAAGATCCTGATGGTGGTGGTGCTCGTCGCCGTGCTGGGTGCGCTGGCCAGCGCAGGCTTCTTCATGCTCCGGCGCGACCCCAACGCGACGAGCGACGACCCCGCTGCCCGCGACCGCCGCATGGCCCGCGCACTGGCCGTGCGCGTGGGGCTTTGCGTGGCTCTGTTCATCGTGATCCTGATCGGCTGGGCGATGGGCTGGGTGCGGCCCGGCGGCTTGCCGGTGCCGGCCTAGAAACGGACGACGCCGCGGCGTGCGCGGCGTCGGCGGGAGCGAAGACTCGGCGGGCCGCAGCCCGCCGGCGGCGGCGTCAGAGCCAGTACACCAGGATGTACAGGCCGAACCAGACGACGTCGACGAAGTGCCAGTACCAGGCGGCACCCTCGAAGCCGAAGTGGCGTTCGGGCGTGAAGTGGCCCTTCATCAGGCGCAGCGTGATGAAGACCAGCATCAGCATACCCACGAACACGTGGAAGCCGTGGAAGCCGGTGAGCATGAAGAAGGTGCTGCCGAAGATGCCGCTGCTGAGCTTGAGGTTCAGGTCGCGGTACGCATGCAGGTACTCATAGGCCTGAACGCCCAGGAAGGTGGCGCCCAGCGCCACCGTGATCCACATCCAGGTGACGGTCTTGGCGCGGTTGCCGGCGATCAGCGCGTGGTGGGCGATCGTCAGCGTGATGCCGCTGGTCAGCAGCAGCGCGGTGTTGATGGTGGGCAGCGGCCAGGGGCCGATCGTGCTGAAGGGCTCGACGATGCCCGCCGGCGCGGCCGTGACACCACCGCCGGCGCTAGGCCAGATGGCCTTGAAGTCGGGCCACAGGAGTTGGTGATCGAGGTTGCCCAGCATCGGCAGCGTGTGGACGCGGGCCCAGTACAGCGCGCCGAAGAAGGCCGCGAAGAACATCACCTCGCTGAAGATGAACCAGCTCATGCTCCAGCGGAACGAGATGTCGATGCGCTGCGAGTACAGGCCGCCCTCGCTCTCGGCGATGGCCTGGCTGAACCACTGGAACATCACGGTCAGCCAGGTCACCACGCCGGCCAGCAGCACCCAGGCGCCCCAGCCCGCGCCGTTGACCCACTGGCCGGCGCCCAGGATGACGAGGAACAGGCCCGTCGCCATCAGGGCCGGGTGGCGGGAGGGCGCGGGGATGAAGTAGTACGGGGTCTGGCCCGCGGGGGTGGTGGCTGCCATGGCTTGTGTTTCTCCTCGAACCCTCGGTGCGACGGGAACTTGAATCGGTGAATCAGGCGGCGACGCCGCTGCCCACCACCCAGCGGACGAGCAGCATCAGCGCCACGACGAAAAGAGCGGCTCCGAGCAGGCCGCCGATCAGCAGGTGGACCGGGTTTAGACGGCTCACGTCGGCGCCCATGTCGCGCGAGCGGCGCACGCCGAAGAAGCTCCAGAACACGGCCCGCATGGTCTGCATGAAAGACAGCGGGCGCCGCGTCGCGTCGGCCAGAGGGCGGCTGACCTCGCTCACGAACCCGCTCCAGGCGCCGCGACGGAGGCCTGCTGGCCCACGCTGCCCTGCGGCTGCGGAGGCACCTTGCCGCCGACCTCGAAGAACGTGTACGACAGCGTGATGGTGGTCACGTCCTTCGGCAGCTTCGGGTCGATGACGAAGGCCACCGGCCACTCGCGCGACTCGCCCGGCTTGAGCGTGTACTCGTTGAAGCAGAAGCACTCGAGCTTGTTGAAGTGCGAACTGGAGTGCTTTGGCGCGTAGCTCGGGATGGCCTGCGCGGCCATCGTGCGCTTCTGGATGTTGGTGAACTCGTACATCACCGTGGCGAGCTCGCCCGGGTGCACCTGGATCGAGCGCTGCGCGGGCTTGAAGTCCCAGGGCCCGCGCACGTTGGCGTCGAACTCGACCGTGATGGTGCGCGTGGTGTCGACCTGGCTGTTGGTGGTCTGGCCGTGGCGACCCGTCCAGCTGCCCGTGGCCGCGCGCTGCTGCGACAGCGTGAGCACGTTGATGCCCAGCGCCTCGCAGATGGCCCGGTACATGGGCACCAGCGAGTAGCCGAACCCGAACATCAGCAGCACGATCAGCAGCAGCTTGCCGAGCATGCGCCGGTTGTCGGCGATCAGTCCCTTCATGAGGCGCGAAGCTCCGTCAGGCGCCGAAGAAGGCCATGCGGACGACGAACCCGCCGGCGAACACCGCCGCCAGTGACGCCAGGATCAGCGCCAAGCGCAGGTTCGCCTTGCGTTGCTCGGGGGTCGGTGCCATCGGCGGGGCTCCTGGCGCGATCAGCCGACCACCCGCGTGGCGGTGGCGTCGAGCCTGGGCGGGGTCTCGAAGGTGTGGTACGGCGCCGGCGACGGCACCTCCCACTCCAGGCCCTCCGCGGCCTCCCAGGGCTTCTGCGGGGCCGGCTCGCCCTTGCCGCGCATCATCGGCACGACGACGAACAGGAAGAAGTACACCTGCATCAGCCCGAAGCCGAAGGCGCCGATCGACGCGATCATGTTGAAGTCGGCGAACTGCATCGGGTAGTCGGCGTAGCGGCGGGGCATGCCGGCCAGCCCGAGGAAGTGCATCGGGAAGAAGGTGACGTTGAAGAAGATCAGCGAGCCCCAGAAGTGGATCTTGCCGCGCGTCTCGGAGTACATGACGCCGGTCCACTTCGGGCCCCAGTAGTACACGCCGGCGAAGAGGGCGTACAGCGAGCCGGCCACCAGCACGTAGTGGAAGTGCGCCACCACGTAGTAGGTGTCCTGCAGCTGGATGTCGATCGGCGCCATCGCCAGGATCAGGCCCGTGAAGCCGCCCATCGAGAACACGAACAGGAAGCCCACCGAGAACAGCATCGGCGTCTCGAAGGTCATCGAGCCCTTCCACATCGTGGCCAGCCAGTTGAAGATCTTCACGCCGGTGGGCACTGCGATCAGCATCGTCGCGTACATGAAGAACAGCTGTCCCGTCACGGGCATGCCGGTCGTGTACATGTGGTGCGCCCACACGATGAACGACAGGATCGCGATCGACGCCGTGGCGTAGACCATCGAGGTGTAGCCGAACAGCTTCTTGCGCGCGAAGGCCGGGATGATGGCGCTCACGATGCCGAAGGCCGGCAGGATCATGATGTAGACCTCGGGGTGGCCGAAGAACCAGAAGATGTGCTGGTACATCACCGGGTCGCCGCCGCCTGCGGGGTTGAAGAAGCTGGTGCCGAAGTGGCGGTCCGTCAGCGTCATCGTGATCGCGCCGGCCAGCACGGGCATCACCGCGATCAGCAGGTAGGCCGTGATCAGCCAGGTCCAGCAGAACAGCGGCATCTTCATCAGCGTCATGCCGGGCGCGCGCATGTTCAGGATCGTGACGATGATGTTGATCGAGCCCATGATCGAGCTCGCGCCCATGATGTGCATCGCGAAGATCGCGGCGTCCATCGACGGGCCCATCTGCAGCGTCAGCGGGGCGTAGAGCGTCCAGCCCGCGGCCGGCGCGCCGCCGGGCATGAAGAACGAGCCCGCCAGCATCAGCGCCGCCGGGATCAGCAGCCAGAAGCTGAGGTTGTTCATGCGCGCGAAGGCCATGTCCGCGGCACCGACCTGCAGCGGGATCATCCAGTTCGCGAAGCCCACGAACGCCGGCATGATGGCGCCGAACACCATGATCAGGCCGTGCATCGTGGTGAGCTGGTTGAACAGCTCGGGGTTCACGAACTGCAGGCCCGGCTGGAACAGCTCGGCGCGGATGCCCAGCGCGAGCACGCCGCCCACCATCAGCATCGCGAAGCTGAACAGCAGGTACATCGTGCCGATGTCCTTGTGGTTCGTCGCGAAGACCCAGCGGCGCCAGCCGGTGGGCTTGTGGTCGTGGTGGTCGTGTTCGTGACCGTGGGCGTGGTCGTGACCGCCTGCGTGGCCGTGCGGGGGAAGGACAGCACTCATGTTTCGGATGCCTCTTGCGTGTTCAGTCGGTCACTTGCGCGCGGCCATGACCTCGGCGGGCTGGATCAGCTTGCCGGTCTGGTTCGACCACGAGTTCTTGGTGTAGGTCAACACGGCGGCGATCTCGGTGTCCGAGAGCTGCTTCCAGGCCGGCATCGCGCCGTTGGCAGCGCCGTTGAGCAGGATCTCGAGCTGGCGCGCGGGGTCGTTCAGCACGATGGCGCTGCCGTCCAGCGCCTTGATCGGGCCCGCGCCCTTGCCGTCGGCGCGGTGGCAGGCGGCGCAGTTGGTGTTGTAGACCTTCTCGCCACGGGCCACGAGGTCGGCCAGCGCCCATACCTTGGTCGGGTCGTCGGCCTTGGCCTGCATCTCCTTCTTCTTGCCCGCCACCCAGGCGGCGTACTCGGCCTGAGTCACCACCTTCACGTGGATCGGCATGTAGGCGTGCTCCTTGCCGCAGAGCTCGGCGCACTGGCCGTAGAAGTCGCCGGTCTTCTCGGCGCGGAACCAGGTGTCACGCACGAAGCCGGGGATGGCGTCCTGCTTGACGCCCAGCGACGGGACCATCCAGGCGTGAATGACGTCGTTGGCGGTGGTGACGATGCGCACCTTCTGGTTGACCGGCACGACCAGCGGGTTGTCGACCTTCAGCAGGTAGTCGTCGCCCTTCGGCTTGCCCTGGTCGGACATCACGCGGTGCGAGGCGTCCAGCGCCGACAGGAAGGCGATGCCCTCGCCCTCGCCCTTGAGGTAGTCGTAGCCCCACTGCCACTGGTAGCCGGTGGCCTTGATGGTGAGGTCGGCGTTGCTGGTGTCCTTCATGGCCACCACGGTGCGGGTGGCCATGGCGCCCATGACGATGACGATGATGAAGGGCACGACCGTCCAGGCGATCTCGACCGCCACGCTCTCGTGGAAGTTCGCCGGCTTGTGGCCCAGCGACTTGCGGTGCTTGAGGATCGAATAGAACATGACCCCGAACACGGCGACGAAGATCACCGTGCAGACGATCAGCATGAACCAGTGCAGCCAGGCCTGCTGCTCGGCGATGCGCGAGGCCGCCGGATGCAGGTTGAGCTGGTTCACGGCCGGGCCGCCGGGCAGGTCGTTCGTGGCCAGGGCGGCACCCGATGCGATCAGGGCACCGAGGGCGGCCAGGGCCGCAGGGGCCTGGCGCAGGCGTTGACGGAGGGAGGTCGGGCGCGTCATCGGTTTCACTTCAGGGTCGGGGTTCGTTCTCGGGGCCGCGGCGCAGGGCCGTGCGGAGTTCCTGGGCCAGCGCGGCACGCAGTTCGGGCCGCACGAAGCGGCCGACGCTCACGCTGCCGCCACGCCCGCGCAGCTGCACCAGGGAGCCCTGGCCGGCGGCGGGCTCGACGGCGAGCCATTCGGTGTCGAGGTGGACGTGCTGCACGCGGCTGCCCAGGCTCTGCTCGACGTGCAGCGAGCGGCCCTCGAGGGTGATGGTCTCGTGGTCACCGGCGTGGCGGGCGAACACCAGCAGCGCCACGCCCACGGCCAGCAGCTCGATGCCGGCGAAGGCCGCCACGTAGGGCGCACCCTGAGCCATGAAGAAGCCCGAGACCGCGATGGACACGATGCACAGCGAGAGGTAGACGGCACCGAGCTGGCGCGGCGTGATCGAGCAGTTGCGGCGCAGCGGCCACTGCAGCGCCGGCCGGCCCCCCGGGCCCGGGTTCAGGAGCCGGCGGCCGAACGACGACGGCGCGCGGGGTGCGGTGGCCCAGGGCGCGGGTGCGGCGGTGACGGTCATGCTTGGAGGCGGTTACTGCGGGTACGACAGGACGGCTGGGCGGTGTGGCGGCAGGACTCGCGCGGACCCGGACTCGGTGCGGTGCCCGCGCAGCGGTGGCCGTCGCCTGCCCACCGCCAACCCTGCAAACCGGCCAAATTCTAGCTCAGCACCCCCCCGGGGGATGACGCGCATCAAGCACCGAATCGACACTTGAGACCGAGTCAGGACCGCGTCAGCGGCCCGTCGCAGACGGCCGACGCCGGACCATCGCGCGCAGGTCGTCCAGGGGCAGCGTCGTCTCGGCCGCCAGCCGCGGCCGGGGCGGCGGCTTGAACGCGTGGCCGTAGACGATCTCGAACTCGAGCCCGACGCGGCCGTCGGCGCCGCGGCGGGACTCCAGCCGATGCAGCAGCTGCCGTCGCCACCCCGGCGTGCGCAGGCCCGGCGCGCGGCCGGGCGCCGCGTTCTGGCCCAGGGTGCGCAACTCGGCCAGCGCGGCCTCGGCGTCGCGCCAGGTCAGGTGCAGCGTCTCCTGGTCCATCACGGGGTCGGCGAAGCCGGCCTGAACGAGCATGTCGCCGAGGTCGTGCATGTCCACCAGCGGCGCCAGCGGCGCGGGCCAGCGGGACTCGGCGTACACCGCAGCCAGCGTCTGCAGCGTGCCGGGGCCGAGCGTGCAGAACATCAGGAAACCGTCGACGGCGAGCGCGCGCTGCCAGGCGGCGAACAGCGCCTGCGGATCGGGCAAGGTGTGCAGCAGCATGCTGCTCCACAGCAACTGCGCCTGCCCGTCGGCCACGGCTGCCGGCGCGATGATGACCGGCGCCGCCGGGCGGGCCAGCAGCCCGCGCCACCAGGGCGTGGCCCCGGCGGGGGCGGGGGTGCCGTCGGGGTCCACCGCCGTGATCCGGGCCTGCGGGTAGGCGGCAGCGAGCAGCCCGCGGTCGTGGCCGGCCTGCAGGCCCCAGTCGAGCACGGCCCGCGGCTGCAGCTTCACCACGGCCAGGCGCCCGGCCATGCGGCGGGCGGCTTCGGCGTGCAGCCACGGTGGCCCGGTTGCGTCGCGCAGGCGGCGGCGCCAACGCGCCAGCGCCACGGCATCCACCGGCCGCGGCGCGCCGACGGTGGCATCGGGCACGGGCATGCGTGGCAGTATAGGCAGGCCATGCCCACGCGCGCCCTGCCCGGCCACGCCCAGCGCAGCCCCGCGCGCTGGCCGACGCAGTGCGAACTGTGCCGCCAGTGGACCGCCGGCGACGCCCTGTGCGGCGACTGCGACGCGCGCTTCGCCGCCCCGCGCTGGCGTTGCGCGCGCTGCGCGCTGCCCAGCGGCACGGCCGTCGAGCGTTGCGGCGGCTGCCTCGGTGCCCAGGAGCCGCCGTTCGACGCCGCCGTGGCCGCCGTCGACTACGGCTTTCCCTGGGACGGCCTGGTGCAGGCTTTCAAGTTCAACGGTCGCGTGGAGCTGGCCGCCGCGCTGGCCACGCGCCTGGCCGATGCGGTGGGCGTGGCCTTGCGCGCCGGCCTGCCAGAGCCCGAGCTCGTGCTGCCCGTGCCGCTGGCACCCGCGCGGCTGGCCGAGCGCGGCTACAACCAGGCCTGGGAGCTGGCCCGGCACGTGGCCAGGCAGCGCGGCCTGCCGGCCGACGACGCGCTGCTGCTGCGCCCCTTGGAAACGCCGCGCCAGACGGGGCAGGCACGCGTCGGGCGCGAGGCCAACCTGGCGCAGGCCTTCATGGCCGAGCCCCGGCGCCGCGCTGCGCTGGCCGGCCGCCGCGTCGCCCTGGTCGACGACGTCATGACCACCGGCGCCACCCTCGCCGCCGCCGCTCGGGAACTGCGGCGCGCCGGGGCGGCGTCGGTGCAGGTGTGGGTGTTCGCGCGCACGCCGGCGCCGGGGACCGACTGAGCATGTTCCACGTCGTGCTCGTCGAGCCCGAGATCCCGCCCAACACCGGCAACGTCATCCGGCTCGTGGCCAACACCGGCTGCTCGCTGCACCTGGTGGAGCCGCTGGGCTTCTCGATGGACGACAAGCTGCTGCGCCGCGCGGGGCTCGACTACCACGAGTGGGCCGAGGTGCAGCGCCACCCCAGCTTCGATGCCCTGCTGGCCGCGGCCCGGCCCGATCCGGCACGCCTCTTCGCCTTCACCACGCACGGCTCGACGCCCCTGCCGGCGCTGCGCGGGCAGCCGGGCGACTGGGTCGTGTTCGGCAGCGAGTCGCGCGGCCTGGACCCGGCGCTGCGCGAGCGTTTCGCGCCGGCGCAGCGCGTGCGACTGCCCATGCGGCCGGGCCAGCGCAGCCTGAACCTCAGCAACGCCGTCGCGGTGGTGGTGTTCGACGCCTGGCGGCAGCAGGGCTACGCCGGCGGCGGCTGATCAGCCCGTCTCGGGCCTGGCCTCGCGCCCCATCAGCAGGGCCACGGCCTGCGCCGGCGCGATGCGGCCCTCGAGCACGGCCACCACGGCGGCCGTAATCGGCAGCTCCACGCCCAGCGCCTGGGCACGCGCCAGCGCGACGGCGGCTGTCGGCACGCCCTCGGCCACGTGACCGAGCTCGGCCAGCGCCTCGGGCAGGCTGCGCCCGGCGGCCAGCGCCAGGCCCACGGAACGGTTGCGCGACAGCGAGCCGGTGGCCGTGAGCACGAGGTCGCCCAGGCCCGACAGGCCCATGAAGGTGTCGGCACGCGCGCCCAGGGCGACGCCCAGGCGCGTCATCTCGGCCAGGCCGCGCGTGATGAGCGCGGCGCGGGCGTTCAGCCCTGCGCCCGGCAGGCCGTCGACGATGCCGGTGGCGATGGCCATGACGTTCTTGAGCGCGCCGCCGACCTCCACGCCCACGATGTCGGGGCTGGTGTAAATGCGCAGCGGCCCGCCGTGGAAGGCCTCGACGGCGCGCGCCGCCAGCGCCGCGTCGCTGCTGGCGGCCACCAGCGCGGTGGGCAGGCCGCGCGCCACCTCAAGCGCGAAGCTCGGCCCGCTGAGCACGCCGCAGGTCAGGCCCGGGCGCAGCGCGCGCGCGATCTCGTGGCCGAGCAGGCCGGTGCGGGCCTCGAAGCCCTTGCTCAGCCACAGCGCCGGGACGTCGCCCGGCAGCGCCTGCAGCATGGCGCGCAGTCCGGCCATGGGCGTGGCGATCACGATCAGGCCGTCGGCGCCGCCGCCGTGCGCCAGCGCCGCCGGCAGATCGGCCGTGGCCTGCAGACCCGGCGGCAGCGTCACCCCGGGCAGGTAGCGCGCGTTCTCGCGCGTGGCGCGCAGCGCAGCGGCCTGGGCCGGATCGCGCGCCCACAGCACGGCGTCCTGGCCGGCGGCCGCGGCGGCCGCGGCCAGCGCCGTGCCCCAGGCACCGGCGCCGAGCACCGCGATCTTCATCGCCGCGCTGTGCCTGGGCACCGGCTCTTCAGTTCGCGTCGGTGATGATGCGCGAGCCGCCGTTGGCCGCCGCGGCGGCCTGCTGCTGCTGGGCCTCGAACATGGCCTGGAAGTTCACTTCCGTCAGCAGGATGGGCGGGAAGCCGGCGCGCGTGCAGACGTCGGACACGATGGCGCGCAGGTACGGGTACACCATCTGCGGGCAGACGATGCTCACGATGCCCTGCAGCTGGTCCTGCGGCACGTTGCGGATCTCGAAGATGCCGGCCTGCTTGGCTTCCACCAGGAACAGCGTCTTGTCCTTGACCTTGGCAGTGACGGTGGCGGTGACGGTGATCTCGAAGACACCGTCGGCCACCTGCTCGGCGCCCATCTGCAGGTTGATGTCGACCTGCGGCTGGCCCTGCTCGAGCAGGATCTGCGGCGAGTTGGGCTGTTCCAGCGACAGGTCCTTCAGGTACATGCGCTGGATGTTGAACACGGGGGTCTCGTCGGCCATGGTCCGGTCTCGGCTGGGTGGGTGATGCGGGTGAAACAAGGCCCGGTGCCGAAGGTGGCACCGGGCCCGCGGGGCGGATTATCGACGAGTGTCGCGGCGCCTGCGGCGCAGCGCCGTGTTCTGCTGCTCAGCCGGCGAGCATCGGCGCGAGGCCGCCGCGCTGGTCCAGCGCCATCAGGTCGTCGCAGCCGCCGACGTGGGTGTCGCCGATGAAGATCTGCGGCACGGTGCGGCGGCCGGTGGCGGCGATCATCGCGTCGCGCTGGGCGGGGTCGAGATCGACGCGGATCTCCTCGATCTGCTCGACACCGCGCTGCTTGAGCAGCGCCTTGGCGCGGATGCAGAACGGACACACCTGGGTGGTGTACATGCGCACCTTGCTCATGCATTCTCCTGGGGCGGGTTGCGGGGCATGGACCCGGATTGTCCGCAGCCCGCGATCACCCTGCGGCCGACTTCTCCATCGGAAGTTGTGCTTCGCGCCAGGCGGCGCTGCCGCCGGAAACCGACACCGCCTTCTCGTAACCGGCCTTGCGCAACAGCGCCGCCGCCCGCCCGGCGCGTGCGCCGCTGGGGCACAGCAGGATCACCGGCAGCGCCTTGTTGGAGGGCAATTCCTTCGAGCCCTCGAGCTGGCCGAAGGGCACGTTGCGGGCGCCGGTGGCGTGGCCCTGGGCGTACTCGTTGGGTTCGCCGACGTCGATCAGCACGCCCTTCTCGCGGTTGATCAGGCGCACGGCCTCCGAGGTGCCCACGGCCGCCGGGCCGCCGGCGGCCTTGTTGACCATGGGCCACACCAGCATGGCGCCCGAGACGAAGGCGACGAGGATCAGGATCCAGTTTTCGGCGATGAAGCTCACGGTGGCGGGGGCGGCGGGCGCAGCCTGGAGTGCAAACCTCGAATCATAGAATCCCTGGCATGCACAACCTCGTCCTGATCCGCCACGGGGAATCGACCTGGAACCTGGAGAACCGCTTCACCGGCTGGACCGACGTGCCGCTCACCGACACCGGCGTGGCGCAGGCGCGCGAGGCCGGCCGGCTGCTGCGCGAGGGCGGGTGGGAGTTCGACGTGGCATACACCTCGGTGCTCAAGCGCGCCGTCTGGACGCTGTGGCACGCGCTGGACACCATGGACCGCACCTGGCTGCCCGTGCGCCACGACTGGCGGCTGAACGAGCGCCACTACGGCGCGCTGCAGGGCCTGAACAAGGCCGACATGGCACGGCAGTACGGCGACGAGCAAGTGCTGATCTGGCGCCGCAGCTACGACACCCCGCCGCCGCCGCTGGACCCCGGCGACCCGCGCAGCGAGCGCGACGACCCGCGCTACGCGAAGCTGGCCCCCGGGCAGGTGCCGCTGACCGAGTGCCTGAAGGACACCGTGGCCCGCGTGCGTCCCTTCTGGGACGAGGTGCTGGCCCCGGCCATCGCCAGCGGCCAGCGCGTGCTGATTGCCGCGCACGGCAACAGCATCCGCGCGATGGTGAAGATGCTCGACGGCATCGGCGACGCCGAGATCGTGGGCGTCAACATCCCCAACGGCATCCCGCTGGTGTACGAGCTCGACGCGGCGCTGAAGCCCGTCCGCAGCCACTACCTGGGCGATGCCGAGGCCGCCGCGCGGGCCGCGGCGGCGGTGGCGGCACAGGGCAGGGCCTGAGGGTCGGCGCGGCCGCCCGCCGTTGCGGGGCTGACGCTCAGGGCCTGGGGGCGCTGCGCGCCGACGCCATGCGCCGGATCATGAAGAGCAGGCCACCGGCCATCAGCGCCCAGGTCTGGGGCTCGGGCACGGCAAAGGCCAGGCCGGCGACGTTGAGGGCGTCGCCGTAGGCCCCGACCACCGTCGCCGTGGCCGTCAACGGGTCCACCGTGTAGAGGGAAAAGCTGCCCGAACTGGCCATGAACAGCACGTTGTCGCCGGGACGGAAGGCGAGGTCGAAGTTCCCGGTGGCATCCAGCGTTCCCACCACGGTAGCGGCGCCGGTGCCGGGGTTGATCTTCCACAGGTAGCTGCCCTGGCCGACCTCGCCGTTGGCTCCGTAGAGGTACTTGTCGGCCGGGTTGTAGGCCAGCGCGTACATCGCGTCGACCTGCAGGTTGCCGATCAGCGTGGCAGCGCCAGTGTCCGGGTTGATGCGGTACAGGTTGTTGAGGCCGCCGAACGTTCCCGCGGTGCTGCCGTACAGGACGCCCTCTCGGTTGTCCCAGGCCAGGCTGACGATGCCTTCGGGCGCGCCCGTGGCAGCGACCGTACCCGTGATGGCCACGGTGTGCAGGACGCTGCCGGTGGCGACGTCGAAGCGGTACAGGGTGTTGGAAGACTCGCTCACCCCCCACACCGAGGTCGTGTTGCCGCTGCTGGCCAGGTCGGTGATGCCGCCGATGCCCGTGCCGGGGCCGGCCACGGCAGCACCGGTGGACTGGTTC
>JBKDQY010000284.1:0-18184 GCA_046341655.1 Betaproteobacteria bacterium | reverse complement strand
CGGGCCATGAGCCCGAGCATCGCAGGGGAGTCGGCCCGCAGGGCCGACCGCTTCGATTCACGCCGCAGCCCCCGCCCGCACAGCCCTTCGCCGCGCGATACCGCAAGCGCACGCGGCTTCGACAGGCTCAGCCCGAACGGGCCAGGGGCACCGCCTGCCGCGACGCGCGGTGCCGCCAGCGCGCGAGGCTTCGACAGGCTCAGCCCGAACGGATCACCGCGAACGCCCGCCAAGGGCCGAGAGCCGTCGCCCCTATACGGCCGGGTAAGTCCCCGGCACCAGGATGCCGCGGTCCACGTTCGTCAGCTGCGTGTGGCCGCAGAACGCCATGGTCACGTCGAGCTCCTTGTGCAGGATCTGAAGCGCCTTCGTGACGCCCGCCTCGCCCATCGCGCCCAGGCCGTAGACCATCGCGCGCCCGATCATCGTGCCGCGCGCGCCCAGGGCCCAGGCCTTGAGCACGTCCTGGCCGCTGCGGATGCCGCCGTCCATCCAGACCTCGGTCTTGTCGCCCACCGCGGCCACGATCGGGGGCAGGGCGTCGACGCTGCTCGGCGCGCCATCGAGCTGCCGGCCGCCGTGGTTGCTGACCACGATGGCATCGGCCCCGTGCTGCACCGCGAGCTGCGCGTCCTCGACTTCCATGATGCCCTTGAGGATGAGCTTGCCGCCCCACTGCCTGCGCACCCAGTCGACGTCCGCCCACGAAAGGCGCGGGTCGAACTGCTCGTTCGTCCAGGCCGCCAGCGAGGCCATGTCGCTCACGCCCTTGACGTGGCCCACCAGGTTGCGGAAGGTGTGCCGCCGCGTCCCCATCATGCCCAGCAGCCAGCGCGGCTTGGTGGCCATGTCCAGCGCGTTGCCCAGGCTGGGGATGACGCTGGCGCGCAGCTTGTTCTTCAGGTCCTTGTGGCGCTGGCCGATGACCTGCAGGTCCAGCGTCAGCACCAGCGCGCTGCACCTGGCGTCCTTGCAGCGCTGGATCATGCGCGCCATGGCCTCGCGGTCGCGCATCATGTACAGCTGGAACCAGAACGGTGCCGTGGTGTTCTCGGCCACGTCCTCGATGGAGCAGATGCTCATCGTCGAAAGCGTGAAGGGGATGCCGAACTTCTCGGCCGCGCGCGCGGCGTGGATCTCGCCGTCGGCGTGCTGCATGCCCGTCAGGCCCACGGGCGCGATGGCCACCGGCATCTTGGCGGCCTGGCCCGCCATGGTGACGGCCGTGCTGCGGTTCTCCATGTTCACGGCCACGCGCTGGCGCAGCTTGATGCGCTGGAAGTCTTCGCTGTTGGCGCGATAGGTGCTCTCCGTCCAGCTGCCGCTGTCGGCGTAGTCGTAGAACATGCGCGGCACGCGCTTCTTCGCCAGCTGGCGGAGGTCCTCGATGGTGGTGATCACGGTCATGGGCTTCGTCTCCTGCGCAGCGCGGATGCTAGCCAGCGCCGGGCCCCGGGCCCGGAATTGGCGTCAGGTGACGCCGGAAAGCAGCGCCTGCGCCTCGCGGGCGGCCTCGGAGCAGGTGTCGCGCAGCCAGCCGGCGAAGGCCGCCGCGGGGCCGTCGGCCGCGTTCGGCAGCAGGTGGTACGTGTGCGCCGGCTCGGGGCGCTCGCCGAGCACGGCGCACAGCGCCGGTGCCGCCGCTGCCGAAGCGCACCTCGAGGTCGGCCTCGGTGGCCGCCAGGTCTAGCTGCGGCAGGCTCAGAAGCAGCTCGAGCTCGACCGCAGGGTACGCGCCGGTGCTGCGGCATCGCCATCAGCAGACCCAGCACGTGGCTGGCGGGGCCGACGTAGTCGCGCCCGGCCTCGGTGAGCTGCAGCGCGCGCGAGCCGCGCACGAACAGCGGCTCGCCCACCAGCTCCTCAAGCACGGCTACGCGCTTGCTGACGGCGCTGGCCGTGACGTGCAGTTCGTCGGCCGCGCGCTCGAAGCTGCCCAGCCGCGCCGCCGCCTCGAAGGCGCGCAGGCCGTCGACGGAGGGCAGCCGGGTGTTCATGGCCCGATGCTACGCAGCCGCGCGCCGCTCACACGCGCACCAGTGCGCCCACGCGCACGCCCAGCAGGCGCAGCCGGCGCGTCAGGTCCACGCGGCGCAGGCATTGGCCCGCGGCCTGGCGGATGGCCGGGGCGTCGGCCACCGGCTCGGGCAGCGTGTGGTCGCGCGTGACGGTGCGGAAGTCGTCGAAGCGCAGCTTGATGCCCACCGTGCGGCCGGCGTAGCCCTTGCGCTGCAGGTCGGTGGCCACGCGGCGCACCAGTTCGTCGAGCAGCGCGGTCAGCTCGGCGCGGTCGCGCACCGCGTGCAGGTCGCGCTCGAAGGTCGTCTCGCGGCTCATCGACACCGGCTCGGAGTGGGTCTCCAGCGGCCGGTCGTCGCGGCCGTGGGCGGCATCGTGCAGCCAGCGGCCGGTGCTGCGGCCGAAGGCGGCCACCAGCGCCGTGGCTTCCGTGGCCGCCAGCTGCCCGATGGTGGCGATGCCCATCGCAGCGAGCCTTGCGCCCGCCTTCGGGCCGATGCCGTTGATGCGACGCACCGGCAGCGGCCAGATGCGCGAGGGCAGGTCGGCCTCGGTGAGCACGGTCAGGCCGTCGGGCTTGTCGAGCTCGCTGGCGATCTTCGACAGCAGCTTGTTGGGCGTCACGCCCACCGAGCAACTCAGGCCCGTGCGGCGGCGCACGTTGTTGCGGATCTCCTGCGCCAGCGCGCGCACGCCGCCGCAGGCGTCGAAGCCGATCGCGTCCTGCGCGCCGGGCACCTCGGTCAGGTCGATGTAGATCTCGTCGATGCCGCGGTCCTCGATCAGCGGCGCCACCTCGGCCACCGCGGCCTTGAAGGCGCGCGAGAGCTGCCGGTAGCGCTCGAAGTCGGTGGGCAGCAGCACCGCCTGCGGCGCCAGCGCCGCGGCCTTCATCAGGCCCATGCCGCTGTGGATGCCGTGGTCGCGCGCGGGATAGGTGGCGGTGGTGACGACGCCGCGGCCGGCATAGCCCGCCAGCGTGGCGAAGCGGCGCGTGCCGTCGGCCAGCAACTCGGGCTGGTGGCGCCGGCCGCCGCCGATGACCACCGGCCGGCCGGCCAGCTCCGGGTAGCGCAGCAACTCCACCGACGCATAGAAGGCGTCCATGTCGAGGTGGGCGATCCAGCGGCGGGGCATCGCGCCCGAGGCTACTGCGGCGGCCCGGCGGGGCGCGGTTTGCAAAAATTCTTCACACAAATGTGCAAACAACCCATTTACACTGGTCGCCATGCGGTGGCCGGCCCGGCCGCCCGATCAACGGAGTGTTCGCCATGCCCACCGACCGTCCCATCCACGAAGTCCTTCCTGCCGCGCTGTCGCGGCGCACCTTGCTGGCCGCCGCTGCCGCGTCGTCGGCCTCGGCGCTGCTGGCCGCCTGCGGCGGTGGCGGCAGCGACGAGCCCGAAACCGCGACGGCCACCGCCAGCAGCTACACCGACGGCGTGATCGCCGGGTTCGGCTCGGTCATCGTCGGGGGCGTCCGCTTCGACGACACCAAGGCGACCCTCAGCACCGAGGAGGGCACGGCCCTGGCGGCCGGCGCGCTGCGCCTGGGCATGACGGTGGAGATCGACAGCGGCCGCGTCGACCGCGCGGCGGCCAGCGCCCTGGCGCTGCGCATCCGCCTCAACAGCGAGCTGCTGGGCCCGGTGGGCGCGGTCGACACCGCCGCCGGCACGGTGGTGGTGCTCGGCCAGACCGTGCTCGTGACCACCAGCACCGTGTTCGACGACACGCTCGCCGGCGGCCTGGCGGCCCTCACCGCGGGCCGAATCGTCGAGGTCTACGGCATCCCCGACCCCGCCAACGCCCGAATCGTGGCCACGCGAATCGAGGCGGAAGACGCCGCGCCGGCCTACAAGCTCAGCGGCCGCATCGCGTCTCTGAACACCACGGCGCGCACCTTCGCCATCAACGGCCAGGTCGTCAACTACGCCGGCGTGCCAACCGTCCAGGTGCCCCCGGGCCTGGCCGACGGGCAGGCGGTGCGGGTGCGGCTGCAGACGGCCCAGGTGGCCGGCCAGTGGGTGGCCACGGCCATGCGCGGCGGCCGCCGCTGGCCCGAGTCCATCGTCGAGGCCAAGCTCGAGGGCTTGATCACGGCCTTCGCCAGCACGGCCAGCTTCTCGGTCAACGGGCTGCCGGTCAACGCCTCCGCCGCCACGTTCCCCGACGGGACCACCGGCCTGGGGCTGGGAGCCCGGGTCGAGGTCAGCGGCAGCATCGTCGCCGGCGTCATGCAGGCCACCACGGTGGAGATCGAGGAGCGTCGCGTCACGGGGCCGCGGATCTGGGACCTGCGGGGCGAAGTCGGCCAGCTGAACACCACGGCCAAGACCTTCGCGCTGCGCGGCATCACCGTCTGGTACGGGGGTGCCGTCGAGTTCCGCGACGGCACCGAGGCCAGCCTGGCCAACGGCGCCAGGGTGCGCGTCCGCGGGCCTCTGGCTGCCGACCGCACGCGCCTGGAGGCCACGCGCATCGACTTCAACGTCTGAGGCCGCGGCCGGCGGCGGGATACAGTGCCCGCCGCCGACACCGCCCGATGGACACCGCCGACACTCCCGCCGATCCGGCCCAGGCCGAGGCTGCCGCGCTGCGCGAGGCGCTGGCAGGCCTGGTCGCGCAGGTGGCCCGGCTGGCGGTGGCTCGTGGCCTGCCGGCGGCCCCGGTGGAAGAGATGCTGCGTGCCGCCTTCGTCGATGCCGCCGCCGCTGCCCACCCCGGGTTGCCGGAGCACCGCAAGGTCAGCCGCATCGCCACCACCACCGGCCTCAACCGGCGCGAGGTGACGCGCCTGGTGCAGCTGCGCGCCGCCAGCCCGCAGGCGCGGCCGCGCGTGCACACCTCGCCGGCCGGCCAGGTGTTCGCGCACTGGCGCAACCAGCCGGCCTGGCGCGGCGACGACGGCCAGCCGAAGCGGCTGTCGCGCCTGGGCGAGGGCGACAGCTTCGAGACCCTGGCCCAGCAGGTCACGCGCGATGTGCACCCGCGCAGCTTGCTCGATGAACTGGTGCGCCTGGGCCTGGTGCACTGGGACCTGGCCGCCGACACCGTGGCGCTGGCCAGCGATGCCTTCGTCGCCCGGGGCGACGCCGTGCGGCAGCTCGGCTTCCTGGGCGACAACGTCGGCGACCACCTGCGCGCCGCGGTCGACAACGTGCTCGCCGGCGCGGCCGGCGAGGGCACGCGCCACTTCGAGCAGGCGGCCTTTGCCTGGGGCCTGTCGGCGGCGTCGCTGCAGGCTCTGCAGCCGGCCATCCGGGCGCAGTGGCAGGCCCTGATGCAGCAGCTCGTGCCGCTGCTGCGCCAGCGCGTCGAGGCCGACGCCGCCACCGACCCCACCCCCTCCGGCCGCATCCGCATCGGCCTGTACGCCTACCAGGAAGGCGCCGAGCCGGCCGCCACGGCCAAGCCCGCCGCCGTGCGGCGCCGCGTGCCGCGCCCCGCCGCCGGCAAGCCCCGAGAGTGAAGCCATGAAACACCTGATGCGCCCCCTGTTCGTGTTCGCCCTGGCCCTGCTTGCGTCCTGCGGTGGCGGCGGGGGCGTCGACACGGGCGGAACCGGCGGCGCCGTGCCCGCCGGGGCGGGTGGCCCGATCGCGGGCTTCGGCTCGGTGTTCGTCGGCGGCGTGCGCTTCGACGACAGCGCCGCCGAGGTCGAGGACTTCGACGGCAACAGGCGCACCCGCGACGATCTACGCCTGGGGATGACGGTGGAGATCGAGTCCGGCGCGGTGGCCGATGTGGCCGGCCAGCCGGCGGCCAGCGCGCGCCGCATCCGCGTCGAAAGCGAGCTGGCGGGCTTCGTGGCCGCCGTCGACCTCGCCGGCGAGACCTTCACGGTGCTCGGCCAGCGCGTGGCGGTTGACGCCGCCACGGTGTTCGACGAGCGGCTGGCGGGCGGCTTCGCAGGGCTGGCGCCGGGACAGGCGGTGGAGGTCTATGCCGAGTTCGACGCGGCATCGCAGCGCTACCGCGCCACGCGCGTGGAGCCGGCCACGGCGGGCAGCACGCTGCTGCGACTGCGGGGCCCCGTGGCCGAGGTGAGCCCGCTGCTGGGCACGCTGCGCATCGGCAGCGTCCAGTACCGCTACGACCGCGCCGACGGCGTGCCCGCCAACCTGGCCCCGGGCACCTGGGTCCGGCTGCGCCTGGCCTTCGTCCCCAACCCGCTGGCCTCGTGGGACGTTCAGCGCTTCTCGCTGGCGCTGCGCGAGTGGGCCGACACCGACGACCTGCGCCTGGAGGGCCGGGTCAGCGCGCGCGGCAGCGGCGGCAGCTTCGCCGTCAACGGCCGCGCCGTCGACGGCAGCGCCGTCGCGCTGCCGTCCTCGCTGGTGCTGGGCGCCCGTGTCGAGGTGTGGGGCGGGCTGCGCGGCGGCCTGCTGCGGGCCACCCGCGTGGAGGTGCGCACCGAGGCCGAGTTCCGGGATCGCGAGTTCCGCCTCGAGAGTGCCATCACCGCCGTCGACGTCGCAGCCGGCACCCTGCAGCTGCGCGGGCTGACCGTGTCCACCCGCCGTGCCGACCTGCGCGTGGACTGCCGGCCGCCGGCCGCCGTGGCCGTCGGCCAGCGCGTGGACCTTCGCGCGCGGCTGGCTGCCGACCGCCGCACGCTGGAGGCCACGCGAATCACCTGCAGCTGACCGGCGCGTGGCGTTGAGCGGCACTTGACGCGACCTTGTGCCGCCCCGGCCGTCGTTGCGCGGCCTACACTGGCCGCATGAGCACAGTCGCCGCTTCCGCCGCCCCTGCCGCTCCCAGCGCCTCGGCCGACTGGTGGCTCTTGCAGGCGGCCATGGTCATGCTGCTGGGCGCGCTGGCCTGCGTGGCCCTGTTCCTGCCGCCGCTGCTGGAGGCCACGATCGCCTCGCCGCTGCGGGCGGCCGCCACCGGTGCGGCGCTGGGGGTGACGCTGCTGCTGCACTGGATCTTCCTGGGCATGGCGGCGCGCCGGCTGCGGCGCTCGGTGCCGGCCTGGGTGGCGCTGTCGGTGCTGGTGTTCCCTATCGGCAGCGCACTGTCCCTGGTGCTGCTGGGCTGGCTCGCAGGCGGCGCGGCGCCGGGCCCCGGCCGGCAGGCGGCGCCGGCACACGGCTGAAGCCGGGCGCTCAGCTGCGCCGCGCGAAGCCCTGGCGCAGCGCGGCTGCCAGGTCGATCACCGCCATCGCGTAGTACGCGCTCCAGTTGTAGCGCGTGATCGCCCAGAAGTTCGACGTGCCCAGCACGTAGCTCGGTGCGGCGTCGCCGTTCTGCAGTTCCACCAGTGCCATCGGGCCGGTGTGCTCGCGGGCGTCGTCGGGGAGCGCGGCGCCGCGGGCCAGCAGTTGCTCGGCGCTGAAGGTGGGCAGGATGTCGGGGGCCAGCAGCGCGGCGCGGTCGGCGGTGTCCACCGGCACGGCGACGCCGAAGTGCGTGGGCATGCCGCGCTGCCAGCCGTGCTCGGCCAGGTAGCGGGCGACGCTGCCCACCACGTCGGCCGGCTGGCGCATCAGGTCGACGTGGCCGTCGCCGTCCATGTCCACCGCGAAGCGGTTGATGCTGCCGGGCATGAACTGCGGCAGGCCGATGGCGCCGGCGTAGCTGCCGCGCGTGCCGCCGGGGGCGATGCCCTCGCGGTGGCACCACACGAGGTATTCCTCCAGCTGCTCGCGGAAGAAGGCGCTGCGGTCGCGCCGGCCGGGCGGGAAGTCGAAGGCCAGCGTCGCCAGCGCGTCGATGACGCGGAACGTGCCCGTCATGCGGCCGTAGAAGGTCTCGACGCCGACGATGGCGACCACCACGTCGGCCGGGACGCCCCAGCGCTGCTCGGCCTCGGCCAGCCAGGCCTCGTGGTCGCGCCAGAAGGCCAGGCCCGCGGCCACGCGGCGTGGCTCGACGAAGCGGGCGCGGTACGCCGCCCAGTCCTTGGCGGTGCCGGCCGGTGGCGGCATGATCAGTTCGCGCACGCGTTCCACGCGGTGCGCGCCAGCCATGGCGGCCTGCAGCCACGCGGCACCGAGCCCGCGTCGGTCCGCCACCTCGGCCACGAAGGCCTGGGCCGCCGGGTGTCGGGCGTAGTTGGGCCCCGGGGCGGCGGCGCGGTGGCGGGCAGGCCGGTTGCCGCCCGCGGCCCCGGTGGCGCCGGCCGACGGCAGCACGGCCGCGGCAGCCAGCACGAGCAGGGCCTGCAGGCCGCGGCGGCGGGCGGGAGTGCGGCGGGTCGGCATCACCCGCCGATTATTCAACCGCGGGCTCAGCCGCCGGGAGCGTGTGCCGGCGCGGCCAGCAGCGCCAGCACGGATTCCGCATCCAGCGGGGCCGGCAGCAGGCGGTCGGCGCCGGCCATCTCGGCGCGCACGCGGTTCACCGCCATCGGGCCGGCGGCGATCAGCACCACCATCGGCGCCACGCGGCCTTCGGCGAGCGCTCGCTGCTTGATGCTGCGGCAGGCGTGATAGCCGTCGAGGCCGTCGAGCGCGGCGTCGATGATCACCAGGTCGATCGTGGCGTCGCGGGCGCGCTCGACCGCCTCGGTGCTGCTGCGTGCGCGCAGCAGCTCGCAGCCGGCGCGCTGCAGCGGGGTCAGCAGCAGCGGCGTCGCGACGTGGTCGTGCGCGGCCACCAGCAGCCGCGCGCGCGGCTGCGGCGGCAGACCGGACACGCGGGCCAGCTCGTCGAGCACGCGCTGCACCTGCGGTGACGGCGTCGGCCTGCGGCGGGCCAGCGGCTCCAGCGCGCGCAGCACCTGTGCCGCATCGACGGGCCGCAGCAGCAGCGGCATGGTGCCGTTGCCCTGTCCGCTGCCGACGTGCAAGGCCAGCAGGCCCAGCCGGCGCACCGTGGCCTGCGCCTCGGGGTCGTCGGCGTCGGCCACGGCCACATCGGCCCGGGCGGGGTCCGCAACGAGCTGGTAGCGCACGGCGTGGCCGTCGTCCGCGCTCGAGGCGGCCTCGAGCTGCTGCCGCTCCGAGGGTGAAAGGCCCAGCAGCACGAGGCGACGCTCGACGACGTCGGTGCGCGGGGGCAGGGCAGGGGCGGCGACTTTCACGGGCGGCAGGGGCGGGCGATGAGGCCGCCCCGGCGGGGCGGCACTCCGTCGCTATCGGCCGCGCGCTGCCGAAGTTGAGCCTGCGGCCGTCGACCGCGCGAAGCCTGCCCACCAGCGCCGCAGTGCAGCGCGGGGCAGCCGCGCGTCGCTGCCGTAGCGGGCCTGGTCCAGCTCTTCCAGCGCCGCGGCCAGCGGTTCGCCGGCGCCGCCCAGCTGCCGCCGCACCAGCCGCGCGCGCTCGCGCGGGGGGTGGTGGGCGCACACGCTGACGCCCAGCGCCGCCAGCCGCGCGCCCACGCGGGCCTGCAGGCGCTGCCAGGGGTCCTGGCGGTGCCGGTCCCACCAGGCCCACAGCACGCCGGCCAGCGCCGCGCCGCACAGCAGCGCGCCCAGCGCCTGCGCCAGGTCGGTCCAGTTGGGGCTTTCCACGCCCAGCCGGCGCAGCAGATCGAACTGCTGTCCGCGCGAGTAGTTCAGCACCCACTGGTTCCAGCGGTTGTTCACCGTCTCCCAGGCGGCGCGCAGCCGCTCGGCCAGGGCGGGGTCGAGCGTGTTCACCGCGCCGGCCACCAGGCCCGGCGCCGGGGCCAGGCGCTGGCTGCGGCGCACCCGTTCAGGCGCCACCGCCGCCGTGGGATCCACGCGCACCCAGCCACGCCGAGGCACCCAGATCTCGGCCCAGGCGTGGGCGTTGCTGTTGCGCACGACCACATAGCCGTCCTGCAGCACCGCATCGGCGCCCTGGTAGCCGGTGACGATGCGCGCCGGCACGTCCATGGCCCGCATGACGACGACGAAGGCGCTGGCGAAGTGCTCACAGAAGCCGAGCTTGCGGTCGAACCAGAACTCGTCGATGGCGTTCTCGCCGTAGGGCCCGGGCTCCAGCGTGTACGTGAAGGCGGCCGAGCGGATGTGGCTCAGCACGGCCTCGGCCAGCCGCAGGCCGTCGGCGGTGGCCAGCTCGGGCTGCGCGCGCAGCTCGGCCGCCCACTGCAGCGTGCGCGGGTTGGCGCTGGGCGGCAGGTCGACGAGGTCGCGCAGGCCCAGCACGTCTTCCTGCGGGCCGTGGCGGTGCTGCAGGTAGGCCGCGGCCGTGACGCGCTGGCGCTCCAGCAGCGGCCGGTCCGTCTGCCACTGCCCGTCCACGCGCTGCGTGATCAGCCAGCCCGGGATGGCGGGCGCGGCGCCGGGCAGGTCGGGCGTCATCTCCAGCAGCGGCAGCAGGGGCAGCTGGCTGGGCTCCACGGTCATCTCGTAGCGCAGCGGCGGCCCCGCCACCTGCAGGTCCAGCCGCGGGCGCTGCGACGCCGGGAAGCTCGGCACCAGCCGCGTCCATTCGCGCCCGTTGAAGGTGGACAGCACCGGGCCGCGGAAGTACAGCTGGTCGGGCGGCGGCACCGCGCCCTCGAAACGCACGCGCAGTGCGATGGAGTCGTCCTCGGCGATCGAGGCGACGCCGCCCAGGCGCAGCGAGCCCGACAGCCCGGTGCGCCCGGCGGCGTCCTGCGGCAGGCCCCAGAGCGGGCCGATGCGCGGGAACAGCACGAACAGCATCGCCATCAGCGGCAGGCCCAGCAGGGCGGCGCGGGCCGCCACGGCGCCCGCGCGCGCCAGCGGCGGCCGCCCCACCGGCATGTGGGCCAGCGCCAGCGCGGTGAGCAGGCCCCACACCGCGCCCAGCAGCCACAGGCCGGTGAGCAGCGCCTGCGAGTACAGGAAGTGCGTCAGCACGAGGAAGAAGCCAAGGAAGAACACCACCAGCGCGTCGCGCCGGGCCCGCAGCTCCAGCGTCTTCAGGGCCACCAGCACCACCAGCATGGTGATGCCGGCCTCCTTGCCCAGCAGCGTGCGCTCCTGCCACCAGGTGGCGGCGGCTGCCAGCAGCAGCAGGCCGGCCACCAGCCAGCGGCTGGGCAGGCTGCCGGCCTTGAGCGTGAGCCAGCCGCGCCAGGCCAGCACCGCCAGGGTCATCGCGCCGCACCAGGCCGGCAGGTGCATCAGGTGCGGCGCCACGGTCCAGGCGATCACGCCCAGCAGGAACAGCGTGTCGCGGGCATCGCGAGGCAGCTGCGACGGGCGCGGCAGCGCGAAGCCGGCAATCATGCGCCGCCCCACTCGGCCAGCAGGTCCAGCGCGGCGCGGCGGTGGGCCTCGCCCTGGCGCGGCGGCAGCTCGCGGCCCGGCAGCCGCAGTCCGCAGTCGATGCCGGCGCGCTCGGCCTGCAGCATCCAGGCGGCCAGCCGCGCCAGCCGCGGCTCGGTGCCGGAGGCGCCGGTCTCGGCCCAGTCCAGCCACAGCGAGCGGCTGGCCAGGCCGGCCGTCTCGCGACTGACGAGCTCGCCACTGGAGGCGACCTTCTTCCACGCCACCTGGCGCAGCGAGTCGCCACGGCGGAACGGCCGCACGCCGTCGAGCTCGCTGCCGCTGCGCCGCTGGACGGCGCGTTCGTCGCCGGCGGCTGCGCCCTGGGCCGGCAGCGGCGGCGGCGCGGACTCGGGCACGGGCCAGGCCAGCACGCGGCCGGCCGGGCGCCACACGCTCCAGGCGCGGAACAGGCCGAAGGGGTAGTCGGTCTCGAGCACCAGCGCCGGCAGGCGGTGCCAGCCGCGGTGCGGCGGCGTGAAGCTCAGCTGCACGTGCGCCTCGCCGCCGGCCGGGGCGTCGCACAGCGCGGCGTGGCCGCCGTGGCGTGTGCGGTCGTCGAAGCGCAGCGCCAGCCCGTGGCGCTGGCGGCCGGGGTTGTGCAACACCACCTCCAGCATCGCCGGCTGGCCGGCAAAGCCGCTGGCCACGGGCCGCAGGTGCAGTGTCAGGCCGCTGAGGTTGCCGTGCGTGAGGTGCATGCTCACCAGGCCCGCGCCGGCCAGCAGGAAGGTCAGCGCGTAGCCCAGGTTGAGCTGGTAGTTGATGCTGGCCAGCAGCATCACCACCAGCGTCAGCGCGAACATCAGCCCCGCCCGCGTGGGCAGAATGTATACGTTGCGCTGGCCCAGCGCCCACTGGTCGGTGAGCGGCAGCCGCGCCTGCCACCAGGCGCGGAAGCGCTCGCGGATCCAAGGTAAACCAAGCGGCCGCCGCGGAGCCGGCTCTGCCGGGCCGCTGGCGGCGCCCCCTTGGGGGGGTACGCCGAAGGCGCTGCGGGGGGGGGTCACGGAATGGGCGTGGCCTCGATCATCGCCCTCACCTGCTCGACCGCGCCACGGCCGGCGCCGGCCACCGGCACCACCCGGTGCGCGATGGCCTGCGGCAGGATGGCCTGCAGGTCGTCGGGCGCGACGTAGTCGCGGCCGGCCATCAGCGCGCGCGCCTTGGCCACGCGCAGCACGGCAATGCCGGCGCGCGGGCTCAGGCCCTGCGCGAACCACTGGCCGCTGCGCGTGGCGGCGATCAGGGTCTGCAGGTAGTCGAGCAGCGGCGGCGCGGCACGCACGGCCAGCACCTCCGGCTGCGCCAGCAGCAGGTCGGCCGGCGGCAGCACGGCGCCCAGCTGCTGCGCGGCCTGGCGGCGGTCGCCGCCGGACAACAGCTCGCGCTCGGCGGCGCTGTCGGGGTAGCCCAGCGTGATGCGCAACAGGAAGCGGTCGAGCTGGCTCTCGGGCAGCGGGTAGGTGCCGAGCTGGTCGGAGGGGTTCTGCGTCGCGATGACGAAGAAGGGCTCGGGCAGCGGGCGCGTCTCGTTGTCCACCGAGACCTGGTGCTCCTCCATGGCCTCGAGCAGCGCGCTCTGTGTCTTGGGGCCGGCGCGGTTGATCTCGTCGGCCAGCAGCACCTGCGCGAACACCGGGCCCGGGTGGAAGACGAAGCGCTCCTGCGCGCGCTCGAACACGCTGACGCCGATGAGGTCCGACGGCATCAGGTCGGCCGTGAACTGCACGCGGCGGAAATCCAGCCCCAGGCTCACGGCCAGCGCGTGCGCCAGGGTCGTCTTGCCGACGCCGGGTACGTCCTCGATCAGCAGGTGGCCGCCGGCCAGCAGGCAGGCCACCGCGTCCTCGACCTGCGGGCGCTTGCCCACGACGATCGTGCTAATCTGGTCCACCAGCCGTGACAACTGGGCGGTGCGGGAGGCGTTGATCCGGGCGTTCATCCCCGCACCTTACCCCAAGCCCGCCGAGCCCGAAGCCCCGATGAGCACCGCGTTCTACAGCCATCCCGCCTGCCGAGGGCACGACATGGGCGCCGGCCATCCCGAATGCCCCCAGCGGCTGGATGCCATCTCCGACCACCTGCGCGCCACGGGCCTGGACCTCGTCCTCGACCACCAGGACGCGCCGCCGGCCACCCACGAGCAGCTGTCGCGCGCGCACGCCGGCAACTACGTGAGCCAGCTCGTCGAGCGGCTGCGCGCCGTGCAGGACGACGGGCAGCCGCGCCACCTCGATCCCGACACCGTGGCCGCGCCGGGCACGCTGGCCGCCGCGCTGCGCGCCGCCGGCGCCGCCGTGGCCGCTACCGACGCCGTGATCGCCGGCAAGGCGCACAACGCCTTCTGCGCCGTGCGCCCGCCCGGCCACCATGCCACGCGCGACGAGACCATGGGCTTCTGCTTCTTCAACAACGTGGCCGTGGCGGCGCGGCACGCGCTCGATGTGCACGGCCTGGAGCGCGTGGCCATCGTCGACTTCGACGTGCACCACGGCAACGGCACCGAGGACATCGTCGCCGGCGACGAGCGCGTGCTGATGGTGAGCTTCTTCCAGCACCCCCTGTACCCCTACAGCGGGGCCGTGCCCAAGGGCACGAACATGGTCAACGTGCCGGTGGATCCGTACACCCGGGGCGCGGCCGTCCGCCAGGCGATCACCGCGCAGTGGATGCCGGCGCTGGAGGCCTTCCGCCCGCAGATGATCTTCATCAGCGCCGGCTTCGATGCCCACCGCGAGGACGACCTCGGCCAGCTCGGGCTGGTGGAGGACGACTACGCCTGGATCACCCGGCAGCTCGTCGACGTGGCCCGGCGCCACGCCGGCGGGCGCGTGGTGTCGTGCCTCGAGGGCGGCTACAGCCTTTCTGCGCTGGCGCGCAGCGTGGCGGCGCACCTGCGCGTGCTGGCGGACGTCTCCTGATGGCGGCCCCGGCGGCGGAGCCGGCCGCGGCGGCCGGCGAGCTCTCCATCCTCCTCGCCAACCTCGCCAGCCGCTCGGCGCTGGTCGAGCTGGCGGTCTTCGTGGGCTGCCTGGCGCTGGCCTGGGGCCTGGTGCGGCTGCTGCAGGGCAGCGACGCCCCGCGCGAGAACTCGGTGTGGTTCGGCCAGCGCATCGTCGACGGCGTGATGTTCCCGCTGCTGGCACTGCTGCTGGCGCTGCTGGCACGCTGGCTGCTGCATGGGCACGTGCCCACGGCGGTGTTCAAGCTGGTGGTCCCCATCCTGATCTCGCTGGCGGCCATCCGCCTGACGGTGCGCGTGCTGCACCAGGCCTTCCCGACGAGCCGGCTGGTGCGCGTGTTCGAGCGCTCGTTCTCGTGGGTGGCCTGGATCGCCGTGGTGCTGTGGATCACCGGCGTGCTGCCGCTGGTGCTGGCCGAGCTCGACAAGATCACCTGGGCGATCGGCGGCACCACGCTGTCGGTGCGCAACCTGCTGGAGGGCACCATCAGCGCCATCCTGGTGCTGATGGTGACGCTGTGGCTGAGCTCGCTGCTCGAGCACCGGCTGCTGCACGGCGCGGTCGAGAACCTGTCGATGCGCAAGATGGCCGCCAACGCGCTGCGCGCGCTGCTGCTGTTCGTGGGCCTGCTGGTCGCGCTGTCGGCTGCCGGCATCGACCTGACGGCCCTGGGCGTGCTCGGCGGCGCCCTGGGCGTGGGCATCGGCTTCGGGCTGCAGAAGCTGGCCGCCAACTACGTGAGCGGCTTCGTCATCCTGGCCGAGAACAGCATGCGCATCGGCGACCTCGTGCGCGTGGACAACTTCGAGGGCCGCATCACCGACATCACCACGCGCTACACGAAGATCCGCGCGCTCAACGGCCGCGAGAGCATCGTGCCCAACGAGATGATGATCACGCAGCGCATCGAGAACCTCTCGCTGGCCGACAGCAACATGCTGCTGACCACCGCGGTGCAGGTGGCGTACGGCACCGACGTGGAACGGCTGATGCCCGAGCTGCTGGAAGTGGTCAGGCAGGTGCCGCGCGTGCTGGCCGAACCGCCGGCGGTCGTCAACCTCACCGCCTTCGCGGCCGACGGCCTGGAGCTGACCTTCGGCTTCTGGATCGGCGACCCCGAGAACGGTCAGGTCAACGCCCGCACGGCCGTCAACGTGGCCATCCTGAAGGCCCTGGGCGAGCGCGGCATCGAGATCCCGTTCCCGCAGCGCGTGCTGCACCAGGCGCGGCCGGCGGGCGACGGCCGCTGATTCGGCCGCACCCGTCGAGGGGCCTTGCCGCGGGCGGGGATTCCTCGGCGGCCCGAAGGGATCGAGCCACTACACTCCCGCGCCGGATCGGAGGAGAAGTGGACCGCGAGGGCTGCGCCGCGCCACGATGGCATCCGATCCCACACCCCAAGCATGAGCGGCGCGCTGCTTCCGATCATCGTCCTGCTGCCGCTGCTGGCCGGCACCGTGCTCACCGCCTGGGCGGCGGGCGACGAGAGCCCTGCCCGCCGCCGGCTCACAGCTGGCGTGGCCGGTGCCGTGGCGGGCGCCTCGTTCCTGCTGCTGCTGCTGCTGGCGCCCGCGGCGCTGAGCGGCCCGCTGCTGCTGTGGCAGGCCGAGTGGGTGCCCGGCATCGGCCTGAACCTGGGCTTCCGGCTCGACGCGCTGGCCTGGATGTTCGCCGCGCTGATCACCGGCATCGGCCTGCTGGTCATCCTGTACGCGGCCTTCTACCTGCACGCCGACGACCCGGTGCGCCGCTTCTTCCCGTCGCTGATGCTGTTCATGGCGTCGATGCTGGGCATCGTGCTGTCGGACAACCTGCTGCTGCTGGTGGTGTTCTGGGAACTCACCAGCATCTCGAGCTTCCTGCTCATCGGCTACTGGGGGCGGCTGGAGGAGTCGCGCCAGGGCGCGCGCATGGCGCTGGCCGTCACCGGCGGCGGCGGCCTGGCGCTGCTGGGCGGCGTGGTGCTGCTGGGGCAGATCGCGGGCACCTACGAGCTCTCGGCCATGGTCGCCAAGGCCGCGATGATCCAGGCCCACCCGCTGTACCCGGCAGCGCTGGTGCTGGTGCTGCTGGGCTGCTTCACCAAGAGCGCGCAGGTGCCGTTCCACTTCTGGTTGCCGCAGGCGATGGCGGCGCCGACTCCGGTGTCGGCCTACCTGCACTCGGCCACCATGGTCAAGGCGGGCCTGTTCCTGCTGCTGCGCCTGGACGAGGTGATCGGCGGCACGCCGCTGTTCGAGGGCCTGGTGGCCTCGGCCGGCCTCGTGACCATGGTGTTCGCGGCCGGCGTGGCCCTCTTCAAGCACGACCTGAAGGGCCTGCTGGCCTACAGCACCGTCAGCCACCTGGGCCTGGTGACCTTTCTCATCGGCCTGGCCTCGCCGCTGGCCACGGTGGCGGCGGTTTTCCACATCCTGAACCACGCGGCCTTCAAGGCGGCCCTGTTCATGAGCGCCGGCATCGTCGACCACGAGACCGGCACGCGCGACATGCGCCGGCTCGGCGGCCTCATCGGCGCGCTGCCCGTGGTCGGCACGCTGGCCGTCGTCGCCAGCGCGGCGATGGCGGGGCTGCCACCGTTCAACGGCTTCATCAGCAAGGAGATGATGCTGCACGAGGCGCTCTACGCGCCCGGCAACGGCCTGTGGGGCGGCTTCGGGTGGCTGATCCCGGTGCTGGCCACGCTGGGTGGGCTGCTGTCGGCGGCCTACTCGCTGCGCCTGGTGCACGACACCTTCTTCGGCGCGCCCGCCACCGACCTGCTGAACCCGCAAACACAGCCGCCCCCGCACGAGCCACCCTGGGGCATGAAGGCGCCGGTGCTGCTGCTGGTGGGCGTGTGCGTCGCCGTGGGCCTGCTGCCGATGACGATCGCCGGCCCGCTGGTGCTGGCCGTGTCCACCGCCGTGCTGGGCGAGGCGCCGCCGGCGTTCTCGCTGGCGCTGTGGCACGGCTTCAACGTGCCGCTGCTGATGAGCGCCATCGCGGTGGCCGGTGGCGCGGCGCTGTACGCCTGGGCGATGCGCGACCGCTGGCTGCACCGCGCGCCCGCAGGCTGGGTGCAGGCCAAGGCGCTGTTCTGGTGGCTCAACGACCGACTGTTCGAGGCCGCCGGCCGCTTCACCCGCCGGGTGGAGAGCCGCTCGCTGCAGAGCTACGCCGCCTGGATGGTGGGCTCGGTGCGGGTGGGGGCGGCCTGGGCGCTGGTGGTGCCGGCGGGCGACGCCCCCGTGGCCGGCCCGCGGGCCGCCACCGCCGCCACGCCGATGGCCGTGGTGGTGTGGCTGCTGGCGGTGGGCGCGGCCACCGCCGCCGTGGTGCTGCAGCACCAGCGCGTGGTGGCCGTGGTGCTGGTGGGCGGCGTGGGGCTGGTGGCCTCGCTGACCTTCCTCGGGCTGTCGGCGCCCGACCTGGCGCTGACGCAGATCTCGGTCGACGCCGTCTCCACCGTGCTGTTGCTCATGGGCCTGGCGCTGCTGCCGCAGCTCGGCCGGGCCGAGTCGGCCCCCTGGCGCCGCTGGCGCGACGGTGCCCTGGCCGTGGCCGGCGGCGGCGGCATCGCCTGGATCACCTGGCTGGTGCTGACGCGCGACTTCGACAGCATCAGCTGGTACTTCATCGAGAACTCGGTGCCCAAGGGCGGCGGCACCAACATGGTCAACGTGATCCTGGTCGACTTCCGCGGCTACGACACCTGGGGCGAGATCACGGTGCTGGGCATCGCCGGCGTCGGCGTGCTGGCGCTGCTCGACGGCCTGCGGGCGCAGCGCCCGCGCGCCGACCTGAGCCTAGGTCACGACGGCCGCGCCTGGAGCTTCGCCCAGCCGCCGCTGATGCTGCGCCAGGTGGCGCGGCTGATCCTGCCGCTGGCGCTGGTGGTCACGGCCTACATCTTCTGGCGCGGCCACGGGCTGCCGGGCGGCGGCTTCATCGCCGGGCTGATCACGGCCGTGGCGCTGGTGGTGCAGTACATGGCGCGCGGCCAGGGCTGGGCCGAGGGCGTGCTGCGCGCCGGCGGCGGCAC
>JBKDQY010000283.1:0-16351 GCA_046341655.1 Betaproteobacteria bacterium | reverse complement strand
GACGCTGGCTGCCGATTCCACCGCGATCGATGCAGCGCCGATCGGCACCGCGCTGAGCGTGCGCGTGCCGGCGGCAAAGCCGATGCCGGTGCCGGCGGCCATCGCGTAGTGGCCGGTGTCGGCGCCGTTGCCCCACACGTTCAGCGTGCCGGCGTTGACGTTGACGGTGCCGGTGTTGCTGAAGGTGCCGAACCAGCTGGACAGGGCCAGGCCCAGCGTCTGCGTGCCGGGCGCGTTCTTGTTCAGCGTGCCGGCGTTCGTGAACACCGGGTACACGCAGCAGTCCATTGCCACCGGCGTGGCGTGGGTGCTGGCGATGTTGAACACGCCGCCGGGCTGGTTGACGAAGGCGGGCGACGGCGTGCCTGCGGTGCGCACGAAGATCAGCCGGTCGTCGCCGCCGAGGGTGACGGTGCCGGCGTTGAGCCAGCGTCGGTCGTCGCCGATGGCCAAGCTGCCGCCGGCGGTGCTGAGGTCGATGCTGCTGCTGGAACTGGCCGGCGTGAGCAGGATGCCGGATCCGAGCAGGAGCGCGTTGGAGCCGTTCGCGGTGAACGCCCCCGTCACCGCCACCGTGCCGGTGCCGCCAAGCACGGGGCTGGCGCCCGTCAGCGTGAGGTCGGTGAAGGTGGTTGTCACCGGCGAACTGATGTTCAGCGCAGCGGCGTTCACCGTCAGGGTGGCCGGAGCCGTGATGGCGGCGAAGGTGGACGCCAGGCTGAGCGTGCCGCCCGTGAGGCCGATCGACGGCACGCTCACCGCGCCACCCGCCGCCAGGCTGGCGGTGCCGGCCGACACCGACAGGCTCGGCACGCTCAGCGTGCCGCCCGCACTGAGACTGACGGTCCCGGTGCTGCTGCTGGTGAGCGCGGCGACGTCCAGGTTGCCGCCGGCACTGATGGCCAGCGAGGCCCCCGCCGTCACGGTGGTGGGCAGCACGGTGGTGGTGGCGTCGCTGCTCGTGACCGTCACGCTGGTCGTCACGTTGGTGGCCCCGACGGTCATCGCGGCCCCGCCGGCCGGCACCTTGGCCAGGGTGCGAATGCCGCCGAAACCGATGGAGGTGCCCGGGGCCATGGCGTAGGCGCCGGTGTCCGTGCCGGAACCGAGCACGTTGAGCGTGCCGGCGTTGACGTTGACGGCGCCGGTGTTGGAGAAGGTGCCGATCCAGCCGCCGTTGATCAGGCCCAGCGTCTGCGCGCCGGGCGCGTTCTTGTTCAGCGTGCCGGCATTCGTGAACACCGGGGTGACGCCGCCGTCCATCACCACCGGCGCGGCATGCGTGCTGGTCAGGTTGAACACCCCGCCGGCCTCGTTCACGAAGCCTGGCGACGAGCCGGATGCGCTGATGTAGGACAACAGCAGCCGGTCATCGCCCCCCAGCGTGACGGTGCCGCCGTTGAGCCAGCGCCAGTTGTCGCGGATGGCGAAGGTGCCGCCGTCTGCGCTGAGGTTCAGGTTGCTGGCAGAGCCCGCCGGGGTGACGAGCCTGCCGCTGCCGCGCAGTTCGGCTGAACTGCCGTTGGCCGTGAAGCTGCCCGTGACCGTCAGCGTGGCGCTGCCGCCGATGACCGGGCTGGCGCCGGTCATCGTGAGCTCGCTGAACGCCGAGACGTTCGCCGCGTCCAGGTTCAGCGTCGCGTTGCTCACGGTCAGGCTGGACGGCAGCGTCAGCGCGCCCGATGGCGCGTTCAGGTTCAGGGTGCCGCCGGTCAGGGTGAGCGCCGGCAGCGTGAGGCCGCCGCCGCTGTTGAGGCTGAGCGTGCCGGCCGACACCGTGAGGGGCAGCAGCGTCGCGGGTGCGTCGCCGAGCTCGAGCGTGACGGTGCCGCCACTCACCGTCAGCCCCGAGCCGCCTGCCGGGTTGGACGCCGCCGAGAGCGTGCGCGTGCCGCCGCTGAAGGCCAGGGTGGTGCCGGCCGCCAGGGCATAGGTGCCGGTGTCGGTGCCGTTGCCGCTGATGTTCAGGCTGCCGGCGTTGACGTTGACGATGCCGGTGTTGCTGAAGCTGCCGACCGAGCCGCCGTTGAGAAGGCTCCACGCCTGCGTGCCGCCGGCGTTCTTGTTGAGGGTGCCGGCGTTGCTGAACAGCGCCTGCGCACCCGAGTCCATCACGATGGGGCCGGCGCTGGTGCTGTCGACGTTGAACACGCCGCCGGCTTCGTTCACGAAGGTCGGCCGGATGCCCGACGTGAACCGCAGCCGGTCGTCGCCGCCCAGCGTGACCGTGCCGGCGTTGAGCCAGCGGCGCTCCTCGCTGATGGACAGGCTGCCATCCGCCGCCGCGAGGTTGATGGTGCTGGTGGAGCCCGCCGGCGTGAGCAAGGTGCCGCTGCCGCTCAGCGCGGCGGCGTTGCCGCTGGCCGTGAAGCTGCCGGTGACCGTGACGGTGCCCGTGCCCCCCAGGGCCGGGTTGGTGCCGCCCATCGTGAGCGTGCCCAGCGTGGAATTGCCGCCCAGCGCCAGCAGGCCGCCGTTGACGGCGACGCTGCCGAGCGTGGCGCCGCCGTCGATGGTGAGCGTGCCGGCGCCGGCCTTGGTGAGCGACCCGGCGCCGCCCAACGCGCCGCTGACGCTGCTGCTGCCGCTGAGCGTCCAGGTGGCCGGCGTGGACAGGGCGACGCCGCCGGTCACCGTGAGGACGGATGCCGAGACGTTGGCCCCGATGGTGTGCGTGCCGCTGCCGCCGTTGTGGGTGATGGTGATGGCGGAGCTGCCGGTGGTGGCCGTCAGCGGCGCGTTCACGGTCACCGCGCCGGTGCCGGTGCGGGCGCCGGGCGCCGAGGGATCGTTGGCGCTCAGCGTCAGGCTGCTGACGGTGATCGGGCTGCCGATGACGATGTTCTCGCCTGCCTGCAGCGTGAGGCTGCGCGTTCCGCTGATGGGCGTGGCCAGGCCGGACTCGACGGTGATGTCCTTGTTGGCCTGCAGCACCACGTTGGCGCTGAGCAGCTGCGTGTTGATGGCGCCGCTGGTGATGATGCTGGTGGCCCCGGCGAAGGCCCCGAACAGCAGGCTGGGGTTCGACAGGTCGCCGCTGCCCGTGCCGTCGATGCTGGGGCTGCTCTGGCGGATGACGATGAACTCCGGGTCGAGCAGCAGCGTGCCGTAGCGCGTGCGGTCGCCGTCGGCCACGCCCAGGTCCGCATGGCCGGTCCAGGCGAGCACGCCCTTGGACGAGACCTCGACGAAGCCGCCCTGCCCCTGCGGGCCACCGCGCGCGCTGAGCGTGCCGTGGCCGCGCGTGGCCTCGTCGCTCCAGAGCACGATACGGCCGCCGTCACCCGTGCCGCCGTCGGCACGCACCTGGGCCTGCTCGCCCATGTAGACCGCCCGGGCGTTGGCGATGTCGGCCTCCTGGCCGCGCAGCCCGCCGCCTATGCGCACGTTGCCACCCGATGCCGCGCCGCTGGCGTCGACCTCGGCATCGCCGACCAGGGCGACCTGGGGCGCGACGAGGTCGATGCGGCCCCCACGGCTGCCCTCGGCGCCGCCCACGGCCTGGGTGCGGCTGCCCGGGCCCAGGACGAGCGTGTCGCTGGCCTGCAGCACGATCTCGCCGTTCGCGCCCACGCTCAGGCTCTGGGCCTCGGCCAGGCCGCGCTGGTTGACGATGCCTGCGTAGACGTCGATGCGACCGCCGGGCGTGGCCAGGCGGCCCAGGTTGGCGACCTCGGCCTTGTCGTCGGGCACGGTGACCTTGACGCTGAGGTTGGGCAGGCCGGTGTCGACGAGCTCGACGCTGCGCCCGGCCACCAGGCCCACGTGGCCGCCGGGGGCCGAGACCTGGCCGGTGTTCTCCACCCGCGAGCCCACGAGCAGGATCTGGCCACCGAAGCGGCTGCCCAGCTGCCCGTGGTTGACCACGCTGCCAGCCAGCGCACCGCCGGCTGCCTCGGGGGCGTCCAGGCGGTAGCGGCCGGCCAGGAAGTCGCTGTCGAGCATGCGCATGCTGCCCGCCAGCAGGCCCGCCACGTCGACACGGGCACCCTGCCCGAACAGCACGCCGTTGGGGTTGAGCAGCCACACCTGGCCGTTGCTGGACAGCCGGCCGAGGATCTGGCTGGGGTCGCTGCCGACCACGCGGTTGAGCACCTTGCTGGCCGCGCTGGCCTGCTCGAAGTGCACGCCGGCGGCCGCGCCGATGTCGAAGCGCTGCCAGTTGAGGATGGCACCGGGCGTGTTGCGCACCGTCATCTGCGCGCCCTGCACCGCCAGCTGCGCCTGGCCGGCCGCCACGTTCAGGCCGCCGGGCAGCGCCGTGGCGCTTACCGGGTTCGCCTGGGCCGGCACGGTCCCGGGCCACACGCTCAGCAGGCTGGCGGCGAGCAGCGCCTGGGCCAGGGGCTTCAGGCGGGGCGGCGCGGGGGGCGGGCGGTGCATCGTGGACTCCCTCTGTCGCGGACCGGTCAGAAGGCGACGGTGAAGGACGCGTGCGCCCGCACGTCGCCCTTCTCGGTGCGGCTGCCCGCGGCAAAGGCCCGGGCGACGTCGATGCGGGCCGAGACGTCGCGGACGGCGAAGCGCAAGCCGACGCCCATCGAACCGATGCGGCAGCTGCTGCGCTTGTCCTGGCAGTTGTCGCCGTTGGGGTTGTTGACGTGGCCGGCATCGGCCAGCAGCAGCAACCGCAACAGCGCGGGCTGGTCGAGGAACTTCTCGATGAGGCTGGCGCTGACCAGCTCGACGGAGACCTGCGCGCCGTTGTCGCCGTTGATCTCGCGCTCGTCGTAGCCGCGCACGCTCTGGGCGCCCCCGATGCCGAACTGCTCGCCCGGCACCAGCGTGGAGCCCGTGGCCTGGCCGCTGAACTGCACCGTCAAACCGGCGTTCCCGAGCCAGGCCAAGGGGCCGGTGCCCACGTTGGCCGACACGCGGCCGAAGCTGTACAGGCGCGTCGCCCCGGCCCGCACGGCCTCGAAGTCCTGCGGGCCGGCCCGGCGGCCGCCGATGCCGCTGTTGCCCTGCACGCTCAGGCTCAGGCCCCAGGGCAGCTCACCGGCCGACTGAGCCGTGTACGTCAGGCTGATCGGGTGCAGCGCCACGCTGGCGCCGGCGGAACCGCAGGCCGCCTCGGGCAGGCCGTCGATCGTGCACTGGTTGCGGTACTCGCGCCAGTCCAGGCCCAGGCTCACGCGCTGGTCGACGGTGTCCCAGCGCGGCAGGTAGCGCGTGCCGCGCACGCCCAGCACGCTGCCCCGACCCTGGAAGTCGAGGTCGCCGGCGGCCGTGGACGTGCCGCCGGTCTTCACGTCGCTCCAGGCCGCGAAGGCGTCCACCGTGCTCAGCCACTGCGGCAGGGGCAGGCGCCAGGCGCCGCTGAGCACCTTCACGTTCTTCGCGTCGCGCGGGGCGGTCTGGGCCTCGAGCGTGAGCACCTGGCCGGTGCCGAAGAGATCGGCATGCTGCCAGCCCAGCGCCGTGCGCCAGCGACCGCTGGTCTTGCTGCCGGTGTTGTCCACGCGCAGCGTGGCCCGCGCGGGCGACTGCTCGGTGACGCTGAGCTGGGCTTCGATGGTGGCCGGCTCGCTGCCCGGCTGCAGCAGCACCTGGATGTTGCGCCCGGGGTTCTCGTTGGCCAGCTGCAGCTGCGCGTCGATCAGGCGGACTTCGGGCGTGCGGCCCTCCTGGAGCGCCGGCAGCGTGGCCCGGATGGCCTCGGGGCTGTAGCGCTTGTTGCCGCTGACGCGGACGCCGGACAGCTTGCCCTCGACGACCCGGATGCGAACCACGCCGCCGGACGCGGTCTGGCCGGGCAGGAAGGCGACGACGCCGCCGAATCCGGCCTCACGGTAGAGGTCCTGGACGGCCGCGGCGGCCTCGCGCAGGCGGGCCAGCGTGGCCGCGCCGCGGTACCGCGCCAGCACGGCGTCGATGCGCTCGGCGGGCAGCAGCGTGTTGCCCTCGACCTCGAAGCGCTCGACCTGCACCTGGACGCCGGCCTCGCCGGCTGCGGGAGGCTCCGCCGCGATGGCCTTGGACGCCCCGACGAGGGGCGGACACAGCGCCACGGACACAGCCAGCGCCCCAAAGCGTCCCTTGCGAAACCGCATCCGAAAGCCCTTCTCGATGCACCGGCGCTTGCCGTGGCCGAGCGCAGCGGCCACGGTGGCCAGGCCTGCGAAGCCCGCCCGCGCGACCGGCGTCGACACGCCTGGTGGGTCATGCGGGGTTGTATCGAATGGCTGCAACCGGTGCAACCCGACCAGAGGAGGGATGCGGGAGAGCCACAACCCGTGCACCGGGGGCCGGATGCGGGTTCTCCCGGGCAGCGGGAGGGCGTCGCGACGGCGCCCCCCGTCCACGGGCGTGCAATCGGCTGTGGCCGTTCGTCAGGCGATCGGGTCCTTCCGGACCCTCTCGTCCCGACTCACCCCATGTGCAGGCCGCCGTTGCAGCTGAAGTCCGCGCCCGTGGTGAAGCCGGAGTCGGGGCCGGCCAGCCAGGCCACCACGGAGCCGATCTCCTCGGGCGTGCCCAGCCGCTTGACCGGAATGGTGGCGACGATCTTCTCCAGGATCTCGGGCTTGATGGCCTTGACCATGTCGGTGCCGATGTAGCCCGGGCTCACGGTGTTCACAGTCACGCCCTTGGAGGCCACTTCCTGGGCCAGCGCCATCGTGAAGCCGTGCATGCCGGCTTTGGCCGCCGAGTAGTTGGTCTGGCCGGCCTGGCCCTTCTCGCCGTTGACCGAGCTGATCTGGATGATGCGGCCCCAGCCCCTCTCGACCATGCCCGGCACCACCTGCTTGGTGACGTTGAACATGCTGTTGAGGTTGGTGTCGATGACGGCCTTCCAGTCGTCGGGCGTCATCTTGAGGAACATGCGGTCGCGCGTGATGCCGGCGTTGTTCACCAGCACGTCGACGGGGCCGTGCTCGGCCACGGCCTTGGCGAAGGCGGCCACGGTGCTATCCCAGTCGGCCACGTTGCCCACGCTGGCGTGGAAGGTGTAGCCCAGGGCCTTCTGCTCGTCGAGCCACTTGTTGAAGTCGCGGCTCGGGCCGCAGCCCGCGATCACCTTGAAGCCGTCCTTGTGCAGGCGCTGGCAGATCGCGGTGCCGATGCCGCCCATGCCGCCGGTGACGTAGGCAACCTTCTGATCAGACATGTCTCGCTCCTTCCCGAAGTGGGGTTGTTGAATGGAATGACCGTTGGCGGGCGTCAGGCCTTGGCCTTGACATAGCGCCCCGGCGCCGGCTCGATGGGCTTGAAGCGCGCCGAGCCGGGCGCCTTGGGGGCGTTCACCAGCTTGCCGCCATGCCCCTTGAGCCAATCGGCCCAGACCGGCCACCAGCTGCCCGGGTGCTCGGTGGCGGTCTTGAACCAGTCGTCCGCCTTCGCGGGCAGGCGGCTGTTCACCCAGTGGCTGCGCTTGCCCTTGGCCGGCGGGTTGATGACGCCGGCGATGTGGCCCGAGGCGCCCAGCACGAAGGTCTTGTCGCCGCTGATCAGCGGGATCGAGGCGTAGGCGGCCTGCCAGGGGACGATGTGGTCCTCGCGGCTGCCGTAGACGAAGAACGGCGCCTCGATGGCGCCGAGGTCGACCTGCTCGCCGCAGACGGTGAGCGCGCCGGGCTTCTTGAGTTCGTTCTGCAGGTACATGTGACGCAGGTACCAGCAGTACATGGGGCCAGGCAGGTTGGTGCTGTCGCCGTTCCAGTACAGCAGGTCGAACGGCGGCGGCGTCTCGCCCTTGAGGTAGTTGCCCACGACGTAGTTCCAGACCAGGTCGTTGGGCCGCAGGAAGCTGAAGGTGGTGGCGAGTTCCTTGCCCTTGAGCAGGCCGGGCCCGGTGGGCGCCTGCTCGCCGATGGTCATCTCGCGCAGCTGCACGCTGGGCTCGTCGACGAAGATGTCGAGGATGCCGGTGTCGGCGAAGTCCAGCAGCGTGGTCAGCAGCGTCACGCTCTCGGCCGGCTGTTCGCCGCGTGCCGCCAGCACCGCCAGCGCCGTGCTGAGGATGGTGCCGCCGACGCAGAAGCCGAGCATGTTGAGCGTCGTGGCGCCGGTGATCGCCTGCACCGTGCGGATGGCGGTGATCGGGCCTTCCTCGATGTAGTCGTCCCAGGTCTTGGCCTTCAGCGACTCGTCGGGGTTGCGCCAGCTGACGACGAAGGTGCGGTGCCCCTGCTCGACGGTGTAGCGGATGACGGAGTTGTCGGGCTGCAGGTCGAGGATGTAGTACTTGTTGATGCACGGCGGCACGAACAGCATCGGCCGCTCGTGCACCTTGGCCGTGAGCGGCCGGTACTCGATGAGCTGGAACAGGTCGTTCTCGAACACGACCTCGCCCGCCGTGGTGGCGACGTTGCGGCCGACCTCGAAGACGCTCTCGTCGGTCTGCGAGACGTGCCCCTTGCGCACGTCGTCGAGCAGATGCTGCAGGCCCTTGCCGATGCTCTCGCCCTGGGTCTCGACGGCCTTCGTCAGGGCCTCGGGGGTGTGCGCGAGGTAGTTGCTGGGGCTGGTCGCGTCGACCCACTGCTGCACGGCGAAGCGGATGCGTGCCTTGGTCTTGGCATCGCCTTCGACGCTGTCGGCCAGGGTCATCAGCGTGCGCGCGTTCAGCAGGTACAGCTGCGCCATCGTGGCGGCCACGGGGTTGGCGGCCCACTCGTTGCCGGCGAAGCGGCGGTCGGGCAGCGGCTGCGCAGCCTTGCCGTCGCCCTGCAGGCGGTGCAGGGCCTGGTTCCACATCTCGGTGGCGTCCTTGAGGTAGTCGCCCTGGATGCTGGCCAGCCGGTCCATGGGCACGGCGAGCGCACCAAAGGCCTTGAGGGAGTCGGCCATCGCCGTGCCGAAGGCCTCGGCAGCGGGCGGCAGGGCCGACGCGGCCGCGAACGGAGCAGCCGGCGCGGTGGCGGACTTGCGGGACTTCAAGGGCTTCTCTCCTGGCATCGCGTTCGGGGTGCGGCGCCCCGGGTTTGTACGGGGTGGCGCTGACGGGGGCATGACAGAATTTTCACGCCGGAAACACCCGGCGGGGGATGGCATGTACCTGGTGGCGATCGGCTGGCTCTATGTGGTGCTGATGATGTCGGTCGCCGAGGCCTTGTCCAGCCAAGGCAGTGTTCTGGGCGCGGTCATCACCTTCGTCTTCTACGGCGTGCTGCCGCTGGCCGTGGTGATGTACATCATGGGCACGCCGTCGCGGCGGCGCGCCCGGCTGGCGGCTGAGGCGGCCGAGGCCGCCCGCGCGTCAGGCGCGGCGCCAGACGGCAGCGGCCATGCGGCCGGTGACGCCGTCGCGGCGGAACGAAAAGAAGCCTGAGGCGCCCGCCACCGTGCAGCCGCCGTGCACGGCCACGGCCGCCACGCCCAGCGCTGCGAGGCGCTCGCGCGCCAGTTGCGGCAGGTCGGCCCGCCAGCGCGCGCTGCCGTCGGCGCGCGGAGCCCATCGGAACGCCGGCTGATCGGCCGCCAGCTGCGCGCGGCCGAAGCCGGCCAGCACATCCGCCCCCACCTCGAAAGCCGAGGGCCCGATGCAGGGCCCCAGCCAGGCCCGCAGTTCGGCCGGCTCGACGCCGGCGCCCTCGTGGAGTGCCGCCACCGTGGCCTCGAGCACGCCGCCCGCCAGGCCGCGCCAGCCGGCGTGCACGGCCGCCACGGCACGGCCATCACCCGTGGCCAGCAGCACGGGCAGGCAGTCGGCCACCTGCACGGTGCAGGCGATGCCGCGCTCGGTGGTCCAGGCGGCGTCGGCCGGCTCGGACGGGTGCTCGGGCGTGCCCGCATCGAGCCGCAGGACCCGCGTGCCGTGCACCTGGCGCAACCACACGGGCCGCGCGCCCAGGACGCGCGCGAAGCGGCCACGGTTGATGGCCACGGCCGCAGGGTCGTCGCCCACGGCCACGCCCAGGTTCAGAGATTCCCAGGGAGCCACGCTCACGCCGCCATGCCGCGTGCTCATCGCCGCTGCCACGCCCGGTGGCGGGCCGCCGGGCCAGGCGGGCTCGATCAGCGGCAAGGCGGCGCCGGCGGCATCACTCGGCATCCGGGCAGTTCTCGGGCCGCGTGGCCTCGAACGCCGGCAGCGCCATGCAGGCCCCGAACACGCGCATCACGTTCGGCACGTGGTCGAGCCGGCAGTCGAAGCGCCGGGCGTTGAAGATCTGCGGCACCAGGCAGCAGTCGGCCAGCGTCGGCGCGTCGCCGTGGCAGAAGGCGGACGGCCGCGCCGCGAGTTGCCGCTCCACGACCTCCAGGCCCGTCTCGACCCAGTGGCGGTACCAGCGGTTCTTGTCGTCCTCGGAGACCTTCAGGTCGCGCGTCAGGTAGCGCAGCACGCGCAGGTTGTTCAGCGGGTGGATCTCGCAGGCGATGTCCATGGCCAGCGCGCGCACGCGGGCGCGCTCGGACGGCGCGGCGGGCAGCAGCGCGGGCTTCGGGTGCGTCTCCTCAAGGTACTCGATGATGGCCAGCGACTGCGTGAGGGTGTGCTCGCCGTCGCGCAGCAGCGGCACCAGCCTCGCCGCCGACACCGCCGAGTACGACTCGTTGAACTGCTCGTTCTTCGCCAGGTGCACCGGGCGGTAGTCGTAGTCCAGGCCCTTGAGCGCCAGCGCGATGCGGACGCGGTACGAGGCGGACGAGCGGAAGTAGTTGAACAGTTCCATCGCGGGCTCCCCGGGTTCAGCGCACCGCCACGCGCAGCGCCGGCAGGCCGTCCACGCGGCCCTCCATCACGTCGCCCGGCACCACCGCGGCCACGCCGGCGGGCGTGCCGGTGTAGATGAGGTCGCCGGGCTCGAGCCGCCAGGCAGCGCTGAGGTGCTCGATGATCTCGCCCACGTTCCAGATCAGCTCCTTCACGTCGCTGGCCTGGCGGGGCTGGCCGTTCACGGCCAGGGTGATGGCGCCGCTGGCCAGCGGCCCCGTGGCGGCGGCCGGCACGATAGGCCCGACGGGCGCGCTCTGGTCGAAGGCCTTGCCGATCTCCCAGGGGCGGCCCTGCTTCTTCATCTCGCCCTGCAGGTCGCGGCGCGTCATGTCCAGGCCCACTGCGTAGCCGTAGACGTGGGCCTGTGCGTCGGCGGCCCGGATGTCGCGGCCGCCGGTGCCGATGGCCACGACGAGCTCGATCTCGTGGTGCAGGTTCTTCGTGAGCGGGGGGTAGTCGATGGCGCCGGTCTCGCCCTCGGGCACGACGACGATGTTGTCGGCCGGCTTCAGGAAGAAGAAAGGCGGCTCGCGGCCGGTGAAGCCCATCTCCTGGGCGTGTTCGGCGTAGTTGCGGCCGACGCAGTAAACACGGCGAACCGGGAAGGCCCCGCCGCCGACGACGGGCACGTGGACGGGAGCGGGCGCGGGAACGACGAGGCGCATGGCGGGTGGGGCTGGTTGGGTGCGGGCGGCGATCATGCCACCGCCCGCCGCTACACTGGCCCGCATGCTCCTGCCGACGCGCCGCATCCAGCATTGCCGGGCCTGCGGCGCCGCCACCGAGTACCGGGTGCCGTCCGACGACAACCGCGCCCGGGCCATCTGCACGGACTGCGGCGAAATCCACTACGAGAACCCGCTCAACGTGGTCGGCACCGTGCCGGTGTTCGGCGAGCGCGTGCTGCTGTGCCGCCGGGCCATCGAACCCCGGCACGGGTTCTGGACGCTGCCCGCGGGCTTCATGGAGCTCGGCGAGACGGTGGCCGACGGCGCACGACGCGAGACCGACGAGGAAGCCGGCGCCGAGGTGGAGCTCGAGGGCCTGTTCACGGTGCTGAACGTGGTGCGCGTGGGCCAGGTGCACCTGTTCTACCGTGCGCGCATGCTCAGCGAGCACCTGGCGCCGGGCCCCGAGACGCTGGAGGCGCGCCTGTTCCGAGAGGACGAGGTGCCCTGGGACGAGCTGGCCTTCCGCACCGTGCGGCGCACGCTGGAGCTGTTCTTCGACGACCGCCGGCGCGGCGCCTTCGGCATCCACGTGGCCGACATCGGCTGACAGGGGCCGGCCGGGGCCGGCGAACGTCAGTGAGCCTGGGGGCTCACGGCCACCGCACGCAGCTTCAGCGAGAACTCCTGCAGCGCGGCGATGCCGCTGCCCTCGGCCTTGCGGCACCAGGCCTGCAGGTCGGCCACCAGTTGCTCGGCGCTGACGCCGGTGCGCGTCCACAGGGCGCGCAGTTCCTCGCGCATGGCCACCAGCTTGGCCAGCTGCGGGCTCTCGCCCATGGCGGCCGCCAGGCTGGGCTTCACGCCCTGCGGGATCTTGTCGTCGTCGCGGTGCAGCCAGGCCTGCGCGACGCGCATCTGCTTCAGGCGCGCCGCCGCGGCCGGGCCCTGCGACTTCAGGCGCTCGACCTCGACGCCCGCCGCGCGCCGCAGCTCGGCGGCATAGCGCGCCATGACCTCGTAGCGGTTGGCGATGATGGCCTGCAGGGTCTGGTTGTCGGCCACCGAGCGCACGCCGCCCAGCGTGAGCTTGGGCGGCACCTTCTTCGCCTTGGCCAGGCCCAGCAGCTCCAGCGCCCGGATGTAGCCCCAGCCGATGTCGAACTCGTAGGGCTTGACCGAGAACTTGGCCGAGGTCGGGTAGGTGTGGTGGTTGTTGTGCAGTTCCTCGCCGCCGATGACGATGCCGATGGGCAGCACATTGGTGCTGGCATCGGGTGCCTCGAAGTTGCGATAGCCGCTGTGGTGGCCCAGGCCGTTGATGATGCCGGCGGCGGTGACCGGGATCCACGCCATCTGCACCGCCCACACCGCCGCGCCGACGGCGCCGAACAGCAGCAGGTCGAGGATCAGCATCAGGCCCACGCCCTGCCAGGTGTAGCGGCTGTAGACGTGCCGCTCGACCCAGTCGTCGGGCACGCCGTGGCTGTACTTGTCGATGGTCGCCTGCACCTTGCTCTCGGCGCGGTAGAGCTCGGCACCCTCGCGCAGCACCTTGCCGATGCCGTGCGTGACCGGGCTGTGCGGATCGTCGGCCGTCTCGCACTTGGCGTGGTGCTTGCGGTGGATGGCGACCCACTCCTTCGTCACCATGCCGGTGCCGATCCAGAGCCAGAAGCGGAAGAAGTGCTGCACGGCCGGGTGCAGGTCCAGCGCGCGGTGGGCCTGCGAGCGATGCAGGAACAGCGTCACCGACACGATGGTGACGTGGGTGGTGGCCAGGGTGAAGAGCAGCACCTGCCACCAGCTGGCCTCGACGAGCCCGTGGGAGAGCCATTGCACCAGGGCATCGTGGGCCAGCCAGAAGGATTCCATGTAACGGTCTTTCTCTCGCCGAACTACCGGCACGCCGATTGTAGGCCTTGCCCCCCGTCAGGCAACGGCGGGAAATGACCTCGATGGGCGCTCCAGGCCGCGCGCTCGACCGGCATCAAGCCCGCAAATAGCATGAAGATGGCCGCAGAAGCAGTCTTTTCAACGCCGACGCCAGGTGGCAGCAAAGAAGCCGTCGGTGTGGTGCCGGTGCGGCCACAGGCGCAGGTAGGGACCCGACACCAGGGCCTCGGCGCCGGCCACGTGAGCGGCCTGCAGCAGGCCCAGGGCCGGCAGCGGCTCGAAGCGTGCGCCTTCGGAGGCCGTGAAGGCCTCGGCCACGGCCTCGTTCTCCACCGGCAGCAGGCTGCAGGTGGCGTAGACCAGCCGCCCGCCCTCCTTCAGCAGCCGCGCGGCCGAGGCGAGGATGGCCGTCTGCTTGGCCTGCAGCTCGGCCAGGGCCTGCGGGCTCTGCCGCCACTTCAGGTCGGGGTTGCGGCGCAGGGTGCCCAGGCCGGAGCAGGGCGCGTCCACCAGCACGCGGTCGATCTTGCCGGCCAGGCGCTTGACGCGGTCGTCGCGCTCGTGGGCGATCTGCGCCGGGTGCACGTTCGACAGGCCGCTGCGCGCCAGCCGCGGCTTGAGGTGCTCGAGCCGGTGGCCCGACACGTCGAAGGCGTACAGCCGCCCCGTGTTGCGCATGGCCGCGCCCAGCGCCAGCGTCTTGCCGCCGGCGCCGGCGCAGAAGTCGACCACCATCTCGCCGCGCTTGGCGTCCGTCAGCAGCGCCAGCAGCTGGCTGCCCTCGTCCTGCACCTCGACCCAGCCGTCGGTGAACAGCGGCAGCTTGTTCAGCGCCGGCTTGCCCGCGATGCGCAGGCCCCAGGGCGAGTGCGGCGTGGGCGCGGCCTCGATGCCGGCCTCGGCCAGGGCGCGCTGCACGTCTTCGCGCTTGGCCTTCAGCGTGTTGACGCGCAGGTCCAGCGGCGCCGGGCGGGCGAGCTCGTCGACGAGCGGCCAGAACTCGTCGCCCAGCGATTCCTTCAGCGGGTTGGCCAGCCAGTCGGGCAGGTTGTGGCGCAGCTTCTCGGGCAGCGCGGCGCGGTCGATGGCGCTCACCTGCTCCAGCCAGGCCTGCTCGGGCGGCGTGAGCGCGGCGCGAAGGAAGCCCTCGTTGCCCTGCCAGGCCAGGATGGCCAGGCGGCGCTCCAGAGGGCCGTTGCCACTTTGCGCCAGATGCTGGAACAGCAGGCGCTGGCGCAGCAGCGCGTACACCGTCTCGGCCAGCGTGTGGCGCTCGCGGGCGCCGAGCCTGGCGTGCTTGCGGAAGAACATCGACACCAGGCCATCGGCCGGCGCGTCGAACTTCAGCACCGAGCGCAGCAGCTCGGTCGCGAGGTCCAGGAGGGCGTTGGGGTGCATCGCCGGGATTATCCCGGCCGGGCCCGATACTGCCGGCCATGCACGACGACGCCGGATCCGATCTTCCCGCCCTGCCCCCGGCCCCGCCGGGCCGCTACCGCCACTACAAGGGCGGCGAGTACCGGCTGCTGGGCGTGGTGCGCCACTCCGAGACCCTGGAGCCGCTGGTGCTGTACCGCCCTTTGCACGGCGACCGCGGCGACTGGGTGCGGCCGCACGCCATGTTCTTCGAGACGGTGACGATCGACGGCGTGGCGCGCCCCCGTTTCGAGCGCATCGGCGACTGACCAGGGCGGCTTGATCAACCCCCGGCCAGCAGCAGCTGCGCCTCGCCGCCACGCTGCCGCACGACGCCGCCTTCCAGCGACAGCCGCCCTTCCACGAACCAGCGCACGCTCTTCGGGTAGATCACGTGCTCGGTGGCCAGCACGCGCACGGCCAGCGCGGGCTCGTCGTCGCCCGGCAGCACCGGCACCACGCTCTGCATCACGATGGGCCCGTGGTCCAGGTCGGGCGTCACGAAGTGCACGGTGGCGCCCGCCAGCTTGCACCCGGCCTCAAGCGCCCGCCGGTGCGTGTGCAGCCCCGCAAAGGCCGGCAGCAGGGAGGGATGGATGTTCAGCAGCCGGCCCTCGTAACGCCGCACGAAGGCCTCACCCAGGATGCGCATGAAGCCGGCCAGCACCACCACGTCGGGCGCGAAGCCGTCGAGCACGCCGGCCAGCGCGGCGTCGAAGGCCTCGCGGCTGGCGTAGGCCTTGTGGTCCACCACCGCAGTCGCGATGCCATGCGCGGCCGCGAAGGCCAGGCCGGCGGCACCGGGCCGGTTGGCGACGACCGCCACCACCCGCGCCGGCCAGCCCTCGGCGGCGCAGGCGCGCACGATGGCCTCCATGTTGGACCCGCGGCCGGAGATCAGGATGGCGATGCGCTGCGTCATGGCGCGGCATTGTGGCGGCCGCGGCGCCTGAGACAATCCGCCCCGCTCCTGCCACCACCTCCACCCGCGACCATGCGATCCCGCGTCCTCTCCGGCATGCGCCCCACCGGCGCCATGCACCTCGGCCACTACCACGGCGCACTGAAGAACTGGGTGCGCCTGCAGCACGAGCACGAGTGCTTCTTCTTCGTGGCCGACTGGCATGCGCTGACGACGCACTACGAGGAGCGCGACGTCATGGAGCGCTACGTCTATGAGATGGTGGTCGACTGGATCGCCGCGGGCCTGGACCCCGACCGCTGCACCATCTTCATACAGAGCCGGCTGCCCGAGCACGCCGAGCTGTTCACGCTGCTGGCCATGGGCACGCCGCTGGGCTGGCTCGAGCGCGTGCCCACCTACAAGGACCAGATCGACAAGCTCAAGGACCGCGACCTGGCCACCTACGGCTTCCTGGGCTACCCGCTGCTCCAGGCGGCCGACATCCTGATCTACAAGGCCGACCACGTGCCGGTGGGCGAGGACCAGAGCAGCCATGTCGAGCTCACGCGCGAGGTGGCGCGCCGCTTCAACAACCTCTACGGGCGCCACAAGGACTTCGACGCGCAGGTCGCTGCCGCGCTGGCCAAGCTGGCCAAGGACGACCAGCGCTACTTCGAGAAGCAGCGCAAGGCCTTCGGCGAGACCGGCAGCGCCGAGGCCTGGGCCAAGGGCGAGGGCCTCGTGCGCAAGGCCGCGGTGGCCGTCAGCGGCTGGACGCCCGACGACGGCGAGCTGCTGCTGGGC
>JBKDQY010000282.1:0-10781 GCA_046341655.1 Betaproteobacteria bacterium | reverse complement strand
CGCCACCGCCAGGCCCAGCACCGCCGGCACGGCCAGCACCAGCAGCGCCGTCACCGCCAGTTGCGTGACGGCGTTGATGCCGGCCAGGTCGCCGAGCAGCCAGCCGAAGGCCACCACCGCCATGGGCAGCAGCACCCAGGGCGCGGGGCGCGGGGCCAGCAGCGCCAGTTCGCCCCGCATGCGCCACACCAGCCACAGCACGATGGGCGGCACCAGCCAGGCGTGGGCGAAGGTCTCGGAACGGCGCCAGATGCCGGCCATGGCCACGAGCGTGTCGCCGTACAGCAGCCCGATGGCCAGCAGCACGGCCCCCATCGCCGGCAAGCCCGTGCGCCAGGGGTTGGCCATGGGCGCGGCAGCCGTGGCCGTGCTCATGAAACGGCTCCGAAGGCTGGCGTGCCGAAGGCCGGTGCGGCCGGCCCGAGGCCCGAAAGGTGGCGATCGATGGCCGACAGGTGCGCGCTCCAGGCGTAGTGGCGCAGCACGCACTGGCGCGCCGCCGTGCCCACGGCGCGGGCACGGGCCGGGTCGTCGAGCAGGGCAGCCAGTTCGCGGACGTAGCCCTGGGCGTCGGCGGCAGCCACGATGTCCTGGCCGGGCCGGGCCTGCAGCACCCGCACGCAGCTGTCGGCCGCCACCACCGGCTGGCCCATGGCCATGGCCTCGAGCACCGTGTTCTGGATGCCGCGCGCCAGCCGCAGCGGCGCCACCACGGCGGCGGCATGCTGCAGGTAGGGCCGCACGTCGGGCACGGTGCCGGTGACGTGCACGTGTTCGCCGGCCAGAGCCTGCACCGCCGGGCTGGGGGAACGGCCCACGATCCAGAAGTGGAGGTCGGGCCGCGACACGCGCAGGGCGGGCAGCATCTCGCGCGCGAACCAGGCCACGGCGTCGACGTTCGGCCAGTAGTCCATGGCACCGGTGAAGACGATGGCGCGCTGGCCGGCGGCGAAAGGCCGCGGCAGCGTGGGGTCGGGCGCAAAGCGCTCGGCATCGACGCCGTTGGTCATGGCCTCGCACAGGGGCGCGGCCTCGGGGGCGTGGCTCAGGAAGAGCTCGGCCTCCTGGGTGGTGGAAAAGAAGCTGCGGCGCGCGCTGCTCGCCACGGCGCGCTCGTGGGCCAGCAGGGTGCGGCCCTCGCGCCGGTACAGCCAGCTCAGCGGCCAGGCGTGGCGGTCGGCGTAGGCGCTCCACTTGGCGGAATCGACGTCGACGAAGTCGACGATCAGCGGGCGGCCGCGCAACTCGTCGGCGTACTGGGCCACGGCCGACGAATACACCACGCCCGCGGCGATGCCCTCGTTCGCCACCGTGTCGCGCACCCAGCGGCGCAGGCCGGCGTTTCGCCAGGCGCGCACCGACAACGGCTCGCCCGTGGCCAGGGCGGCCAGGCTCTTCAGCTTGGCGGTGCGCAGGTTCATCGGCACCACGTGCAGGCCGGCGCACCACTGGCGCAGCGTGCCCAGATGCTGCAGGTCGGCGGGGTCGTCGGCGAAGGTGCCCAGGAACACGCGGTGCCGCTCCGCCAGGTGGCGCAGCAGGTGGTACGAGCGCACCTTGTCGCCCTTGTCGGGCGGGTAGGGCATGCGGTGCACCAGGTACAGCAGGTTGGCCACGGTGCCACGCCCCTCAGCCGAGGCCGCGCACGATGAACGGCCCCAGCCAGTTGGCCACCGGCAGCGGCAGCCGGCGCCAGCCCTCGATCATGAGCTTGTACTTGGCGTTGGTGGGGTTGTTCTGGGGCACGGTGTCGCGCTTGTAGAGGCGGTACTCGTAGTGCAGCGGCTGCGGCTCGAAGCCCCAGTTCCGCTTGAAGTCGAAAGGGCCGGTGCCACGCTTGCTGCGGCCGTAGTCGAACAGGGTGCAGCCGCGGGCCGCGGCGCGGCGCATCAGTTCCCAGTATTTGAAGTCATTGGCGGCCAGGCCGCGGGCGGCCTCGTCGTCGCCCGCGTAGTAGGGCAGCACTTCGTCACGGAAGTAGAACGTCACCACGCTCGACAGCGGCCGCCCTTCGGGCGAGCTGACGGTGAGCACCTCGCAGTCGCGCCCGAACTCGCGCTGCAGCGCCTGGAACCAGCGCCTGGGCAGTGCCGGCGTGCCGTGGCGGTGCACGTTGCTGGCATACAGGGCGAAGAAGCGGTCCACGGTGTCGTCCAGCGCGCTCGCCAGGCCGTTCTTGATGCCCTTGCGCACCATCGCGCGCTGCTTGCGCGGGATGGCGTTCATGTTGGCCTCGTCGTCGGCCGAGATGGCCTTGCGGAAGGTGACGTACAGGTCCTGCTCGGGCCAGTCGGGGTGGCGGCGGGTGGTGTGGCGCAGTTCCAGGTGCGGCACCTCCAGCTGCCGGGCCAGGGCCTCGGCTGCGTCTTCCAGGGCCTGCGCGCTGGCAGCGTCGTCGGCCGCCACGCCGCCGTACACGCAGAACGGCAGGCTGGTCAGCGAGTTGCCGAACAGCCGGCTCTTCACGAAGGCCAGCGGCAGCACCCCGGTGACGCGGCCGGCCTGCGTGGCCTGCAGGAAGTGCGTCTGGTGGCCGAACACGCCTTCGAGCGCTCGGCCCCAGCCGCTGAGGTGGCAGAACGTGGCATCGGGGCAGGCGCGGACGTAATCGTCCCAGCGCGACGCCGCCGCCGCGTCGCCCAGCTCGAGGCGATTCACCTGCACCATGGGCCGGCTCAGCCGCGGGCGGTGGCCGGCGCGATGCGGTGCGGGGGCGTGGCGCGCTGCGGCGGCCGGCTGGCGGCGCCGCCGCCGTCGAGGAAGATCTGGTCCATGCGGCCCCAGCGGAAGTCGGCCAGCAGCTGCTGCAGGCGCCGTTCCATGCGGCCGATGTTCACGTAGTGGCGGAAGCGGCTCTTGGCGTCGATGCCGGCCACGCGGGGCTGGGCGGCGTCGATCTCCCAGGGGTGGAAGTAGAAGACGGCGCTCTCGGCGTCGTCGCGGTTGACCTTGCCGATGAGCCAGCGCGAGACGGCGTACGGCAGCAGCCGGAAGTAGCCGCCGCCGCTGGACGGCAGGTTGCGGCCCCACAGGCGCACCGTGGTCACGGGCACCTCGAGCAGACCGTTGGCCAGCCGGTAGGCGAAGCGCGGCGAGTCGGGCATGCCGTAGTGGTCGTGCCGGATGGGGTAGATGCTGCTGCTGTACTGGTGGCCGGTCTCGGCCAGCACGTCGAAGGCCCAGAGGTTGCCGGTGCCGATGGAGAAGCTCGGCGCGCGGTAGCCGCGCACCGGGCGGCCCGACAGCGACTCGAGGATGCCCTTGGCCCGGGTGACGTCGTCGCGGAAGGCGGCGCGGTCGAGATCGCTCGCGCGCTGGTGGCCGTAGCCGTGGCTGGCCAGCTCGTGGCCGTGGGCGACGATCTCGCGCACCAGCTGCGGGTAACGCTCGGCGATCCAGCCCAGCGTGAAGAAGGTGGCCTTCACGTCGCGCGCGGCCAGCAGCTCCAGGATGCGGCCGACGTTGCGCTCCACCCTGCACTCGCGGCTGTCCCACTCGTCGCGGCGGATGTAGGGCGCGAAGGCCGAGACCTGGAAGTAGTCCTCGACGTCGATGGTCAGGGCGTTGATCGGGCCCGCGTGTCTGCCGGCCGCCGTCGTGTGCGCACTCATGCGCCGGATTCTCAGGCGGCGCCGGCCGCCAGCCAGCGGTACAACTCGGCAGCGATGCGCTCGGCGGCGCGACCATCCCAGTTCTGAGGGGTGCGCCCGCTCTTGCCCTTACCGGCCAGGATGGCGGCCACGCCATCGCGGATGGCCTGCGCGTCGCGGCCCACCAGGGTGTTGGTGCCTTCATCCACCGTGATCGGGCGCTCGGTGTTCTCGCGCAGCGTGAGGCAGGGCACGCCCAGGGCGGTGGTCTCCTCCTGCAGGCCGCCGCTGTCGGTGAGAACCACCGTGGCGCCAGCCATCAGGCCCAGCATCTCGAGGTAGCCCTGCGGCGGCAGCAGGGCCACGCGCGAGCCGGCCACCAGGCCCTGAAGGCCGAAGCGTTCGATGTTGGCGCGTGTGCGAGGGTGCAGCGCGAACACCAGCGGCAGCCGCTCGGACACCTCGCGCAGCACGCCCAGCAGGCGCTGCAGCGCCTGGGCGTCGTCGACGTTGCTGGGGCGGTGCAGCGTGACCACGCCATAGCCCGCGGTGCCCTGAACCAGGGCCGGGTCGGCGCCGTGCGCAGCCAGCGTGTCGGCTGGCGCCTTGGCGTGCGCGCGGTTCTGCAGCAGCGAGTCGATCATCACGTTGCCCGCGAAGCACACGCGCTCCCCCGCGATGCCCTCTCGCAGCAGGTTGTCCAGCGCGCTGGCCTCGGTGGTGTACAGGCGGTCGGCCACCTGGTCGGTGAGCACGCGGTTGATCTCTTCCGGCATGCGGCGGTCGCCGCTGCGCAGGCCGGCTTCCACGTGCACCACGGGAACGCCCTTCTTCACCGCCACCAGCGTGCAGGCGAGCGTGGAATTCACGTCGCCCACCACCAGCACGCAGCAGGGCTTGTGATCGTCGATGGCGGGCTCGATGCGCTTCATCACCTCGGCCGTCTGCACGGCGTGGCTGCCCGAGCCGACCTCGAGGTTGAGGTCGGGCCTGGGCAGGCGCAGGTCGGCGAAAAGCTGGTCGCTCATGCTCGCGTCGTAGTGCTGGCCGGTGTGCACCAGCAGCGCCGGGACCGGCGGCTCGTGGGCGGCCAGCGCGCGCAGGATGGGCGCCATCTTCATGAAGTTGGGGCGTGCACCCACGATGCACATCACCGGGGCGCCCGGGGCTGCGCCGGGGCTGCTCATGCGAAGGCGCTCATTCGCCGGCCTCGCCGGGCTTCTTCACCCCTGCGACCAGCTTGGACAGCAGGCCCAGGATCTGCACGTTGGTGCGCTCCAGCCGCAGCAGGCTGCGCTCCAGGCGCTGCAGCTGGTCACCGCGGGCGTCGGCCGTGAGGGCCGCGAGCTGCTTGCTCATCTCTTCAGCGGTAGCGCCATCGACCTTGATCTGGGAGAGATCCACGTCCGGCACGACGCCGGCCAGGCCACCCGGGGCGGTGGGCTCGCCGCCCAGCAGCGCCGGCTGCTGCGCCGCACCGGCCGGGCGCGCGGCCACGGCGTTCTCGGCGGTGAACTCCTTCACCACCTCCTCGACATCGGCCAGGGTCAGCGCCGTGCGGCCGGCCAGGAAGCCGGCCAGCAGCAGCCGGTCGCACACGGCATTGATGCGGCGCGGGATGCCGCCGCTGGCCTTGAAGATGCCGTCGAAGGCGGCGGGCTCGAGACTGGGCTTCCCCTTGCTGCCGGCGCAGCGCAGCCGGTGCTCGATGTAGCCCCGGGTCTCGTCGGCATCCAGCGGGCCGATGTGGCAGGTGGCGGCCACGCGCTGGCGGAACTGCTCCATCTCGGGCCGCTGCAGGATCTCGCGGAACTCGGGCTGGCCGACGAGGAAGCTCTGCAGCAGCGCCTGGTTGCCGAACTGGAAGTTGCTGAGCATGCGCAGCTCTTCCACCGCGCGTGGCGTCAGGTTCTGCGCCTCGTCGACGATGAGCAGGCAGCGCTTGCCCTTGCTCGTCTGGCTGATGAGGAAGGCCTCGAGCGTGATCAGCAGCTCGCTCTTGGGCACGTCCTTGACGCGGAAGCCGAAGGCCGCGCCCACCATGCGCAGGGTGTCCTCGGCGCCCAGCTGCGTGGTGACGAGGTGGCCGGTGATGACGTTGCTGCCGGCGAGCCCCTCGATCAGCGAGCGCAGCACCATGGTCTTGCCGGCACCGATCTCGCCGGTGATGACGATGAAGCCCTCGTTGCGCGAGACGCCGTACTCCAGGTAGGCCTTGGCCCGCCGGTGCTGCTTGCTGGCGTAGTAGAAGTTGGGGTCGGGGTTGAGCTGGAACGGCTTGGCCGTCAGCCCGTAGAACGCCTCGTACATGGCGGCACCTAGAAGCGCGACAGCAGCGAGGCCGTGAGCGCGGCCTCGCGGTAGGGGTCGAGGGCGCTGTTGAACACCGTGTATCGGCCCGACAGCGAGACGTTGGTCCGGCGGCCGAGCTGCTCGGTCCACGTGAGCGAGGCCGATTTCAGGTCGGTCCCGGGCTGGGTCGGGGTGGCCTTGGTCATCAGGCGCGAGCCCGCGGCCAGCAGGCTGCTGGTCGGCGTCAGGTTGTAGGCCGCGTTGGCGCTGTAGCCGCTCTGGCGCAGGGGCTCGCGCGCCACCGCGCTGAGCGCGGTGTCGATGGCCGTGGTGGCGGTGCGGTAGGCCTGGACGCCGAAGTTCAGCCTCTGGCCTGCCCAGGCCCAGTTCAGAGCGTGGCGCTGCACCACCGACGCCGACGAGATCACGAAGCCGGGCCGCGCCACCGAGGCCGGGTCCAGCCCCAGGGTGGCCAGCAATTCGCGCACGGCGGCCTCGCGGGCTGTGAGGTCGGGGATGTCGGTCGCGAGCAGGGTCATGAACTGCTGGAACTGCGTCAGCGGCTCGATCGAGCCCCCGAGGCCGCTGGTGGTGTCGCGGCTGCTCGTCCAGCTGAACGAGGTGCGCGGCAGCCGGTATTCGGCCACGACGCCGTAGCCGCGGCCGAAATAGCGGTCGTCGAGGTTGAGCTGCAGACGCGTGCGCGGCGAAGGCCGCCAGCTGGCGCCCACGCCCCAGGTGTTGGTGCGCTGGCTTTCGAGCTCCTGCACGTTCTGGGTCTCGCTGCCGCCGCGCAGCGTCAGCGAGAGGTCGGCGTCGGCCTGCCAGCCCAGCGTGGCGGTGGCGGACTCGGTGCGCGTGGTGCGGCCGATGCGGTAGTCGGTCTCGTTCCCCTGTGCCGTGAGCCCCCAGCTGAAGAGCGTGCCGGGCACGAGCGACGACAGCGCCAGGGAGCCGCCGGTCAGCATGTTGTCGCCCACCAGGGTGTCGCGCGTGTTCTGGGCGGCCACGTTCAGCCGCGCCTCGGCGGTGACGGCACCGCCGATCACGCCGCGCAGCACCGGCGACAACGAGGCCGTCCCGACCTCGGCACGGTTGCGGTTGGCGCTGGAGCTGGCAGCCACCGACTGCTGGCCGAAGGCCAGGGTCGCCTGCTCTGCGATGGCCGCCTGGCCATCCAGGAACAGGTGGCCCGGAACGGCCTCGATGGAGAAGCGGGTGTCCAGGCGGTTGACGGTCTCGCTGGAAGTTTCACCGCCCGAGCGCCGGCGCAGCGTGAGGCCATAGTCGAGCGAGCCGACGATGCGGCCGCTGCGGCTTTGCAGGCTGATGCTCGGGGTGACCTCGCCGATCCACTCGGAGCCCAGGGGGCGGCCCGCACGAGAGCCGTCGAAGTAGTCGTAGTAGCCCAGCCGGGTGTCGATGCCGGCCGTGATGGACTGGCTGCGCGTCTGCGCCACGGCGCCTGCGGCCCAGGCCTGCGCCAGCATCAGCACCAGCAGGCCGGGCGTGGGCGGACAGCGGCGACGCATCCTGCAAGCCCCGTTCACGACGCGCGGCCGGCGGGCGGGACCGGCGCGGGTGAATCGACGGGCGCGGGCATGGTGTCGCCGGGGCTGCCCTCGGGAAAGCGGCTGTTGTCGCTGTAGCCGGGGCCGAAAGTGGAGGCGGAGCCATAGGTGGAACTGGAACCGGAGCCCAGGCTGGACCCCGGGTTGCCGCCGTAGCCGGATCCGTAGCCATAACCGTAGCCGTACCCGTAGCCATAGCCCGAGTCGTACGCACCACCGGAGCCGACGCGCGCCTTGTTCAGCATCATCAGCTTCACCGGGCAGCTCTCGATGGTGGCCAGGGCCTGCTTGACGGTGGCCTGCAACGTGCGGTCGGCGTGCACCACCACGACGATCTGGCCCATGTGCGTGGCCAGCACGCGCGATTCGGTGGTCAGCAGCAGCGGCGGCGAATCGAAGATGACGATGCGGTCGGGGTAGCGGGTGGCGATGCCGTCGAGCAGGGTCGACATGGCCTCGCTGGCCAGCAGCTCCGTGGCCCTGGGGTGGGGCGAGCCGCTGGGCAGGATGGTCAGCTTGTCGACGTTGGTGCGCAGCAGCACCTCGGCCATGTCGGCCTTGCCCTCGAGCAGCTCGAGCAGGCCGGGCCCCGGCGGCAGGCCGAGCATCTTCAGGACCGATGGCCGGGCCACGTCGGCATCGACCAGCATCACGGTGTGGTCGAGCTCGGCGGCGATGCTCATCGCAAGGTTGATGCTGGAGAAGCTCTTGCCCTCGCCGGGCAGCGCGCTCGTCACCATGATGAGGTTGCCGTGCCTGACCTTGGCAGCGCCACGGCCCACCGCGTTGGCGATGAGCGGCCGCTTGATGACGCGGTACTGATCGGCCAGGTGCGAGCGCGGCGCCTGCGGCGTGACGATGCCGGCGGCAGCGATGGCCACCAGGTTGAGGTCGACCCGTCGCGACTTGGGGGCGTTGTCGGGCGGCCTCTGCGCAGGCGGTGCCGGCTTCTCGGCCTGCGGCGCAGGCCGAGGACGCGAACGCTGGCGCGAGGCAGCGCCGGCCTGCTCCGCCCGAGGCGCGGCCGGGGCGGCGGCCACCGGCGCGGCCGCAGCGGGTGCAGCCGCAGCCGGCGCGGCGCCGGGCGCCTGGGCATCGACCGCGGGTACCTCGACACCCGCAGCGCGCAGCTGGGCCAGGCGTTCGGCGGCTTGTTCGATCAGGCTGCTCATGGCGCGTCAGCCTCCGAGGCGGGAGCTCAGCGACAGGGCGATCAGCCCCGCCAGGAAAAGGCCGACCAGTCCGCCCGAGGCCGCAACGAAGCGGAACAGGCTGGCGCGCTCGTCGCGCAGGTCTTCCTCGGTGCGCAGCATCGTGACCACCCCCAGCAGCGGCAGGCCCGAAATCGTTCGCAGGTCCTCGCCACTGGCGATGGTGGGGCGCAGCTGCGCCGCCGCGAAGGCGAAGAACAGCCCGCCCCCCAGCGAAGCCAGCAGCACGGCGGGCAGCAGCAGCATGCGGTTGGGCGACACCGGCTTGGGAGACACGCGCGGGGGGTCGATCACCCTGAACTCGGCCACGCCCGAGGCGACGTCGAGCTCGCCCGACATCACGGCCGACTGGCGGCGGGCGACCAGGTCTTCGTAGTTCTTCTTGACGATGGCGTAGTCGCGGTTGAGCTGCGCGGCCTCGACCTCGAGTTGAGGGGCCGTCTTCATGGCCTCGCGGGCGGCAGCGGCACGCGCACCGAACTCGTTCACGCGGGCACGCAACGCAGCGACCTGCACCTCGGCACCGGCCACCGCGCGGGCGAGCTCCTGGGCGGCCAGGCTGCCGGTTGCGCCGGCACCGGGCCCGGCTGCGGCGGCCTGGGCCATTGCGGCCTTGCGCAACTCGGCCACTTCCCGCTTCCGTTGCGCTTCGAGGTCGGTGATCAGGCGGCGGGTCGTGATGACGTCGGGGTGCTGGTCGGTGTAGCGCTGCAGCAGCGCGTCGAGGCTCTTGCGCAACTCGCCGATGCGGGCATCGAGCTCAGGGGTGGCGACGTTGATGGTCGACTCCTGCAGCAGGCTCTGCGTCGCGACGTTGGCGCCCTGCCCGCGCTCCATGGCCAACTGCTGCTTGGCCGCATCGCGGGCGAACTCGGCCTCGCGCAGCTGCAGCTGGGCGCCCTGCAGCTGGGCGTTGGCCTCGGCCAGACGGCTGGCGGCGTCCTTGCCGTCGGCCGACTGCACGGCGATGTTGCGCAGCCGGAACTCCTTCATGCGCGTCTCGGCTTCCTCGAGCTTGGCCTCGTAGGTCTTGATCTGCTCGTTCAGGAAGGTCTTGGCAGCGTCGGTGTCCTTGCGGCTGGTGCCCAGGCCCGACTCGACGAAGATGGAGTGCACCGACTGGATCACCCGCTTGGCGCGTTCAGGCTCCGTGTCGCGGAAGGTCATGCTGTAGAGGTTCAGGCCCCCGGCGGTGCGGATCTCGATGCCCTTCGAGAGCCTCTCGATCAGTGCTTCCTGGTCGTTGCGGTTGGAGTTCCGCAGGTCGAGGTCGGCCATGCGCACGAGCTTTTCCAGGTTGGGCCGGCTCAGCAGCGTGCGGCTGAGCATGGAGATCTGCTGCTCGACGTTGGGCGTCACCGTCAGGCCGGCCATCAGCGGCTTGAGGATGGAGTCGGTGTCGATGAAGAGGCGGGCCGAGGCCTCGTACTGGTCGGGGATCTTCATGACCACGACCACGCCGGACACGGCCGCCACCCAGGCCACGACGAGCCCGGGCCAGCGGAACTTCCACATCCCCCGCAGGATGACGAGGACTTGCTGGACGATCTCTTGCATGCGACGCTGCCGGCGGCGTTACGACGGCGAGGCCGTCAGAACAGGCCCTGGGGGATGACGAGGATGTCGCCGGGGCGCATCTCGACGTTGGCGCTGAGGTCGCCGCGCTTGATGAGGTCCTTCAGGCGCACGGCGTACTGCTTGTTGCCCTCGGAGGTGCGCTGGATGATGGCGCGGTTGCCGTCGGCGAAGTCGGTCAGGCCGCCGACGGCGATCATCACGTCGAGCAGGGTCATCTTCTGCTTGTAGGGCAGGAACAGCGGGCGGGCGGCCTCGCCGACGACGCGGATCTGCTCGCTGTAGGGGCCCACGAAGCCGGTGACGATGACCGTCACGACAGGATCGCGCACGTAGGTGGAGAGCTTCTTCTCGATGTCGCGCGCCAGCTCCGGCGGCGTCTTGCCCTGGGCGACGAGTTCGTCGACCAGCGGCGCCGCCAGCTTGCCGTCGGGGCGCACGGGGTACAGGCCCGACAGCTCCGGATTGCGCCAGACCACGATGTTGACGGTGTCGCCGGCGCCGATGACGTAGTTGTAGTCGGCGATGGCGGCGCGGGAGGG
>JBKDQY010000281.1:0-19974 GCA_046341655.1 Betaproteobacteria bacterium | reverse complement strand
CTCTTGTAGTCGAGCGTCTGCACGCGGCCGGCGAGTGTTTCGCACAGCGTGCCCAGGCCGCCGCTGGTGTTGAAGGCCTCGTACTCGGTGCCGTCGAGGCTGAAGTGCTCCAGGCCCTCCAGCGGCAGCACCTCGATGTTCCGGCCGCCGCGGATGGCCTCGCAGGGGTGGCAGTACTCGTTGATGAGGCCGTCGACGCTCCAGGTCAGGTTGTACTTGAGCGAGTTGGTCGGGAAGGCCGGCAGCGCGCCGACGCGCATCTTCACTTCCTGAAGCGTGTCGAAGCTGCGGGACAGGTGGTGCGAGACGATTCAAATGCAGCCCGGCGCGAGACCGCACTGCGGCATGAAGGCGGTGCGGTCACCCTCGGCCAGGGCCTTGATGGCGCGCGTGGCCGCCACGTCCTCGGTGAGGTCGAAGTAGTGCACGCCGGCGCCACGGGCGGCCGTGGCGGCCACGGTGGCCAGGTGGTAGGGCAGCGCGTTGACCACGGCGTCCTGCCCGCGCAGCACCGCCCCTAGGCCGTCGGCGTCGGTCGTCTCGGCCACCCGGGTGGTCACGCCGGCGCAGGCCGGGTCGGCGCTGATCTTGGCCAGCGCCGCGGCACTGCGGTCGACCACCGTGACGCGGTAGTCGCCGCTGCCGTGCAGCAGCCGGGTGATGGTCTGGCCGATGTGGCCGGCGCCGAGCAGGGTGATGCGCATGGTTTCCTCCAACGATGAACGAGCCTGGACTGCCGGGCAGTCTAGGCAGCACTCACGTCAGAAGAAACGGCAGAATCGTCGAAACGAAAGCCATCTACAACAAAACGCAGCGATGAGCGCGACGTTTCGTCATCTACAGTGCACCCGCGGCCTTGAGCTTCGCCTTGTAGGCACGGGCCTCGGCGCGGCGGGCCTTGGTGGCGGCGGCCTCGTAGGCCTCTTCGGCCTGCTGGCGCAGCAGCACGGCTTCCTTGAGCGCCTCCTTGAAGCGTTTCTGGGTGTAGGTGTTCTCGGTGCCGATGTACACGCTCTTGCGCTGCGGCGTCGTGCCGAAGCGCGGGATCAGCACGGCGAGGCTGCAGTCGCGCAACTCGGAACCCCGGCGCTGCCGGACGATGGGACCCGAGATGCCCACCGGCAGCCCGCTGCGCTTGTTGACGCTGGGGCCGCGCTGCAGCAGCGAGGGCGCCGGCAGCTCTGCGATGCGCTTGAGCAGTTCCCGGATGGCCAGGCGCAGGGATTCGGCGGCGCCGCTGCCATCGGTGGTGTGATCGGAGTACAGCTTGGTGCCGCCGTAGCGGAGCTGCCAGCCGTGCGTGGCGCGGTGGTCGATGCGCTGGATGCTCTGCGGCACTTCGAACACGTGACCGCTGAAGATGGTGACGGTGCGGGTCTTCACATGGGGTCCCTGGGTGCGATGGGTTCGGGTACCCCCCCTGAACAATGTCGGGACGGTGCTCTGCGGCACCTGTTGCGGCCACTCTTGACTGCCTTGGTGAATTTTCACACCACGCCGCCCCGCAAATGTAGACGACTCCGCCTGCCGGGCCTCGACGGGGTTTCGCCGCTTGTGGCGAGCGCCCGGCGCCGTCCGGAAGGAAGACAACCATGAAGCCCGACGATCTCGACCGCCGCCTGCTGGCCCTGCTGCAGGCCGACGCCCGTGCCCCGGTGGCCGAGCTCGCGCGGCGCCTGGGCGTGGCGCGCACCACGGTGCTGGCACGCCTGGCACGGCTGCAGTCGGAGGGGGTGATCGTCGGCTACACCGTGCGGCTGGCACGCGACGACGGCGACCGCTTCGTCGAGGCCTATGTGGGCATCGGCGTGCAGCCGCGTGCCGGCGCGGGCGTCACGGCGCGGCTGGCCTCGCTGCCGGAGCTGCGCCAGCTCAGCAGCGTCAGCGGCGAGTGGGACTACCTGGCCCTGCTGAGGGCCGACAGCACGGCACGGCTGGACGCCGTGCTCGACGAGATCGGCGGATTCGAGGGCGTGATCAAGACGACCACGCACATCGTGCTGGCGCGGCGCATCGACCGGACCTAGCCGCGCGCCAGCTCCGCGCGCATGGCGTCGATCACGCCCTTGTAGCTGGGCTGACCGAAGACGGCGCTGCCGGCCACGAAGGTGTCGGCGCCGGCGTCGGCCACGCGGCGGATGTTGTCGACCTTGATGCCGCCGTCGACCTCCAGCCGGATGTCGCGGCCGCTGCGCTCGATCAGGCGCCGGGCCTGCTCGCACTTGCGCAGCGTGTGCTCGATGAAGCCCTGGCCGCCGAAGCCGGGGTTCACGCTCATCAGCAGGATCACGTCGAGCCGGTCGATCGTCCACTCCAGCACGTCCAGCGGCGTGGCCGGGTTGAACACCAGGCCGCACTGCCGGCCCTCGGCCTGGATGAGCTGCAGCGTGCGGTCCACGTGCGTGGAGGCGTCCGGGTGGAAGGTGACGATGTCGGCCCCGGCCCTGCAGAAGGCCTGGGCCAGCGCGTCGACCGGCTGCACCATCAGGTGCACGTCGATGGGCACGGTGGTGTGCCTGCGCAAGGCCTGGCAGACCATCGGGCCGAAGGTCAGGTTGGGCACGTAATGGTTGTCCATCACGTCGAAGTGGATCCAGTCGGCACCGGCCTCGACGACATCGCGCACCTCCTCCCCCAGGCGGGCGAAATCGGCGCTGAGCAGGCTGGGTGCGATGCGGAATGTCGGCATGCCGCCGATTCTAGGAGGGGCTTCCTAGAATGCCGGTCATGACCAAGGCCCCACCCGAGCACGCCGAGTTCACCTGCAGCGTGCGCGTGCAGCACCTGCCCGAGCAGTCGCAGGAGCCCGACGGGCCCTGGGCCTTCGCCTACACGGTGACCATCCGCAACACGGGCACGGTGACGGCGCAGCTGGTGGCTCGCCACTGGATCATCACCAACGCCCATGGCCGCGTCGAAGAGGTGCGGGGCCTGGCGGTCGTCGGCCACCAGCCGCTGCTCAAGCCCGGCGAGCAGTTCGAGTACACGAGCGGGACGCGCATCGACACGCCGCACGGCACGATGCGCGGCACCTTCTTCTGCATGAGCGAGCACGCCCGCGCCTTCGATGCCAAGGTGCCCGAGTTCACGCTGGTGCACCCCGGCGCGCTGCACTGAGCACGCCGGCCCGCTGCGGCGGCCGGGTCAGCGGTCGGCGTCGTCGTCGCGCTTCCTGCGCCCCGAGAACATCGTCCACCACACGGCGAACAGCAACAGGGCCAGCGCGGCCACGGCTTCGAGGATCAGCAGCCACATCGCGGCGGGGTCCGGGGTCAGGGCCCGCGGCGCTGCGCGAGCAGGTTGAGCACGAGGCCGCCGATCACCAGCGCAGCGGCCAGGAGTTTCCAGGGCGGCAGTGGCTCGCCGAGCCACAACGCAGCCGTGATCATGCCGAACACGGGCACACCCAGCGCCATCGGGGCGATCGTTCCGGCCGGGTGGCGCGCCAGCAGCCAGCCCCAGGCGGCGTAGCCGAACAGCGTGTTGCCCGCGGCCTGCCAGGCCACGGCGGCCCACGTGGCGGCATCGGCCGCGGCCAGCGCCTGTCCGATGCGCGCCGGGCCTTCCAGGGTCAGCGCGAGAAGCGCCAGCGGGGGCAGCGCGAATGCGCTGGACCACACCACCACGCCCAGCATGGGCACGCGCCCCATGCGGCGCGAGACCTGGTTGCCGCACGCCCACGACAGCGCCGCCAGCAGCACAAGCCCCAGCCCCGCCGCGCTGACCTCGCCGCCGGTGTGCGCCGCGATCACGCCGATGCCGGCCACGGCCAGCGCCAGCGCCACGACCTGCAGCGGGCGCAGCCGCTCGCCGTCGGCCAGCATGGCCAGGCCGATGGTGAAGAACACCTGCGTCTGGATCACCAGCGAGGCCAGCCCGGGAGCGATGCGGCCGTCCATGGCCAGGTACAGCAGCGCGAACTGCCCGGCCCCGATGAGCACCCCGTAGGCCGCCAGCAGAGGCCAGCGCACCGCCGGCCGTGGCACGAACAGCAGCGCGGGCACCAGCGCCAGCGCAAAGCGCAGCAGCGCCAGCAGGAACGGCGGCATCACCGACAGGGCACCGTGGATGACCACGAAGTTGCTGCCCCACACCGCCACCACCGCCAGCGCGAGCAGCGCGTGGCGCAGCGGCAGGCCGCGCGCGGCGGCCGGGTTCAAGGGGCGATCACCACGCGGCCCGTGCCCTGGGCCTTGGCCTCTGCCAGCGCGGCCACGGTGCGCTCCAGCGTGCGCTCCAGCGGCTCGCCGGCGATGTGCTCGGCCAGCCCCGCCGACAGCGTCACACCCACCGTGGCCGTGCCGTGCAGGATGCGCAGCGCCGCCAGCCGCTGCTGCAGCCGCTCCAGCCCGCCGCGCGCCAGCGCCGCGTGGGTGTCGCTCATCATCAGCAGGAACTCCTCGCCGCCCCAGCGCGCCAGCATGTCGGACACGCGCACCTGGCGCTGCGCCTCCTGGGCGATGGCGGCGAGCACCGCGTCGCCCACGGCGTAGCCATGCGCCTCGTTCACGGGCTTGAAGCGGTCGACGTCGAGCAGCGCCAGGCAGAAGCTCTGGCCGCTGCGGATGCAGCGCTGGTGCTCCTGCGCCATCAGGCCCAGCATGTGGCGCTTGTTGATGAGGCCCGTGAGCTCGTCGCGCGTCGCGGTCTCGCGCAGCCGGGCCAGGGCCTGAGCGAGCTCGGCGCGCTGCTGCCGCGCGCGGTGGCGGATGCGCGACAGCCGCCCCGCCAGCAGCGACACCGCCGGCAGCATGGTGGCCACGAGCAGGAAGTGCCCGACCTCGATGACCAGCGGGTACTGCCGGGGCTGCATGAGCGTCATGAAGGCCATCGCGCTGCCGAACAGCAGCACGGCGTAGACGCTCAGCCAGCGCATCTGCCGCGGCGAGACCACGAACATGCCGAACATCAGCACCACCATCACCACCGGGAACACCGCGCCGCGGCCGGCGCCCAGCAGGGTGTAGGCCACCGCGCTGCTGGTCAGCGCGAACAGCATCTGCGGCACCGTGAGCGAGGGCTCGGCCCAGCGCCTCGACGCGCCACTGCGGATGAGCGCGAAGAACACCAGCATGCCGCCCAGAGTGAACGCCGACCAGATCAGCACGGGCCCGACGGTCGCCACGCCCGCCACGGCGAAGTAGTGCATCGCGGCCACACCGGCGGCCATCAGCAGTAGCGCGAGCCCGGACTGCGACAGCCGCACGCGCTGCACGGGGTCGGTGGTGAGAAGGGCGTCGAGGAGCCGGCTCATGGCGGGCGGCGAGCGTAGCACCGCGGCCGGGCGGCTCGGCGGTCCGGCCTCTCAGGCTCTCAGGTGCTGCAGCGGCAGCGCGCCGCCGGTCTTGACCTCGCCGAGGCTGAAGCTGGTGTGCAGGTCCTTCACGTTGGGCAGCTTGAACAGCACCTCCAGCGCCAGGCGCGAGAAGGCGTCCAGGTCGGTGGCCACCACGTGCAGCTCGAAGGTGCCGGTGCCGCTGATGTAGTGGCAGGCCAGCACCTCGGGCCGGTCGCGGATGGCCTGCTCGAGCGCACGCGTGCTCTCGCTGTTGTTGCGCTCGCAGTCCAGGCGCACGAAGGCCAGCACCCCCAGGCCGACCTTGCGGCGGTCGATCTCGGCCCGGTAGCCGGTGATGTAGCCCTGCTCCTCGAGCGCCTTCACGCGGCGCCAGGTGGGCGCGGCGCTCAGGCCGATGCGCGCGGCGAGCTCGGCATTGCTCAGCCGCGCGTCGAGCTGCAGTTCGGCCAGGATGGCGAGGTCGTAGCGGTCGAGGGCACGGTGCGGCCCGGGGTCATCGGCCGCCCCGGCGGCAGGCGCGGCCTGGGCAAGGGTTCCCACGGACCGGGGCTTGTTCAGCGTCATCGGCTCTCCTGAGGCAGCTTTCGAGCATAAAGCTTGCGCAGCCAAGCTCTTCCGGGGCAGAAAACGAAAGGACATGCGCGCACGTTGTGCCTACACTGCCGCGCTGGCCCGGCGAAGTGTGCCCGGGCGTGGAGTCGCGAGCATGAACGCCCCCCTGCCCGAGCACGTCCGCAAGGCCCTGGAAGCGGCCACGCTGGACGACAAGTACAGCCTGGCCAGCGGCCGCGCCTTCATGAGCGGCGTGCAGGCGCTGGTGCGGCTGCCCATGCTGCAGCGCCAGCGCGACGTGCTCGCGGGCCTGAACACCGCCGGCTTCGTCAGCGGCTACCGCGGCAGCCCGCTCGGCGGCTACGACCAGGCGCTGATGGCCGCGAAGAAGCACCTGGCGCAGCACCACGTCGTCTTCCAGCCCGGCGTGAACGAGGAGCTCGGCGCCACCGCGGTGTGGGGCACGCAGCAGCTGGACCTCTACCCCCAGACGAAGAAGTACGACGGCGTCTTCGGCATCTGGTACGGCAAGGGCCCGGGCGTGGACCGCTGCTCCGACGTCTTCAAGCACGCCAACATGGCCGGCACCAGCCGGCACGGCGGCGTCATCGCCATCGCCGGCGACGACCACGTGGCCAAGAGCAGCACGGCGGCGCACCAGAGCGACCACATCTTCAAGGCCTGCGGGCTGCCGGTGTTCTTCCCGTCGGGCGTGCAGGACATCCTCGACATGGGCGTGCACGCCTTCGCCATGAGCCGCTTCTCCGGCCTGTGGAGCGGCATGAAGACCATCCAGGAGGTCGTGGAGAGCAGCGCCAGCGTCGCCGTCGACCCCGCGCGCGTGAACATCGTGCTGCCCGAGGACTTCGCGATGCCGCCCGGCGGCCTGCACATCCGCTGGCCCGACGCGCCGCTGGAGCAGGAGGCGCGGCTGATGGACTACAAGTGGTACGCCGCGCTGGCCTACGTGCGCGCCAACCGGCTCAACCACGACGTCATCCGCACGCCCCAGGATCGCTTCGGCATCATCGCCAGCGGCAAGGCCTACAACGACACCCGCCAGGCGCTGGCCGACCTGGGCCTGGACGACGACACCTGCCGCGCCCTCGGCATCCGGCTGCACAAGGTGAACGTGGTCTGGCCGCTGGAGGCCACCATCACCCGCGACTTCGCCACCGGGCTGCAAGAGATCCTGGTCGTCGAGGAGAAGCGCCAGGTCATCGAGTACCAGCTCAAGGAGGAGCTCTACAACTGGCGCGCCGACGTGCGGCCGAACGTGCTGGGCAAGTTCGACGAACCCGAGGGCGACGCCACGGGCGGCGAGTGGAGCATGCCCAACCCGAGCGAGAACTGGCTGCTGCGCGCCAAGGCCGACCTGACGCCGGCGCTCGTCGCCCGGGCGATCGCGAAGCGGCTCGCCAAGCTCGGCGTGCCCGAGGACGTGCAGCGCCGCATGGCGCAGCGGCTGCAGGTGCTCGACGCGCGCGAGCGCGAGCTGGCCGCGCTCAAGTCCGACACCGGCGAGCGCGCGCCCTGGTTCTGCAGCGGCTGCCCGCACAACACCAGCACCCGCGTGCCCGAGGGCAGCCGCGCCGTGGCCGGCATCGGCTGCCACTACATGGCCGTGTGGATGGACCGCAGCACCAGCACCTTCACGCAGATGGGCGGCGAGGGCGTTCCCTGGGTCGGCCAGGCGCCGTTCACCACCGAGAACCACGTGTTCGCCAACCTCGGCGACGGCACCTACTTCCACAGCGGGCTGCTGGCCATCCGACAGAGCATCGCGGCCGGCGTGAACGTGACCTACAAGGTGCTCTACAACGACGCCGTGGCCATGACCGGCGGCCAGCAGGTGGGCGAACGGCCCGAGGGCCACAGCGTGCTGCAGATCCAGAAGAGCCTGGTGTCCGAGGGCGTGCGCAAGCTCGTCATCGTCACCGACGAGCCCGCCAAGTACGAAGGCGCGGCGCTGGAGGCCGGCGTCACGGTGCACCACCGCGACGAGCTCGACCGCGTCCAGCGCGAGCTGCGCGAGATTCCCGGCACCACGGCACTGATCTACGACCAGACCTGCGCCACCGAAAAGCGCCGCCGCAGGAAGCGCGGCAAGATGGTCGATCCGGCCAGGCGCGTCGTCATCAACGAGCTGGTGTGCGAGGGCTGCGGCGACTGCTCGGCCCAGAGCAACTGCCTGAGCGTGGAGCCGCTGGAGACCGAGTTCGGCCGCAAGCGCCGCATCAACCAGAACACCTGCAACAAGGACTTCTCCTGCGTGAAGGGCTTCTGCCCGAGCTTCGTCACCGTCGAGGGCGGGCAATTGCGCAAGCCGAAGAAGGAGAAGCAGGGCACGCCGGACGGCCTGCTGCCGCTGCCCGAGCCCGCGCTGCCGGCCACGGAGACAGCCTGGGGCATCGTCGTCGGCGGCGTCGGCGGCACCGGCGTCATCACCATCGGCCAGATCCTGGGCATGGCGGCCCACCTCGAGGGCAAGGGCGTGGTCACGCAGGATGCCGGCGGCCTGGCGCAGAAGGGCGGCGCCACCTGGAGCCACATCCAGATCGCGAGCCGGCCCGACGCCATCCACACCACCAAGGTCGACACCGCGCAGGCCGACCTCGTGATCGCCTGCGACAGCATCGTCGGCGCCAGCAGGTACACCCTGGCGGTGATGCAGCACGGCCGCACCTTCGTGGCGCTCAACACCCACGGCACGCCGACCGCGGGCTTCGTGAAGAACCCGAACTGGCAGTTCCCGGGCGGAAACTGCGAGGCCGCCGTGCGCGGCAGCGTGGGCGAGGGCCTGGTCGGCGCCTTCGACGCCGAGCAGGTGGCCGAGCAGCTGCTGGGCGACAGCATCTACACCAACCCGCTGATGATGGGCTACGCGTGGCAGCACGGCCGCATCCCGCTGAGCCTGGCAGCCATACAGCGCGCCATCGAGCTCAACGGCGTGCAGGTCGAGCACAACAAGGCGGCCTTCGAGTGGGGCCGTCGCTGCGCCCACGACCTGGCCTCCGTGACGGCGCTGTTCAAGGCGCAGCAGGTGATCCAGGTCGTCAGGAAGCCCTCGCTCGAAGAGCTGCTGAAGACCCGCGTGGCCTTCCTCACCGGCTACCAGGACGCCGCCTACGCGCAGCGCTACGCCGCCTTCGTGGAGAAGGTGCGCGCCGCCGAGGCCGGCCTGGGCGGCGGCACGCCGCTGGCGGAGGCCGTGGCGCGCTACCTCTTCAAGCTGATGGCCTACAAGGACGAGTACGAGGTCGCGAGGCTGCACACCGATCCCGCCTTCACCGCGAAGATCGGCGCCCTGTTCGAGGGCGACTACAAGCTGGTGCACCACCTGGCGCCGCCGCTGCTGGCCAGGACCAACGACAAGGGCGAGCTCGTCAAGCGCCCCTATGGCCCGTGGATGCGCACGGCCTTCGGGGTGCTGGCCCGGCTGAAGGGCCTGCGCGGGGGGCCGCTCGACATCTTCGGCCGCACGGAAGAACGGCGCATGGAGCGCGCGCTGATCGTGCGCTACGAGGCCACGGTCAACGAACTGCTGCGGGCGCTGGACGCCGGCAACCGGGCACTGGCCGTCGAGATCGCGCGGCTGCCCGAGGACATCCGCGGCTTCGGGCACGTCAAGCTGCGCCACGTGAGAGCCGTGGAGCCGCGCTGGGACACGCTGATGAAGCGCTGGCGCGAAGGCCCCGTGACGGCCGCCCAGCGCGCCGCGTGAGCCCGGCGCCCGGCATTCCCGCGCTGGCCGAGGCCCGCCTGGCGCTGCGGCCGCGCCGGGCGGTGTGGCTCGACGGCGAGCGCGTGGGCTGCGTGGCCGAACCGCATCTGGCGCTGCTGGCTGCCGAGCCGGCGGCCTTTGCCATCGGCCCTGAGCGCATCGACATCGTGCTGCCGCGGGACGAGCGCGAGCCGCGCCTGGCGGAATTGCACCGGGACTGGCACGCGAAGGGCGCGATCGTGGGCTGGCGCGGCGAGCCCTACGCCCTGGCGCCTCTGGAGGGCCTGCGCGCGGGCGAGCCCATGGTCGCCATCGAGCGCGCGGCCTCGCGCTTCTGGGGCAGCCTGACCTTTGGCGCCCACGCCAACGGCTTCGTCCGCGGGGCCGACGGGCGGCCCTCGGCGCTGTGGATCGCGCAGCGCTCGTTCGACAAGCCCACCGACCCCGGCCTCTTCGACAACCTGGTCGGCGGCGGCGTGCCCCTGGGCCAGCAGCCCGCCGAAACGCTGGTGCGCGAGGCCTGGGAGGAAGCCGGCCTGCCCGCCCCCGTGGCCGCACGCGCCTTGCCCGTGCGCCGGCTGCGCATCGAGCGCGACATCCCGGAAGGGCTGCAGCGCGAGTGGCTGCACGCCTTCGACCTGGAGCTGCCCCAGGGCCTGCAGCCCGAGAACCAGGACGGCGAGGTGCAGGACTTCCGCCTGCTGCCCGTGGCGGATGCCCTCGAACTGGCGCTGGGGTCGTCGATGACGGTGGACGCGGCACTCGTGACGCTGGACTTCGGGTTCCGCCACGGCCTGATGGCGCCAACGCTGGCGGCCGCCTGGCGATCTTTTCTCGCCAGTCACGACTGATCTGACCGAGACTGCACGTTTGCTGTCGGGTTCTGCGCCACGGACGGGGGAAACCCCCGGTTGCCGCTTCGGCTCGCGGGATCGACATTCCACAAGTTCAGGCCGTGTCCAGGACAGTCGGCCTGTAAACGGGCATTCCCCCACCCTCCGGAGACAGACCCCCATGAGCGACTCCACCACCGCGGCCAAGCGCCGTGGCTTCCTGAAGACCGCCGCCGCCGGCGCCGTCGGTTCGGCCGCGATGGCCGCGCCGATGGTCTCTATGGCGCAGACCACGACCTTCCGCTTCCAGAGCACCTGGCCGGCGAAGGACATCTTCCACGAGTACGCCAACGACTTCGCCAAGAAGGTGAACGACATGGCGGGCAACCGCCTGCGGGTCGAGGTGCTGCCCTCGGGCTCCGTGGTGCCGGCTTTCCAGCTGCTCGACGCGGTGAACAAGGGCACGCTCGACGGCGGCCACGGCGTGCTGGCCTACCACTACGGCAAGGCCAATTCGCTGGCGCTGTGGGGCTCGGGTCCGGCCTTCGGCATGGACCCGAACATGGTGCTGGCCTGGCACTACTACGGCGGCGGCAAGGCCCTGCTCGAGGAGATCTACAAGTCGCTCAACATCGACGTCGTCTCCTTCGTCTATGGCCCCATGCCCACGCAGCCGCTGGGCTGGTTCAAGAAGCCGGTGCGCACCGTGGCCGACATGAAGGGCCTGAAGTTCCGCACGGTGGGCCTGGCCATCGACGTGTTCAAGGAGCTCGGCACCGCCGTCAACCCGCTGCCCGGCGGCGAGATCGTGCCGGCGCTGGACCGCGGCCTGATCGACGCGGCCGAGTTCAACAACGCGTCGTCCGACCGCATCCTGGGCTTCCCCGACGTGGTGAAGAACTGCATGCTGCAGAGCTTCCACCAGAGCGGCGAGCAGTTCGAGATCCTGTTCAACAAGGCCAAGTACGACGCCCTGCCGGGTGAGCTGAAGTCGGTGATCGACTACGCCGTGCAGGCTGCCAGCTCGGACATGAGCTGGAAGGCCATCCAGCGCAACAGCCAGGACTACATCGAGCTCAAGACCAAGGACAAGGTCAACTTCTTCAAGACGCCCGATCCGATCCTGCGCGCCCAGCTTGCCGCCTGGGACAAGGTCACCGCCGCCAAGGGCGCCGAGCAGCCGATGTTCAAGAAGGTGATGGACAGCCAGCGTGCCTTCGCCGAGCGGGCCGGCGGCTGGCAGAACGACTACATGGTCGACTTCAAGATGGCCTGGAACCACTACTTCCGCCCGGCGCAGAAGAAGGCCTGAGCCACTTTCGGGCAGAGCTCCCCGGGGGCCACCGCTGCCGCAAGGCCGGTGGCCCTCGGGCCGTCTGAGCCCCACCTGAAGATTTGCTGAATTCCCGGGATACCCCATGCAATCGTTGCTGCTTCTGGTGGACCGCGTCTCGACCTGGGTGGGCCAGGTCTTCGCGTGGCTCATCGTCGTGCTCACCCTGCTCATCAGCTGGGAGGTGTTCTCCCGCTACGCGCTGAACTCGCCGCACGACTGGGCGCTGGACGTGCAGATCATGTGCTACGGCACCCTGTTCATGACCGCCGGCGCCTACACGCTGGCCAAGAACGGCCACGTGCGCGGCGACGTGCTCTATGGCTTCTTCCGCCCGCGCACGCAGGCCTCGCTGGACCTGCTGCTGTACCTGGTGTTCTTCCTGCCTGGGATCGTGGCCCTCACCTGGGCCGGGTGGACCTTCGCCAGCGAGAGCGCGGCCATCCGCGAGAACACCTTCAGCGCCACGCCGCTGCCGGTGTACCCGTTCAAGTTCGTCATCCCGGTGGCCGGCTTCATGCTGCTGCTGCAGGGCCTGGTCGAGATCGCGCGGTGCATCCAGTGCATCCGCAGCGGCGAGTGGCCCTCGCGCGAGCAGGACGTCGAGGAGGTCGACGTCGACAAGCTCAAGGCGATGGTGCACGTGAAGGACGCCGATATCGAGGCGCTGGACCGCTTCGTCACCCCGGGAGGCTCGAAGTGACGATCCGCAAGGAACTCTGGTTCGGCTTCTCGCTGATGGCGATCATCATCGCCGGCACGGCGGTGATGCTGCTCAGCGCCGACACCATCACCAACGGCCACCTGGGCCTGATGATGCTGGCGCTGGTGGTCGTGGCCATCATGCTCGGCTTTCCCACGGCGTTCACGCTGATGGGCATGGGCATGATCTTCACGTGGATCGCCTACGAGGAGGACACCGGCAAGACGCTGACGCTGATGGTGCAGTCGGCGTACAAGGTGATGGGCAACGACGTGCTCATCTCGATCCCGCTGTTCGTGTTCATGGGCTACCTCGTCGAACGCGCCAACCTGATCGAGAAGCTCTTCAAGAGCCTGCACCTGGCTATGGCCCGCGTTCCGGGCTCGCTGGCGGTGGCCACGCTCTTCACCTGCGCGGTGTTCGCCACGGCCACCGGCATCGTGGGTGCCGTCGTCACCTTGATGGGCCTGCTGGCGCTGCCGCAGATGCTGCGCGGCGGCTACGACGTCCGCGTCGCCGCCGGCTCCATCACGGCGGGGGGCTGCCTGGGCATCCTGATCCCGCCGTCGGTGATGCTCATCGTCTACGGCGCCACCGCGGGCGTGTCGGTGGTGCAGCTGTACGCCGGGGCGTTCTTCCCCGGCCTGATGCTGGCCGGCCTGTACGTGGTCTACGTGATCATCCTGGCCAAGCTCAAGCCGAACCTGATGCCGCCGCTGTCGGTCGAGCAGCGTTTCGTGCCGCTGCCGCCGCTGACGCAAAAGATCTCCGACGGCATCTCCAACCGCGCCCTGCCGGCCCTGCTGCTGGCGCTGAAGGGCCGCCGTAACGTCGACGTGCCCCTGGGCCACGTGCTGCGCCAGCTGGGCGTGGCGCTGCTGCCGGCGCTGCTGTTCGCGCTGGTGGCGGCCTTCAGCTGGCACCTCAACACGCGGCCGGCGCCGGTGGAGGAGGCATTCGTGGCCGAGCCCGAGACCACCGAGGCTGCGCCCGCCAGCGGCGGGCTCGCTGAGCCGCCCGCCGAGTCCGGCAGCGGTGGCCTGAAGGAGCCGCCGGCCACATCCGGCAGCGGCGGCCTGCAGGAACCGCCGGCCGAATCAGGCAGCGGCAGCCTGAAGGAACCGCCGGCCGACGGCGCCGCCAGCACGGCCGCCCCCGGCGGCGTGCAGGAGCCTCCCGCCGAGAGCGCCAGCGCCACCGCCCGGGAGTCCGGCGCCAACGTCGGCGTCGCCGAGCCCCCCGGCGCCGACGCACCCGCCGCAGGCACCGCCGAGCGCACGCCGCCCACCAGAGGCTGGTGGATCGGCACGGGCACCGGCGCCGTGGCCCTGCTGGCCCTTTACGCGCTGATGAGCTTCCAGCGGCTCGAGATCTTCAAGATGCTGCTGGCGAGCTTCTTCCCGTTGCTCGTGCTGATCCTGGCCGTGCTGGGCTCCATCGTCATGGGCCTGGCCACCCCCACCGAGGCGGCGGCCGTGGGGGCATTGGGCGGCTTCCTGCTCGCCCTGGCCTACCGGCAGTTCAACTTGTCGATGCTGAAGGAGAGCGTGTTCCTCACCGCCAAGACCAGCGCCATGGTGTGCTGGCTGTTCGTGGGCAGCGCCATCTTCTCGGCGGCCTTCGCGCTGCTGGGCGGGCAGGAACTGGTCGAGAAGTGGGTGATGTCGCTCAACCTCAGCAAGACCGAGTTCCTGGTGCTGAGCCAGGTGATCATCTTCGTGCTGGGCTGGCCGCTGGAGTGGACGGAGATCATCGTGATCTTCATGCCCATCTTCATCCCGCTGCTCGACAACTTCGGGGTCGACCCGCTGTTCTTCGGGCTGCTGGTGGCGCTGAACCTGCAGACGGCGTTCCTGAGCCCGCCGGTGGCCATGGCGGCCTTCTACCTGAAGGGCGTGAGCCCGCCGCACGTGACGCTTAACCAGATCTTCGCCGGCATGCTGCCCTTCATGGGCATCCAGATCATCGCCATCGTGCTGCTGTACAACTTCCCCGGCATCGGCCTGTGGCTGCCGGAACTGCTCTACAAGTAGGGGCGGCATGAAAACGGCCCGCTCGTCGCAGACGGGCGGGCCGGCAATCCGGCGGCCGGTGGGCCGCCGGCGGGGGTGAATGGCAGCGGCTCAGCCGCCCATCGTGCGCGCCAGCGCGAACACGGAGTTGGGCGCCGTGGAACGCACCGGCTTGACCACCGGCTGCGGCGCGATGGCGCGGCGGGCGGGGCGCGGCTCGATGCTGACGCCGGCGTCCTTCTGCTCCTGCACCAGGCTGGCCAGCGTGATGGTGGCCATGTGCCCCAGCATCGCGGCGTTCAGGCGCTGCCACAGGGCCCGGCTCATGCCGAGGCTGCGCTCGTCCTCGCCCTGGGCCTCCATGGGCTCGTCGACCGAGCTGACGATGTCGGCCACCGTGATGCGCTCGGCCGGGCGGCCCAGCGTGTAGCCGCCGCCGGGGCCGCGGGTGCTCTCGACCAGGCCTTCCTTGCGCAGGCGGCTGAACAGCTGCTCCAGGTACGACAGCGAGATCTGCTGACGCTGGCTGATGGTGGCCAGGGCCACGGGGCCGGCCGGCTCGCGCAGGGCGAGGTCGATCAGCGCGTTGACGGCAAAACGGCCTTTGGTGCTCATGCGCATGGTGTGCTCCTCTTGAAGCGCAAGGGGCTGTCGCAAGCCCCGTGAAAACGACGACACCGCTCAATGTAGGGTTGAGATCGATTCGCGTAAATTCGATAATCAAACATTTTTAGTTCGCAAAAAACGCATCGATTCACGACACCGACGAGGGCGTCCCCGATGAACTTCAAGCACCTGCACTACTTCTGGGTCGCCGCCAAGGCCGGCGGGGTGGTCAAGGCCGGCGAACAGCTGCACACCACGCCGCAGACGCTGTCGGCGCAGATCAAGCTGCTCGAAGACCGCCTGGGCCGCCGGCTGTTCCGCAAGAACGGTCGCCAGCTCGAGCTCACCGAAGACGGCCGCGTGGCGCTGCGCTTTGCCGACGAGATCTTCGCCCTCGGCGGCGAGCTCGAGACCGCCCTGCGCGAGAAGCGCGGCACCCGCGAGCAGGTGCTCGAGCTGCGCGTGGGCATCGAGGACGTGGTCGCCAAGTCGGTGGCCTACAAGCTCCTTGAGCCCGCGCTGGGCCTGGCCGAGCCGGTGAAGCTGATCTGCGCCGAGGGCGGCTTCAACGAGCTCATGGCGCAGCTCGCGCTGCACCGCATCGACCTCGTCATCGCCGACGAGCCGCTGACGCGCAAGCTCAGCGTCAAGGCCTTCAACCACAAGCTGGGCAGCTCGCCGGTGAGCTTCTTCGCCGCGCCCGAGCTGGCGGCGCGGCTGCGAAGGCCTTTCCCGCAGTGCCTGGACGGCGCGCCCATGCTGGTGCCCGGCGGCAGCTCGTCGGTGCGGCCGCAGTTCGACGCCTGGCTGGAGCGCCAGGGGCTGCACCCGCGCGTGGTGGGCGAGTTCGGCGACGGCGCACTGATGAAGGCCTTCGGGCGCCAGGGCCGCGGCGTGTTCCTGTCGCCCTCGGTGGTGGAGGACGAGACCGTGCGGCAATACGGCGTGCAGGTGATCGGCCGCTGCGAGGAGATCAGCGACGACTTCTATGCCATCACCGCCGAGCGCCGCATCACGCACCCTGGCGTCGCGGCCATCACGCAGGCCGCGCGGTCGGAGCTGTTCGGCGCTGCCCGCACCGCCGCTGCCTGACAGCGAAGCAGGGCGGGAGGGGCGTCGCGCTCAGTCGGCCTGTGCCAGCGCCGCCCCGGCGCCGGTGAGCGCCACCAGCGTGTCCGTGATCAGGAAGGTCGGGATGGCCTGCAGGTAGGGACGGAAGCGTCCCTTGGCCTCGAAGCGCTCGCGGAAGCGCGACACGAAGAAGCGCTCTCCCAGCCGCGGCACGATGCCGCCGCCCACATACAGGCCGCCGCGCGCGCCGACGGTCAGCGCCACGTTGCCGGCGAAGCCGCCGAGCATGGCGCAGAACAGGTCCAGCGTGACGCTGCAGCGCGCGTCGGTGCCGGCCAACCCGCGCTCGACGATGTGCTCGGCATCGGTGGCATCGGCGGCCACGCCCTCCACCGCCGCCACCGCGCGGTGGAGCACCGGCAGCCCGATGCCCGACAGCAGCCGTTCGGCGGAGACGTGCTCGAACTCGCGCCGGGCCGCGGCCAGCACGGCGCTCTCGAACTCGTCGGCCGGCGCCAGCGTGGCGTGCCCGCCTTCCCCGGGCAGGGCCACCCAGCGGCCGCCGTGCGGCACGATGGCCGCCACGCCCAGGCCCGTGCCCGGGCCCACGACCGCCATGGCCGCGCCCGGGGCCGGCGCGCCCAGGCGCCCCACCGGCCGCACTTGCGAAGGCTGCAGGCACGGCAGCGCCAGCGCCAGCGCCTCGAAGTCGTTGAGCACCTCGAGCCGTTCGAGCCCGAGTCCGGCACGGACGCCCTCGCGCGAGAAGCTCCAGCCGCTGTTCGTCAGCGTGATGCGGTCGCTTGCGACGGCCGTGGCCACGGCCCAGGCCGCAACGCGCGGCGGCTCGAAGCCGCTGCCCAGTTGGACGCGCAGGCCGGCCAGGTAGGCCGCGGCCGCCTCGGCCGGGCCGGCGTGGGCCGCGCACGCCAGCGTGCGCACGTGCGCCACGGCGCCGCCCGGCCCGGCCATCCAGCCGAAGCGCGCGTTCGTGCCCCCGATGTCGGCCACCAGCCAGGGGGCCGGTGCCGACACCAGGCGCCGGGCCGCGGTGCCCTCGAGGGGACTGACATCGTTCATGGGCAGGGTCTGGACATGGGCATCTGCAGGCAAACGGTAGCAAAACTACAGACCCCGGACAAGGCAGAAAGTGCCGACGGGAGATTACGTCTCCATGTAGGCCAGAAAGCCACGGGTTCACCCTGTAGTGAAGCTACAGGCGACCGACCAGACTGGGTGTGCCTGGGGGCCTTGTGCGCTCACGCACAATCCGGGCCCGTCCCGACCCGATGGCACCGAGCATGACCGCCACCTTCGACAGCCCGCGCCTCATCGCCGACATCGGCGGCACCTACGCCCGCTTCACGATCGAGGCCGCCGCGGGCCAGTTCGAGCATACGGCCTCGCTGCGCTGCGCGGAACACCCCGACTTCCACGCCGCCGTCATCACCTACCTGCAGGGCCTGCCGCTCGGGCTGGCCGCGCGCATCGAGCACGCCGCCATCGCCATCGCCAACCCGGTGGAAGGCGACGAGGTGCGGATGACGAACTACCACTGGCAGTTCTCCATCGAACAGATGCGGCAGCGGCTGGGCCTGCAGACGCTGGTGGTGGTGAACGACTTCACCGCGCTGGCGATGTCGCTGCCGAGGCTGGCGCCGCAGCAGCGCCGGCAGGTCGGCGGCGGGCTGGCGCGCGAGCGCAGCGTCGTGGGGGTTCTCGGCGCCGGCACGGGCCTGGGCGTCAGCGGCCTCATCCCGGCCGGCGACGGCTGGGTGGCGCTGGGCACCGAGGGCGGCCACACGAGCTTCTCGCCGCGCGACGAGCGCGAGATCGCCATCCTGCGCTACGGCCTGACGCAGTACTCGCACCTGTCGCACGAGCGGCTGCTGTCGGGGCCGGGGCTGGAGCTGATCCACCGCGCCCTGCGCGACCACGCCGGGCTGGCGCCCGAGCCGCTGGCGGCGCCCGAGATCACGCGGCGCGCGCTCGAGGGCCGCGACGCGCTGTGCGCCGAGACGCTGGAGGCCTTCTGCTCGGTGCTGGGCAACGTCGCCGGCAACCTGGCCGTGACGCTGGGCGCCCTGGGCGGCATCTACATCGGCGGCGGCATCGTGCCGCGCCTGGGCAGCTATTTCGACCGCAGCCCCTTCCGCGCGCGCTTCGAGGACAAGGGCCGCTTCTCCGACTACGTCAAGGGCATCCCCACCTACGTGGTGACGGCCGAGCACGCCACGTTCGTGGGCGCCTCGGCCATCCTGGCTGCGCAGCTGCGCAGCCTGCACGCCGAGCACGGCTCGCCCATCCTGGGCCAGATCCAGCGCGCCCGCGACAGTCTGTCGCCGGCCGAGCGGCGCGTGGCCGACCACGTGCTGGCGCACCCTCGCGCCGCGCTGGGCGACCCCATCGCCGAGATCGCGCGCGCGGCGCAGGTCAGCCAGCCCACCGTGATCCGCTTCTGCCGCAGCCTGGGCTGCGAGGGGCTGTCGGACTTCAAGCTGCGGCTGGCCTCGGGGCTGAGCGCGACGGTGCCGATCACGCACACGCAGGTCACGGGCGAGGACAGCATGCTCGAGCTGGGCGTGAAGGTCCTGGGCAACACCGCCAGCGCCATCCTGGCGCTGCGCGAGCAGCTCAACCGCGAGACGCTGGCCAACGCCATCGAACTGCTGGCCGGCGCCGGGCGCATCGAGTTCTTCGCCGTCGGCCATTACGGGGTGGTGGCGCACGACGCACAGTTCAAGTTCCTGCGCTTCGGGCTGCCCTGCGGCAGCCACACCGACGTGCGCCTGCAGCCCCTGGCCGCCAGCGTGCTGAAGCCGCAGGACGTGGTGGTGGTCATCAGCAGCAGCGGCCGCGTCGACGACCTGCTGGCCGTGGTCGACGCGGCGCGCGAACGCGGCGCGCCGGTGCTGGCCATCACCGCCAGCCAGAGCCCGCTGGCGCGCAAGGCCGACGTGGCGCTGATCATCGACCACGTCGAGGACGTGGCCACGCACGTGCCGATGGTCAGCCGCATCCTGCACCTGCTGCTCATCGACATCCTCGCCGTCGGCGTGGCCATGAAGCTGGGCGGCGATTCGGCCGCCGGCCTGCCGCAGGCGGCTGCGGCCGGCCTCGACGAGGCCAACGTGGCGATGCCGGGTGTGCTGCCCGTTACGGCTCCGAAAGCACCCGGCGCACGGCCGGTGGCGCCGGGGGTGAGCGCAGCTCGGCCGCTGGCCGGGCTCACCTCGCACAGCCGCTGAGCGCGGCCGTGCACAGCAGCGCGCTCAGCCGCGCTTCGTGGTCTTCACCAGGCGGTTGACGACGCCCTCGATCTGGACGATCACATCGGCCGGCACGCCCTTGGACAGCAGGTTGGCGCGGGTGGCGTTGTCCATCGCCAGCTGGCCATCGGCGCCCAGCGGGATCACGACACCGGCGACGACGACGTTCATCACCTTGCCTTCGGTCAGGCTGAAGCCGGCCGCGATGTTGACGCCAGCCACGCTGCGCGTGAGCAGCAGGCCGCCTGCGCCGCCGCTGCGGTTGGTCTCGACGCCGAAGCCCAGCGGCGAGACCACCGGGCGCAGCGCCATGACGCGCGGGTCGATGCCGACGGCGCCGGCCATGGTGTCCGAGACCTGGTCGATGACGGCGCAGCCCGACAGGCAGGTCAGCATGACGGCGGCCGCGCAGGCGGCACGGGTGAAGCGGTGATTCATATCGATTCCCTCGGTGAACATCGGTTGGATTGACACGCTGACGGTGCTGCCCGCCGAGCGTCTTGGGCGCCGGACTGAACAGCCCTGCCGCCGGCCACTATCCGAAACAAGTGGTATCCCATCATCGGCAGCTC
>JBKDQY010000280.1:0-15243 GCA_046341655.1 Betaproteobacteria bacterium | reverse complement strand
CGTCGCCGTCAACCCGGGCGCTCGGGGTTGGCGAAGGCCTTCAGACCGATCTTCCACTCGCCCGCCTGCTTGTGCAGCAGGAAGTAGTCCCAGTACGTGTCGTTCGCTCCGATGGTGGTCCTGACGCGCGCCACGGCTCCGGTGCCAGAGACGTCCAGCCACTCGATGGTGCGGATGATGTCCCCGAGCGGCTTGGGCTGCCCGCGAAAGCTGCGTGTCGCGAACTCGTCGGCCGACCACGACAGCAGCCGCCCACCACCCACACCCTCGACACGACCGGTAGCCCAGAACACGCCGCGGACGGCGTCGGCACTGCCGGAATCAGCAGCCTGGAAGTAGCGCTCCACGGCCGCAAGCGCCGCTGCGCGTTCCGGGGTCGGTGCCAGTGCGGGTTGGGGCTGTGCCCGGGCCGGGGACATGGGCAGTGCCAATGTCGCGACCACAAGGGCTGCCGATAACGGCAACCGGCGTCCCTGTCCGGTGCGGCCCGACTGACGGGTTCCGTCGTGCTGGCAAATGTCCATATGTTCCTCCGAAGGTCGTGCCATGGCGTGCGCAATCAGCGCGTCTGGGTTGGAGCAGGGGTCCTGAGCGCAAACGGCGCGCGCTCGAACAGGTTCTTGGTCTCGAGCACACGACCCAGATCCCTGATTCCAAGGTTGTCGGGACGCACTTCCTTGTGGGCAGCCTTGATCGCGGCCCACCGCTGCTGGATGCCCTCGAAGCCCTTGTCGTCGTTGTAGGTCACCATGACGATGGCGTTCCAGGGCCCGTCATCAGAGGCGCTGTCCAGCCATCCATAGTCCACGAACAAGCCCTGCTGCACGGCCAGCGCATCCATCGCGAACCAGTTCGCGCGAACGAAGCGCTCCAACTGCGCAAGGCGACCCGGTTGCGACTTCAGGTAGGTCAGCGTGACGACCCGCGCCGCCCCCGTCTCGAGCGACGGTGCACTCTGCGTCGGACTGGTCTGGCCGGGGCTGTTTGACGCCAGCAGACCGAGCGGGGTCGCGGCTGACCACAGGGCCGCGCGTCGTGAGATGAGCGTGGGGTTCATTCGCAATGGTTTTGATTGAAAGGGCCGTCGAGCGCCAGACCTCTGAGAACGAGGCACCATGGTACTAAGCGCTTGCGCGTACAGGAAGCGAGCCCTTTTCGTCCTAATCATCAAAAATCTTGATCATGAACAGCCACCGCAAACTGTCGATCGAAGCGCTCGGCGTCCTGGACGCGGTCGAACGCCACGCCTCGTTCACGAAGGCCGCAGCCGAGCTGCACAAGGTTCCGTCGGCGTTGAGCTACACGGTGGCGCAGCTGGAGAGCGCGCTCGGAATGAGGGTGTTCGATCGCTCGAGGCGCCGTGTTCAACTCACGCCGGCTGGCGCCGAGTTGCTGGCCGATGGACGCCACCTGCTGCACATGGCGGACGAGGTCCAGCGTCGACTGGCCCAGCGCAAGGCAGGCTGGGAGGCGACCTTGCGGCTGGCGGTCGATACGATCTTCGGGCTGCAGACCATCTTTCCGGTGATTGCTGATTTCGACGCGCTGGGAGCCGGCACGCGCCTGCAGCTGGCCGAGGAAGGCCTGGGTGGTACCTGGGACGCACTGCAGTCGGGTCGTGCCGACCTCGTCGTGGCAGGACTCGGCGCCGGCGGCGTTCCGCCCGGGGGCGGCTACCAGATCCATGAGCTGGGCCGTTTGTCCTTCGAGTACGCCGTCTCTCCGTCTCATCCCTTGGCCGCATGGGCCGGGCGCGGCGCTCAACCCGTGCCCGATGACGCGTTGCGGCCGCATCGTGCCGTCGTCGTGGCCGACAGTTCACGTTCAGGGTCGAACCGAAGCGCCGGCCTGCTGCAGGGACAGGACACGCTCACCGTGGCCACGATGCGGGACAAGATGGCCGCGCAGGTGGCTGGCTTGGGCGTGGGGTTCTTGCCGCGCTTCCTGGCCGAGCCGGCCTTTCGCGACGGCAGCCTGGTGCGGCTGCGCGTCGTACAGCCGCGGCCTGCTGCCTCGTTCTGCCTGGCCCACCGAACCGACGGCCTGGGCAGCGCCGGCCGATGGATGCTCGAGCGTCTTCAGTCTGATCAGACGTTGTGGCCCATGCTCGTGCCGTGATGGTTGTCAGACCCGGGACTCGACGAGAACCGGAAGAGCCCCATCGATCGCCGCCCCCGCAGGAAGCCGGGAGTCAGTAGACCCAGGTGCTCACCTCGCGGGTCTTCACGTCCACCCTGCGAACGGAGCCGCTGCGCAGCGAGCCGGGGGTCACGAACAGCGTGCCGTTGGCGCTCATGCACAGGCTGCCCGGTCTCCTCAGGCGTGCATTCGGCGGGCGGCCGTCGACGTCTGGCGGGTCGGTCCGCGTGCGGGCGCCCAGCCAGTCGGTCAACGTCTTTCCGTCGACCGTGCGCAGCAGGTCGTTGTAGCCGTCGGCCATGAGCAGCCGGCCGTCGGGCAGGTAAGCCAGGCCGCCCAGGTCCGAGGCACGCAGCTCGCCGCTGCTGGCGTAGCCCAGGGTGGCGGACAGCAACTGCTCGGTGCGGCCGTCCTCGAGGATGCGGTGGATGTTCGTGTAGGCATTGACGCTGGGGATGGTGTACGTGCCGCCCACCACGGCTCGGCCCTGGGGATCCAGGGTCACGTGCTCGTGGACGACTCGCCTGCGCATGTTTCCCTTGTCGCCGGGCTCGGTGAAGCAGCCCCGCTGCACCGTCGACACCTCGCCGGAGGGGTCGATGCGCCGCAGCGCGCAGTTGCCGGGGTCGGCGACGAGCAGGTTGCCGTTGCGGTCCACCGCCAGCCCCATGGGGGTGCTGAACAGCGCCTGGCTGCCCGGCCCATCGCGCCAGCCCGACTGCCGGCGGTCCTTGAAGCGGTCGTAGGTGCAGACCCTTTCGCCTCCGCCAGCGACGTGCTCGACGACGCCGTCACGGCGCAGTCTCAGGATCGTGTGGTACTCCTTGTCGCTCACGTAGACATCGCCGTTCGGGGCCAGGGCGATCCCGCCCCAGCGTCTGGGCCCGAAGGGCAGCACTTCTTCGACCCGGGCGTTGCAGTAGGCCTTGGGCGCGGGCTTGAGCTTGTCCGGCGGATAGAAGCCGTAGGGCCCGACCGCGAAGGGTGTCACCTGACCGTCCGGCGCCACGCGCCAGACGCCGTGCCCGTTGTCCGCGTACCAGTCGCCGTTGGAGCGGGGACGGCGTCGCGTCGCCTCGGCCGGCACGATGCCGTCGGCGGCGACGTACGCCGTCCCGTCGGCCGAGCAGGTGGCGCCGTGGATGAAATCGAAGAACCGGTGGCTGCCGGGCAGGTAGGGATTGACGATGCGCCAGCGGTCGGCCTCGGTGAGGTTGTCGAAGCAGATGCCGGTGCTGGCGCAGATCTCGGCCGGGGATCGCTCGCGCACCGCGCCGGCCTGTGCAGCGGTGAGCCCGAGAAAGCGCATCACCTCGCCGGGCTCGCCTTCGTCGCGCGCCTTCCTCGACCGGGCCAGGCGCTCCTCGAGCCCGCTGGCGTCTATCCGCCGGTTGTCGTACGCGATGCGCGCGGCGCGCTCGTAGGCGAGCACGGCGTCGAAGTGGTTGCCTCTCTCGGCCGCCAGGTCGCCGCTGCGCACGGCCTGCGTGTACTGGGCCTGCACCTCAGGTGGCGGCGCCTGTACGGAGGTCGCTGCCGCCGCCGGGCCGGGCACGGCGGCGGTGCCGGCGGGGGCGTCGCGCGCCTGGGCCGCACGGGCAATGCGCTGCTCGAGCGAGTCGGCATCGTTCCTCAGCCGGTGGTTGTAGGCGATGCGCCGGGCCTGCTCGTAAGCTCGCACGGCATCCCGGAAGTTGCCGGCGTCGAACAGCGCATCGCCTTTCCGCACGGTCTCGTCGTAGTCCTCGGCAGGGGTCCTCTGCGGCGATGAAGAGGCGACCTTCAAGGGGCCGCTCGCGTCCGCTTTCTGAAGGCCTCCCGGCCCCGGGCCGGCCGCGCCCGCGGCGAGCGGGCCCCACAAGGCGAGCGCGGCCATGGCCAGCCGCACGGCCCGGAGGGCTTGCCCGCGGCGTCTGCGGCTGGTGCAACGCAGGCGGACGGGGGGCTTCTTGGTGGGGTTCGGCCTGGGCATGGTCGACTCCGCGGAGCATAGCGAGGCGCCGACGATGCCGGGGGGCTGCCACTGGCCAGTTGCGTTGGTGGTGAGCGGAGCCGAAGCGGGGAGCCGTCTCCACTAAAAGCAACATAATATACATCGTGCTTAGTACATGAGGCGTAGAAAAGGGCGCCGACGCGCCCTTGCACACCCTGAGCCGGTCTTCCGCTTCAGTCGCTGGCGTCTGCCGCATCGACATCGCTGTCGTCGTCCGGCGACGCGGGGCGGCCGGCGGTGCTGGGACTCGGACGGTCCAGCGGCCGGCACAGGTGCCGGTTGAGCTGGCCCAGCCGCTCCGACTTCTCGACCGCCGCGAACACCACCTCGGGGTTGGTCATCAGCATGAATGGGTTGCGTGACGGGGCCTGTTGCGACATGAGGAACTCCTCGGGCGTGCCGGCATGACACTCGAACCCACTCTACGCCCGAGCAAGGCCCTTGCGAAGACGGTGGCGGCCGATACCGCATGTCAGGTGATTTCCGACACTGCGTCGCGCACGCCACCGTGAAATCGATGACGAAACGCCTCAGGGGCGCGGTGCCGCCGCAGCCAGGGCCGCCAGCCGTTCGGCCAGCGCGTCGCGCCCGGCGCCCCGTGCGAAGTCGGCGGCGTCCATGCCGCGGTCGTTGCGCGGCCGCGCGTCGGCGCCGCGGGCCAGCAACAGTTCCACGGACTCGCTGGCGCCGTAGCGCGCTGCCATCATCAGCGGCGTGCTGCGGTTGGGTGCCGGTGCGTCGATGGGCACGCCCTGGTCCAGCAGCCAGCGCACGACGTCGAAGCCGCCCCCGCTGGCGGCGTAGTGCAGCGGCGTCCAGCCCTCGCGCCGGAGCGCCGCGCCCCGCGCGGCCAGTCGTTGCACCCAGGCCAGGTGGCCCTTCAGGGCCGCCATCATCAGCGCGGTCTCGCCGGCCGAGTTGGTGGCGTCGACCCGGATGGCCGGGTGATCCAGCAGCACCGCCGCCACCTTGAACGACTCGTCGCGCATGGCCAGGATCAGGGCGGTCTGGCCGCGCGAGTCGGCACGGTTGGGGTCGCCGCCGGCGGCCAGCCAGTCCCGGACGCCGCGCTCGCTGTCGAGGTTCACGGCACGGAAGAAGGCCACCTCGTCCTGGGCAAGGGCCGAAAAACTAGACGCTGAAACAAAAAGATAAAACAGAAACTTCAACCAAATTCTCAGCATCGGACGACCCCCGGCGCCGGCCCCAGGCGCGTGAACAGGGCTTCGCAGTTGCGGCTGGTGGCGATGGCCACCTCCGCGACGGGCAGGCCCTTGAGCTGCGCCAGCTGGGCAGCGACGTGCGGCACGTAGGCCGGCTGGTTGGTCTTGCCGCGGAACGGCACCGGCGCCAGGTAGGGGCTGTCGGTCTCGATCAGGCAGCGCTCCAGGGGCACCCAGCGGGCCACGTCACGAAGCGCCTCGGCGTTGCGGAAAGTCAGGATGCCCGAGAACGAGATGTAGAAGCCCAGATCCAGCGCCGCCCGCGCCACCTCGGCGGTCTCGGTGAAGCAGTGGAACACGCCGCCGACGGCGCCCCGGCCCTCGCTGCGCAGCATGGCCACGGTGTCGTCGCTGGCCGACCGCGTGTGCACCACCAGCGGCAGGCCCGTGCGGCGCGCGGCCTCGATGTGCACCGCGAAACGCTCGCGCTGCCAGGCCATGTCGGCGACGCTGCGGCCGCCCAGGCGGTAGTAGTCAAGCCCGGTCTCGCCGACGGCCACCACGCGGGGCCGCCCGGCCAGCGCCACCAGCTCGTCGATCGTGGGCTCGCGAACGCCCTCGTTGTCGGGGTGGACGCCGGCCGTGCACCAGAGCTCGGCGTGCTCGCGCGCCAGTGCGTGCACGGTCTCGAACTCCTCGAGCGTGGTGCAGATGCAAATGGCGCGGTCCACCTGCGCCAGCGCCATCTCGCGCCGCACGTCGGCGATGCGCTCGTGCAGCCCCGGGAAGCTCAGGTGGCAATGGGAGTCGACGAACATCGGGGCGGGCCGGGCCGGCGGGCCGGCGCGGTCAGATGGTCTGCGTCGGCTTCTGCGACTGGATCGAGGTGCCCAGGATCTCCTCGATCTTCACCTTGAGCAGCCGCGACTTCTCGTCGTTCGGGAAGCGCACGCCCACGCCCTGGGTGCGGCCACCGGAGGCATTGGCCGGCGTCAGCCAGGCCACCTTGCCGGCCACCGGAAAGCGCTGCGGGTCGTCGGGCAGCGACAGCAGCAGGTAGATGTCCTCGCCGAGCCGGTACTCGCGCGTGGTGGGTACGAACAGGCCGCCGTCGGTGACCAGCGGGCTGTAGGCCGCGTACAGCGCGCCCTTCTCGCGGAACACGAGCTGGATGACGCTGGGGCGCGAGGCAGCGGCCGCCCCGCCCGCGGCGGGGCCCAGCGCGCCGGCTCGGGGGGGGGTGCGGTCGTTCATGCGGGCCGTGTATCCAAGCCGGCGCGGCGGGGGCCGCCCGGGTGGGCCGCGCGCGGCTGCAGCGCGCGGGCCGCGGCGGCCACCAGCGCGTCAGCCAGCACGCCCTCGTTCCAGGGGTGGGCGGCGTGGCGGGCGATGCGCTGCAGTTCCAGCGACCACGCGCGCAGCCGCGCTGGCGAAGCGCCGGAGGGCACCGAACCCTGCGGAAAGTAGCGCGGCGCCGCCCCTCCCGCCACCGCCATGGCGTCGTGGCAGAGCTTGAGCAGCAGGTCCAGCAGCTGCGGTGGCGACCAGCCCTGCACTGCCCGGCCCTGCCCCTGGGCCAGCGCTTGCGGCAATTGCCGCCAGGCATCGGCTTGCATGCCGGCCTGGTGCAGGGCCAGCGCATCCAGCGGACGGCCGGCGGCCGCTGCCAGCAGCACCGCGGGCTCGGCCACGCCGCGCGCCGCCAGCCAGGCCTGCGCAGTGCCGGACTCGGGATCAGCCAGGCGCAGGGTCTGACAGCGGCTGCGCACCGTGGGCAACAGGCGCTGCGGGTCGGGCGTGGTGACGATCAGCCGTGTGCCCGGCGGCGGCTCCTCCAGCGTCTTGAGCAGGGCGTTGGCCGATTGCGGGTTCATCGCCTCGCCGGGCGTCAGCACGGCCACCTTGCCGCGGCCGCGGGCCGAGGTCTTGAACACCCAGTCGATGAGCGACCGCACCTCGTCGACGCGGATCTGGCGGCTGGGCTTGCGGCTGCCGTCGCCCTCGGGCTTGTCGCCAGGCAGCGGCCATTCGTGGTCGCGCCGCTGCTGCTCGGGCATCAGCAGCATCAGGTCGGGGTGCACGTGGCCCTGCACCAGCCGGCAGCTGCCGCAGCGCCCGCAGGCCGGCCGGCGCCCGTCGGCAGCCTCGCACAGCCAGGACTGCGCCAGCGCCAGCGCAAATGGCAGCACCCCGTTGCCGGCGGCACCGTGCAGCATCAGCGCATGGCCGCGCTGCGACTGCAGCCCCTGCGCCAGCGGCGCGGCCAGCCAGGGCAGCGGCAAGGTGCCGTCGTCGCCGATCAGCACCGGCTCAGCCCCGGGCGGCGCCGAAGCGCCGCTCGATCACGGCCAGGACCTGCCGCCACACCGCCGCGGGCTCGGCGCGGGCGTCGATGCGCTCGAAGCGCTCCGGCATGGCGGCGCGGCGCGCGGCGTAGCCGGCGATCACGCGCTCGAAGAAGGCTTCGTCCTGCGACTCGAAGCGGTCGGGCGCGCGCACCGCGGCGCGGCGGCGCGCGGCCTCGTCGGCGGGAAGGTCGAACCACAGCGTCAGGTGCGGCTGCCGGCCCTGCTGCACCCAGCCCTCCAGCGTGGCGAGCACCTCGAGGCTGAAGCCACGGCCGCCGCCCTGGTAGGCGAACGTCGCGTCGGTGAAGCGGTCGGCGATGACGACGGCGCCCGCGGCCAGCGCCGGCTCGATGCGCTGCACGAGGTGGTCGCGCCGTGCGGCGAACACCAGCAGCGCCTCGGTCAGCGCGTCCATCGGGCGGTGCAGCACCAGCTCGCGCAGCGCCTCGGCCAGCTCGGTGCCGCCGGGCTCGCGCGTCACCACGACCGCGTGGCCGCGCTGCGCGAACCAGTCGCGCAGGGATTCGATGTGCGTGCTCTTTCCGGCGCCGTCGATGCCCTCGACGGTGATGAACAGGCCGCCGGTCATCGGCGGTTGAGCTGGTAGCGCGCCACCGCGCGATTATGGTCGGCGAGGTTGTCGCTGAAGGCGCTGCGGCCGTCGCCCTTGGCCACGAAGTACAGCGCCCGCGTGGGCTCCGGCCGCACGGCCGCGCGCAGCGACGCCAGCCCGGGCAGCGCGATGGGCGTGGGCGGCAGGCCGCCGCGCGTGTAGGTGTTGAAGGGCGTGTCGGTCTCCAGGTCGCGGCGGCGCAGGTTGCCGTCGAAGCGCTCGCCCAGGCCGTAGATCACCGTGGGGTCGGTCTGCAGCGGCATGCCGATGCGCAGGCGGTTCGCGAACACGCCGGCGATCTGCCCGCGGTCGGCGTCCAGGCCGGTCTCCTTCTCGACGATGGAGGCCAGGATCAGCGCCTCGTCGGCCGTCTTCAGCGGCGTGTCGGGCGCGCGCTGCGCCCAGGCCTCGGCCAGGTGCTGCTGCAGCGCGCGGTGGGCCCGCTTCAGCACCGTGAGGTCGCTGACGCCGCGGCTGTAGACGTAGGTGTCGGGGAAGAAACGGCCCTCGGCGGGCACGCCGGGGCTGCCGACGGCGGCCATCAGCTCGGCCTCGCTCATGGCGGCCGTGGTGGGCTTGAGGTGCGGCGCGCGCGCGAGCTCGTCGCGCAGCTGGCGAAGCGTCCAGCCCTCGATGAAGCGCACGCGCTCGCGCAGCTCGTCGCCCTGCACCAGCTTGTCCAGCAGGGCACGCGGCGTGACGCCCGCGTGGACCTCGTAGCTGCCGGCGCGGATGCGCCGCGCCTGCCCCGACCAGCGGAACCACTCGTACAGCAGCCGCGGCGAGGTCTGCACGCCGGCCGCCACCCAGGCCGCGGCCACCTCGCGCGGGTTGTCGCCAGGCTCGATGGACAGCTCCACCGAGGGCGCGGCCAGCGGCAGCGGGCGCTCCAGCCACCACCACGCCAGGGCCGCGGCGCCCGCCATCCCCACCAGGGGCACCAGCAGCAGCGCCAGCCCGATGCGAAACCACGAAGAGCGAGACGCCATGACGCCCTCATGATAATCAGCGGCATGTCAACCACCCCCGCCGAATCGCCCCTGCGCGGCGTGCTCTCGCTGCCCGACTGGGGCGTGATCCGCGCCCGTGGCGCCGATGCGCGCAGCTTCCTGCACGGGCAGCTCACGCAGGACGTCACCCATCTCGTGTCCGGCACGGCACGTCCGGCGGGCTACTGCACGGCCAAGGGCCGGCTGCTGGCCAGCTTCGTGATGTGGGCGGCCGATGCCGACACCGTGCTGCTGGCCTGCAGCGCCGACGTGCTGCCGGCCACGCTGAAGCGGCTGCGCATGTTCGTGCTGCGCGCCAAGTGCACGCTGGACGACGCCAGCGCCGAGTGGCCGGCCTGGGGGCTGGCCGGCGCGCAGGCCGGCGATGGGGTGCCGTGGTCGGTGCAGACCGAAGGTGGCGGCGTGCGCGTGGCGCTGCCGCCGGCCCTGGTGCGCGGCCAGGCCGTGCCGCGGGGGCTGCGGTTCGGCGGCGAGGCCCCGGCCGGCCCCGCGCTCGCCCTGTCCACCTGGCTGGGCCTGGAGGCCGCCAGCGGCGTGCCGCGCATCGTGGCCGCCACGGTGGAGCAGTTCGTGCCGCAGATGGTGAACCTCGAGCTCGTGGGCGGCGTGAACTTCCAGAAGGGCTGCTACCCCGGCCAGGAGGTGGTGGCGCGAAGCCAGTACCGCGGCACGCTGAAGCGCCGTGGACACCTGCTGGTGGGCAGCGCGCCGCTGCAGCCGGGCCAGGAGATCGTGCACAGCGCCGACCCCGGCCAGCCCGCCGGCCTGGTGGCCCTGGCCGGCGAACTGCCCGGCGTGGGGCCGGTGGCGCTGGCCGAGCTCAAGCTCGCGGCGCTGGAGGGCGGGAGCCTGCACCTGGGTGCGGCCGATGGGCCGCTGCTGACTCCGGCCGCCCTGCCCTACGCCATTCCGGCCTCGGTTGACTGACGACGCCCGCGTGCGCGAACTGTTCGTCTACTGGCGCCTGGAACGCCCCGACCGCACCGCGGCGCGCCAGGCGATGCAGCAGTTCCAGGCCGGGCTCGAGGCCGAGTGGCCGGGGCTGGTGGCACGCCTGTACGAGCGTGCCGACGACGACGGCTCCGGCCAGGCCACGCTGATGGAGACCTACGCGCGCGAAGGCGGCATCGCGCCCGGACTGCAGGCCGACATCGTGGCCCTGGGCGCCCAGGCCGCCGGCCGCTGGTGCCGCGGGCCGCGGCACGTGGAAGTCTTCGAGGCGCTGCCGCGCTGAAGGCGGCGCCTCGGGTCAGCCCGGCTTCGTCAGCCCAGCCGCAGCCGCATCGCCTGGTGCGGCACGCCGGCTTCCTCGAACACCGGGCCCTCGGCCACCCAGCCGGCGCGGCGGTAGAAGCCCTCGGCCGTGGCCTGGGCGTGCAGTTCCAGCTGCGCGAGGCCCCGCTCCCGCCCCGCCTGCACCAGCGCCTGCAGCAGCGCGCCGCCCACGCCGGCGCCGCGCAGGCCGGCGTCCACCGCCATGCGGCCGATCTTGCCGCCGCCGCCGGGCAGCGGCACCAGGCGTGCGCTGCCCACGGCCAGGCCGGCCCGGTTGAGCGCCCGCGCGTGCACGGCGCCGGCGTCGGCCGCGTCGCTCATCAGCGCGGCGTCGATGCCCTGCTCCTGGGCGAACACGGCGTGGCGCAGCCGCATCGCGTCGGCCTGCTGCGCGGCCCAGTCGCCCAGCTGCACGCTCACCATGGGCTCGCCGGCCTCGTAGGCCTGCACCCATGCGCGCAGTTCGGGCGGCACGGGGCGGCTGGTCTGCGTTCGGGGGTCGGCGAAGACGTAGACCAGCTCGCCGTGCACCAGCCGCTGCTCGCCGCGGAACACGCCGGCCGCGAACACCATCGACGAGTTGCCGATGCGGTCGCAGCGGATGCCGACCTCCAGCCGCTCGTCGTAGCGGGCCGAGCCCTCGTACTCGAGTGTGGCCTTGCGCACGTAGAGGTCGCCCTGCAGCCGCTCCATGGTGTCGTGGTAGGGCATCGCCAGGGCGCGCCAGTAGCCGGCCACGGCGGTGTCCACGTACATCAGGTAGTGGCCGTTGAAGACGATCTTCTGCAGGTCGACCTCGGCCCAGCGCACGCGCAGCGGCTCGCGGAAGCGGAAATCGGCTCGTTTCATCGGTGGGCTGCCTCCTGGATGGCGGCCGCGGCGGCGGCCAGGGCGTCGTGGGCCTCGCGCAGCGCGCGGCCCATCTTGATGAAGTCGTGCGTCACGCCGCGCAGCAGCTCCAGCTGCACGGGCACGCCGGCGGCGCGCAGCCGGTCGGCGTAGGCCAGGCCCTCGTCGACCAGCGGGTCGCACTCGGCCAGGATGACGCAAGCCGGCGCCGCGCCATCGACCCCGGCCTCCAGCGGAGCGAAGCGCCAGTCGCGGCGGTGGGCGTGCGGGATGGTGTGGTCGAACATCCACGCGATGGTGGCGGCGTCGAGCAGGAAGCCCTCGGCGAACAGCTTGTGCGAGGCGGTGTCGGCGTGCGCCGTGGTGCCCGGCGTGATCAGCAGCTGCAGCGCCAGCGGCCAGCCGCGGTCGCGCGCGTGCAGCGCGGCCACGGCGGCCAGCGTGCCGCCGGCGCTGTCGCCGCCCACGCCCAGCAGGCGCTCGATGCCGGCCTCGGCGGGCCGCTCCAGCAGGGCTTGCAACGCGGCCCAGGTGTCGTCCACCGCGGCCGGGAACGGGTGCTCGGGGGCCAGCCGGTAGTCCAGCGACACGATGGCGCAGCCGCTGCGCAGCGCCAGCTGCCGGCACAGGCTGTCGTGCGTCTCCAGGCTGCCGATGACGAAGCCGCCGCCGTGCAGGTACAGCAGAGCCGGCAGCGGCCGCGCCTGCGGGGCGTAGCGGCGGGCCGGGCGGCCGGCCACGGTGAGGGCGGTCACGTCCGGCAGCGGCGCACGCGGCAGGTCCAGCACCTCGGCGCCGGCGTCGTAGGCGGCGCGCGCAGCCGCCACCGACAGCGCGTGCAGCGGCGGCCGCCGGGCGCGGCGGATGCGGTCGAGCAGCCCGGCCATCGCCGGCGTCAGCAGGTGCAGCGTCATCGGGCGCGGAGCATACGGGCGAAGCCGGCGGCGCTGCGACGCGTCGGCGTCGCTTGCAGCCTGTCGCCCCGTCGAGCGGGCCCGTCGCAAGGCCTGGGCGGCGCGGGGCGTGCCGCTGATATGGTGTCCTACATCAGCAACACACCCCGTCCCGGCCCGCCTGGCGCCGCGGCATGGAGGGCCCCGATGAACACCTGGGACGACCGACAACCGATCTACCAGCAACTGGCCGACCTGCTGGCCGCGCAGTTGCTGGACGGCGACCCGCCGGAGGGCCAGGCCATGCCTTCGGTGCGCGCCCTGGCCCACCGGCACCTGCTGAACCCGATCACCGTGAACCGCGCGCTGCAGGGGCTGGCCGAGACCGGATTGCTGGAAAACCGCCGCGGCCTGGGCCTGTTCGTGACGATCGGTGCGCGCGACCGGCTGCGCGCCGCCGAGCGCGAGCGGTTCCTGTCGGAAGAATGGCCGCGCCTGCGCGCCCGGCTGCGCCGCCTGGGCATTGCCGCGCAGCACCTGGACTGGGACACCGACACCGAAGAAGCCACCTCTCTGGAGAAGCGGGCATGACCAATCCCACCACGGCCCAAGCCGGCGACCCGCTGGTCTCGGCCAGCCACCTGAGCATCCGCTACGGCCACAAGGCCGCCATCGACGACGTCAGCTTCACCATCCACAAGGGGCGCGTCGTCGGGCTGCTCGGCCACAACGGCGCGGGCAAGACCACGCTGATGAAGGCCCTGGTGGGCCTGGCCAGGCCCGAGGGCGAGCTCAGCGTGCTGGGCCTGCACCCGCAGCGCGACCGCGTGGCCCTCTTGCAGGGCGCCTGCTACATCCCCGACGTGGCGATCCTGCCGCGCTGGGCGCGCGTGAGCGAGCTGATCATGCTGATGTCGCGCCTGCACCCACGGTTCTCGGCCGAGCGCGCGCGCACCCTGCTGGCGCGCACCAGCGTCGGGCTGGACGACAAGGTCAAGACCTTGTCCAAGGGCATGGTGGCGCAGGCCCACCTGGCGCTGGTGGCCAGCATCGACGCGCGGCTGATGATCCTCGACGAGCCCACGCTGGGCCTGGACCTGCTGTCGCGCAAGGCCTTCTACGAGATGCTGATCGACGAGTGGTGCGACGGCGAGCGCAGCGTGCTCGTCAGCACGCACCAGGTCGAGGAGGTCGAGTCGCTGCTGTCCGACGTGCTGATGCTCAACGAAGGCAAGCTGGTGCTGTCGATCAGCCTGGAGGAAGTCGACCGCCGCTTCGTGGCGCTGAGCCACGACCCCGCCGTGTCCGAGCAGGTGGCCGCCGCGCACCCGCTGCTGCGCTACCGCGTGCAGGGCAGCGGCGGCCCGACCCCGGCCGCGCTGTTCGACGGCGAGCCGCCGCCCGCTGTGCAGGCCCTGGGCCGCCGCGTGCGGCCCAGCCTCGTCGACCTGTTCGTGGCGCTCACCCGCAAGCCCGAGCTCGACCGCCAGCACTTCTAGCCCCCGCCGGAGCCCCGACCATGAAGAACCTACTGCCGTTGATGCTGCGCGAATGGCTGCAGCACCGCTTCGCCTGGGCCCTGCTGGTGCTGGTGCCGCTGGCGGTGTCGCTGCTGATGCTGAGCCTTGGCACGATCGAGCTCGACGCCGAGATGTCGGAGATGGCGCCCGCGCAGCTCTCGCTGATGGTGGCGGTGCTGTCGATGGTGCTCACCGCCGTCACCTTGCTGCTGCTGCTGGGCGTGACCTCGCTGTTCATCGCGCTGGGTTCGCCGCGTCGGGACGACGCCGACCGCTCCGTCGAGTTCTGGCTGTCGCTGCCCAGCGGCCATGCCGAGAGCCTGCTGGCACCGGTGCTCGTGCACCTGCTGCTGGTGCCGGCGGCCGCGCTCGTCGTCGGCGGCGTGGTGGCGCTGCCGGTGTCGATGGTGACGGTGGGCCGCGTCACCGGCCTGGGCGAGTGGGTCGCACTGCCCTGGGGGCAGATCCTGCCGGCCCTGGGCGCGCTTCTGCTGCGAGCGCTGGCCGGCCTGCCGATGGCCCTGCTGTGGCTGCTGCCGCTGGTGCTGGCGGCCATGATGGCCAATGCGCTGTTTCGGCGCTGGGGCCTGCCCTTGCTGGCCGTGGTGCTGATCCTGCTGGCCCAGGGGCTGGAGCGGGTGTTCGGGCAGCCCGTTCTCACCCAGACGCTGTCCGCCCTGCTGGCGCATGCCGCCACGTCGCTGGCCGGCGCGGGTGGTGCCGCGATCGCGGGCGGCCAGGGGAGCGTGCCGCTGGAGACGCTTTCCGTCATCCCTGGTTGGGCGCTGCGCGACTTCGGCGCGGCGGTGAAGGACCTGTTCCAGCCGTTGTTGGCCGGGGCGCTGCTGGTGTCGGCGGGGCTGTTCGCGGCGCTCGTGACCTGGCGGCGACGCGGGGCGTCGGCAGCATGAGGCCGGCACGAGAATGAAAATAGGGGCCCGCATCGGGCCCCTTCGCGTCTGGGCTGCCGGCAGCCGTGCTCAGTGGTGCGTGCCGTCGAGGAACTGCTCGTCCTCGGTGCTGCCCTTGAGCGCGGCGGTGGAGGCTTCCTTCTCGATCGTCGTGGTCACGGCATCGAAGTAGCCGGTGCCGACCTCGCGCTGGTGCTTCACCGCGGTGAAGCCGCGATCGGCGGCGGCGAACTCCTTCTCCTGCAGCTCCACGAACGCGCTCATGTTGTGGCGCGCGTAGCCGTAGGCCAGGTCGAACATGCCGTAGTTCAGGCTGTGGAAGCCGGCCAGCGTGATGAACTGGAACTTGTAGCCCATGGCGCCGAGCTCACGCTGGAACTTGGCGATGGTGGCGTCGTCGAGGTTCTTCTTCCAGTTGAACGACGGGCTGCAGTTGTAGGCCAGCAGCTTGCCCGGGAACCTGTCGTGGATGGCATCGGCGAAGGCCTTCGCGAACGCCAGGTCGGGCTTGCCGGTCTCGCACCAGATC
>JBKDQY010000279.1:0-8938 GCA_046341655.1 Betaproteobacteria bacterium | reverse complement strand
GATAACCGAGGCGGCGACGACGCCCTCGGCGGTGATGCGCGCGGCGGCCTTGCTGGCCTTGTTGCCAAGCTTGACGCGCAGAATCTCCTCGGCGCGGCCGAGGTCGCCGTCGGCCTCGGTCAGGGCCTTCTTGCATTCCATCATCGGCGCGTCGGTCTTGGCGCGCAGTTCGGCCACCATGCTGGCGGTGATCGCGGGCATAGGAATCTCTCCAGGATGTGCAAACAAGAGCGGCGGGCGTCAGGCGCCCGCCGCGGGATCGGTGGCCCGGGGCGGCGGGCCCGCTCAGGCCTCTTCGCGGACCTCGACGAACTCGTCGCCGCCGGCAGCCGCCTGCACCACCTCGGCGGTGGCGTTGGCCTTGCCCTCGAGCACGGCGTCGGCCACGGCCCGGGCGTACAGGGCCACGGCCTTGGCAGAGTCGTCGTTGCCGGGGATGACGTAGTCGATGCCCAGCGGCGAATGGTTCGTGTCGACGATGCCGATCACCGGGATGCCCAGCTTCCTGGCCTCGGCCACGGCGATCTTGTGGTAGCCGACGTCGATGACGAACATCGCGTCGGGCAGCGCACCCATGTCCTGGATGCCGCCGATGTCCTTCTCGAGCTTGACCAGTTCGCGGTCGAACAGCAGGGCTTCCTTCTTGATCATCTGCTCCATGCCGGCCTCCTTGGTGGCCTGCATGTCCTTGAGCTTCTTCAGAGAGCCCTTGACCGTCTTGAAGTTGGTCAGCATGCCGCCGAGCCAGCGCTGGTCGACGTAGGGCATGCCGCAGCGCTGGGCTTCCAGCGCGATGACCTCGCGCGCCTGGCGCTTGGTGCCGATCATCAGCACGGTGCCGCGACGGGCGCTGAGCTGGCGGACGAACTTCATCGCGTCCTCGAAGAGCGGCTGCGTCTTCTCGAGGTTGATGATGTGGATCTTGTTGCGATGGCCGTAGATGTACGGCGCCATCTTGGGGTTCCAGAAGCGCGTCTGGTGGCCGAAATGGACACCCGCTTCCAGCATTTCACGCATGGAGACAGACATGGAAACTCCGAAGGTTGGGTCTAGAATCCCGCCGTTTCATCGTGACGTGCCGCAGCAGCTTCTTCATGCTGCTCCGCACCCCACGACACCTTGGCTCGGTCGGGTTCGCGATTGATCTGCCCCGGCCGGCAAGCCCACCGAGGGTGGGCAGGCCAGGAAGAGTGCATCGAGGCAAAACCTGAAGAGTCTAGCACGTGCCAGCCGGCACACCGGGCGCCCATGCGGGTAGCCATCGTCGGGGCCGGCATCGTCGGCGTCACCACAGCCCATGAACTGTCTGCCGGGGGCCACGAGGTGGTGGTTCTCGAGCGCCGCGGCAGCGTGGCTTCCGAGGCCAGCTTCGCGCAGGGGGGCATCGTCGCACCGGGCTGGGCGGGCGAGCCCTTCGCGGGCCTGTCGCCCTGGCGGCTGGCCGCCGGCGTGCCTTCACGCTGGGGCTGGCTGGCCGCTGCGCTGCATTCGCGCAGCACTCGCCGGCTGCCCCCGCAGCGCCTGGCCCTGCAGCGCCTGGCCAAGGCCAGCCGGCAGCGGCTGCTGGAGCTGACGCACGCGCACGACATCGACTTCGAGCAGGCCGACGGCGTGCTCGTGCTGCTGCGCCATGAGCGTGCGATCAAGGCGCACCGAGCCTGGCTGGCCCGCATGGCGGACCAGGGGCTGGCCTTCGAACTGGTGGATGCCGACCGCGCGCGCCAGATCGAGCCCGCGCTCAACCCGGCGGCGCCGTTGAGGGCCGCGATCCACCTGCCCCAGGACGTGGTGGGCAACGGCCGGCAGTTCGCCCACCGGCTCAAGGCCGAAGCCGTGCGCCGCGGCGCGCGCTTCCGCTTCGACACCGAGGTGGTCGCACTGCGCCCGGGTGCGTCGCCCACCCTGCAGCTGGCCGACGGCAGCTCGCACGAGGCCGATGCCGTGGTGCTGTGCACCGGGGCCGACGCGCCGCGACTGCTGGCCGCCGCCGGCCTGAGGCTGCCGCTGCGGCCCGTCTGGGGGGTTTCGGTGACGGCACCTGTCAATCACGTCGACGGCCAGCTGCCGCATGCGCCGCGCGCCGCGGTCGTGGATCCGGCGGGCGGAGCCACCATCGCACGCGTCGGTCAGCGCGTGCGCGTGGCCGGCGGGCAGACCATGGGGGGCGACGCCGGCACCGAGCCGCCGCTGGCGGCGCTGCGCGCGCTCTACCGCGTGCTCGACGAGTGGTTTCCCGGCAGTGCGGTGCTGCGCGACGCCGTTCACTGGCGCGGCGCCCGCCCCCTGCTGCCAGACGGCCTGCCGCTCATCGGGGCCAGCGCGCTGTCCGGGGTGTGGCTGAACCTCGGTCACGGCGGCCAGGGCTGGGCGCTGGCCTGCGGCAGCGCGCAGTTGCTGGCCCAAGCCCTGGACGGACGCGAGGCCGACCCCGCACTCGCACCGCTGAGCCCGCAGCGCCTGCGCTGAAGCACGGCCCGGCCTCGGGTGCCGGCGGCCGCACAATGGCCGCATGGCACTGCCACCCCCCGACACCGGCTCCCTGCGGCGCATCAGCGGCCACGCCGCAGCGTGGCCGCTGCTCGGCGCACCTTCGGCGCGCCAGCACGAGGCACAGGCCCGCATCGGGCACCCACCGGGCACTCTGATGGCCCGCGCCGGACTGGCGGTGGCCCGTCTGGCCCTGGCCCTGGCACCGCGCGGCCGGCGCGCCGTCGTGCTGTGCGGCCCCGGCGACAACGGTGGCGACGGCCTCGTCGCTGCGCGTCACCTGAAGGAGGCCGGCTGGGAACTGCACGTGCACCGCATCGCCGGCAACAGGCCCGCCTCGGCGGACACGGCGGCGGCACTGCAGGCGGCCATCGCCGTCGGCCTGCGGCCCCAGCCCTGCCCCGCCCGGCTGCCCGAGGCCGATCTCGTGATCGACGCCCTGCTGGGCCTGGGCAGTCAGCGCGCGCCGGAGGGCGAGGTCGCCCAGGCCATTGCCGCCATCCGCGCAAGCCCGGCGCCGGTGCTGGCGGTGGACCTGCCCAGCGGCCTGCATCCCGACTCCGGCGCCGTGCTCGGCGATCAGGCCGTGGTGGCCGTGGCCACGCTGTGCGCGCTGTCGCTGCGCCCCGGCTGCTTCACGCACGAGGGCCGCGACCACGCCGGCACCGTCTGGCTCGCCGACCTGGGGCACCCGGCCGCCCGCGGCTCGGCCTGGCTGGGCGGTGCCTGCCCGCGGCCGGCAAGGCCCCATGCCAGCCACAAGGGCCGCTACGGCGACGTCGTCGTGGTTGGTGGTGCCGCGGGCATGACCGGCGCCGCCGTGCTGGCAGCCGAGGCCGCCCTGGCCGCTGGCGCCGGGCGCGTGTTCGTGGCACCGCTCGACGAGGCCTCGGCGCCGCCCCTGCGGCCCGAACTCATGCGCCGAGTTCTGGCCTGGGCCACCCAGCCCGCCACGTTGACCCGGGCCACCGTGGTGGCCGGCGTGGGTGGCGGTGACCGCATCGCGGCCGCGCTGCCGCCACTGCTGGCGCACGCCGCACGGCTGCTGCTCGACGCCGACGCGCTCAATGCGGTCGCCGCCGAGCCCTCGCTGCGCCAGGCCCTGCGCGCCCGCAGCGCGCGCGGCCGGCCGACGCTGCTGACGCCCCACCCGCTGGAGGCCGCTCGCCTGCTGGGCCTGCGTGCCGCGGACGTGCAGGCCGATCGCTTCGCGGCCGTCCGCGCACTGGCCGACGCCACCGGCGCCACGGTGCTGCTCAAGGGCTCCGGCACCCTGGTCGCGGTGCCGGGTGGCACGCCCGTGGTCAACCCCACCGGCAATGCGGCGCTGGCCGGCGCCGGCACGGGCGACGTGCTCGCCGGCTGGGCTGGCGGCACCTGGAGCGCGCAGCCTGATGCCGCGGCCTGCGACATCGCGGCGGCCGCCGCCTGGTGGCACGGCCGTGCGGCCGATGACTTCGCGATGCGGCAGCCCGGCCGCCCCCTGCGCGCCGCGGCGTTGATCGAGCAGCTGCTGCTCGCCGATTGAACGCCGGGGCTCAGCGCCGCGCGCGCGGCCTGGGCGCCGGTCGCTGCGGGCCCGGCTTGCGCGAGCGCGACGCGTGCGTGCCGGCACCCTTGCCGCCACCTTGCGAGGCCTTCGCGGCCTTGGCCGCGCCCCGGGCCGCGCGGTCGGCCTGCTTGACCGACTCCAGTTCGGTCGCGGCAGAGTCGACCTTGTCGCCCCGCTCGGACGCCGGCTTTCCCCCCTGCCCGCGCTGCAGCAGGCGCTCGCCCTCGCCATCGCGCACCATGCGGAAGTCGATCTTGCGGCCGTCGAGATCGACGCGGCTGACCTGCACGCGCACACGCGCACCCATCGCGTAGCGGATGCCGGTGCGCTCACCGCGAAGCTCCTGCCGGGCCTCGTCGAAGCGGTAGTACTCGCCGCCGAGTTCGGTGATGTGCACCAGGCCCTCGACGTAGAGCGCGTCGAGCGTGACGAAGAGGCCGAAGCCCGCGACGCCGCTGACGGTGCCCGTGAACTCCTCGCCCAGCCGCTCGCGCATGTAGCGGCACTTCAGCCAGGCCTCGACGTCGCGGCTGGCCTCGTCGGCGCGGCGCTCGTTGGCGCTGCAGTGACCGCCGGCGGCCTCCCAGAGCTCCATGTCGCGGCCCAGCGGCCGGGCACTGCGCGCGGGCTTGCCGCCGCGCCGGGGCTCGAGCCGGCGCGTCTTGGCGCTGCCCGCCAGGTGGTAGCGCTTGCCGGCGAGGAGGGCCTTGAGCACGCGGTGCACCAGGAGGTCGGGGTAGCGCCGTATGGGGCTGGTGAAGTGGGTGTAGGCGGCATAGGCCAGCCCGAAGTGGCCGTTGTTCGAGGCCGTGTAGATCGCCTGCTGCATCGAGCGCAGCAGCAGCGTGTGGATCTGCAGCGCATCGGGCCGGCCCTGCACCGCCGCGGCGATGGCCGCCATCTCCGCCGGCGTGGGCTGCTCCGACAGCACGGCGGCCACGCCCAGCGCCTTGAGCTGGGCCTGCAGCGCCTGCCGCTTCTCGGGCGTGGGCCCCTCGTGCACGCGGTACAGGCAGGAGTGCTCGGCACCGGCGATGTACTCGGCCGCGCAGACGTTGGCCGCGAGCATGGCCTCCTCGATCAGCCGGTGCGCCTCGGTGCGCGTGCGCGGCACGATCTTCTCGATGCGGCCCTGCTCGTCGCAGACGATCTGCGTCTCGGTGGTCTCGAACTCCATCGCGCCGCGCGTGGCCCGCTGCTTCAGAAGCGCCCGGTAGACCTCGTGCAGGTGCACCAGGTGCGGCACGACATCGCCACGCCGAGCCGCCTCGGGGCCGCGCGTGTTGGCCAGCACCGCCGCCACCTCGGTGTAGGTCAGGCGCGCGTGCGACTCGATCACCGCGGGGTAGAACTGGTACGCGTGCACCTGCCCGGCGGTGGTGACGACCATGTCGCACACCATCGCCAGGCGCTCGACGTCGGGGTTCAACGAGCACAGGCCGTTGCTCAGCTTCTCGGGCAGCATGGGGATCACGCGGCGCGGGAAGTAGACCGAGGTGGCACGCTCGTAGGCATCCTCGTCCAGCGGTTCGCCGGGCTTGACGTAGTGGCTGACGTCTGCAATGGCCACCAGCAGCCGCCAGCCTTCCACCGCGCCCTTGCCGCGGCCGGCGCGGTAGGGCTCTGCGAAGACGGCGTCGTCGAAGTCGCGCGCGTCCTCGCCGTCGATGGTGACCAGCGGCACGTCGCGCAGATCGACGCGGTTCCTGCGGTCGGCAGCGCGCAGCTTGTCCGGCAGCGCCGCGGCCTGCGCCAGCGTCTCGGGCGAGAACAGGTGCGGCACCTCGTACTTGCGCACGGCGATCTCGATCTCCATGCCGGCGTCGTCGATCTCGCCCAGCACCTCGGCCACGCGCCCGACGGGCTGCGTGTGCAGCGAAGGCGGCTCGGAGAGTTCCACCGACACCACCTGCCCCACGGCGGCACTGGCGGTGGCGTTCTTGGGGATGAGGATGTCCTGGCCGTAGCGGCTGTCCTCGGGCGCGACGATCCAGTGGCCGCCCTCGTGCAGCAGGCGGCCGATGATCGGCGCCTTGCGGCGCTCGAGGATGTCGAGCACGCGGCCCTCGGGACGGCCCTTGCGGTCGAAGCGCAGCACGCGCACGCGCACGCGGTCGCGGTGGAGCACGCTGCGCATCTCCTGAGGGGCGAGGAAAATCGGCGCGTCACCCTGGTCGGGCCAGACGAAGCCGTGGCCGTCGCGGTGTCCCTCGACGGTGCCCTCGACGTCGCCCATGAGGCCCGTGTTGGACGAGTTGGTTGTTGTGCGGTTCAAGACTCTGCTATAGTCGTGGGCTCCTGAAAGCCCAGGTGGCGGAATTGGTAGACGCACTAGTTTCAGGTACTAGCGCTTAACGGCGTGGAGGTTCGAGTCCTCTCCTGGGCACCAGAATCAAGAAGGCCGGTTGCGAAAGCAACCGGCCTTTTCGCTTCTTCAGACCTGGAACTTCTTCGCCAGGCCCTCCGGGCGGAGGTTGTCGTACTCCTCGAAGGGCTGGTGGATCCAGGGGCTCGTGGGCAGCAGGTCGCAGTAGTAGTCGGGCACGTAGCTCGACACGCCCTTGACCCAGATCACGGCCGCACGCAGCTCGCTGATCGCGGGCATCCCGCGCAGGCGGTCCACCACGGCGCGCAGCGTCACCCCGGTGTCGGCCAGGTCGTCGACCAGCAGCACGCGCCCGGCCAGCTCGCCCTTGGGCATGGTGATGTACTTGGCCATGTCCAGCCGGCCCTGGATGGTGCCGGCCTCGGCGCGGTAGCTGCTGGTGCTCATGATGGCCAGCGGCTTGTCGAACACGCGCGAGAGCACGTCGCCCGGGCGCATGCCGCCGCGCGCCAGGCACAGGATCTGGTCGAACTCCCAGCCCGAGGCCGCCACCTTCAGCGCCAGGCGCTCGATCAGCAGGTGGTACTCGTCCCAGGACACGTACAGGTGCTTGCCGTCGTCGGTGAGCATGTGGCGCGGTCTCCGTTTGGGTGTTGGCGATGGCGATCAGGCGCGGAAGGGATGGCGCAGCAGCACGGTGTGCACGCGATCGGGGCCGGTGGACACCATGTCGATGGGCGCGCCGATCAGCGCCTGCATGCGCTCCAGGTAGCGGCGCGCGTTGGCCGGCAGCTGCTCCCAGTTGGTGAGGCCGGCGGTGGTCTCGCTCCAGCCGGGAAGCGTCTCGTACACGGGCTCGCAGGCGGCGATCTCGTCGGCGTCCAGCGGCAGCACGTCGAGTTCGCGCGCGCCGAGCCGGTAGCCGGTGCAGATGCGGATCTCGGGCAGGCCGTCGAGCACGTCGAGCTTGGTGATGCACAGGCCCGAGACGCCGTTGATGATGATGCTGCGCTTCAGCGCCGCCGCATCCAGCCAGCCGCAGCGGCGCGCGCGGCCCGTGACGGTGCCGCGCTCCTGGCCCACGGTGCTGAGGTGGTGGCCAACGGTGCCGGGGGCGTCGATGTCGAGCTCGGTGGGGAAAGGCCCGCCCCCCACGCGCGTCGTGTAGGCCTTGGTGATGCCCAGCACGTAGTGCAGCAGCCCGGGGCCGATGCCCGCGCCGGCGGCGGCGTTGCCGGCCACGCAGTTGCTGCTGGTCACGAAGGGATAGGTGCCGTGGTCGATGTCGAGCAGCGTACCCTGCGCGCCCTCGAACAGCAGGTTGCGGCCGGCCAGGTGCGCGTTGTACAGGCGGTAGCCCACGTCGGCCATCAGGGGCCTGAGCTGCTCGGCCGCGACCAGCACCTCGTCGAGCATGGGCTGCAGCGCCAGCGGCTCGGCACCGAGCACGTGAACCAGCTCGGCGTTGTGCAGCTCCAGCAGCTCGCCGAGCTTGGCCTTCAACCTTTCGGGGTGCTTGAGGTCCTGCACGCGCAAGGCCCGCCGCGCCACCTTGTCCTCGTAGGCCGGACCGATGCCCTTGCCGGTGGTGCCGATCCTGCCGCCGGCCATGCCCTCGCGGCGCGCCTCGCGCGCCTTGTCCACGGCCACGTGGAAGGGCAGGATCAGCGGGCAGCTCTCGCTCAGGAACAGGCGCGAGCGCACGTCGATGCCCAGGGCCTCGATGCGGGCGATCTCAGACAGCAGGTGCGCGGGATCGACGACGACGCCGTTGCCGATGTAGCAGGCCACGCCCTCGCGCATCACGCCCGACGGCACGAGCTGCAGCGCCGTCTTGCGGCCGTTGATCACCAGCGTGTGGCCGGCGTTGTGGCCGCCCTGGAAGCGCACCACGCCCTCGGCGTGGTCGGTCATCCAGTCGACGATCTTGCCCTTGCCCTCGTCGCCCCACTGGGTGCCGACGACGACCACGTTGCGTCCGGCGCCGGGCCTCTGGGTCGCTTGCATGTTCGGAAGAGTCCTTGAAGAAATGAAGAAGCGTGGATCAGGCCGCCACGGCCTGCAGCACCCAGCGGCCGGCGACCTGGACCAGCTCGCGGTCGCAGACGAAGGTTTCGGCCTCGGGCTGGTGCCCGGGCAGCACCGCCAACACGGTTTCGCCGGCCTCGCGCAGGCGGCGCACGGCGGCGCGCAACTCGGCGTCTTCGCCCCAAGGCGCACGGATCGCACGCGGTGCAGGCAAAGGCGCGGCACGTTCGGCCAGGGCCTTCAGGTCGAGGCTGAAACCAACCGCAGGCCGGTTGCGGCCGAACACGGCGCCGACTTCGTCGTAGCGGCCCCCGCGTGCCAGCGCATCACTGCCACCCGGGCCGAACAGCGCAAACCGGGCACCCGAGTAGTAGGCGTAGCCGCCCATGTCGGACAGGTCGAAGCCGAGCCCCAGCGTCGGATAAGCCGCTCGCAGATGGCTGGCGAGCCACTGCAGCTGCTCGAGCGCCTCGCGCACCAGCGGGCGAGCGGGCAGGAGCTCGCGAGCGGCCACCAGCACTTCGTCACCGCCAAAGAGCCGGGGC
>JBKDQY010000278.1:0-10981 GCA_046341655.1 Betaproteobacteria bacterium | reverse complement strand
TCCTCCGCCCCAACGCTGGCTGCCGCCCGACGACCCGCTTCGCCAGCGCCTGCACGACGAGGCGCACGCGCGGCCTTCCGCGCGGCTGCGGGTGCCGGCGCTGGTGCTGTACCTGGCGGTGCGCCACGACGGCATCGAGCGCAGCGCGCAGTGGCAGCACCTGCGGCGCCTGCCCGGGCAGGGGGGGCTGCCGGCCGAGGCGCTGGAGGGCCAGTTCCTGCGCCTGCGCCTGCCCGGCGGCACTTTGCGTTGGGAGCGCCACACCGAGTTCACCCGCTACACGCTGGTGCAGGCGCTGCCCCCCGGCACCGGCCTGGGCACGACCGACCCGCCGTTGATGGACTCGCTGATCGTCGAGCGCGACTGGGTGCGCGACCTTCCCGGCCAGGTGCTGGTGGCCATCGAGCTGGCAATGATGCACGCCGACATCGCCAGCGACGACTGGCTGGTGCCGGCGCGTCAGTGGTTCGGCGGCCGCCCGGTGGCGGTGTCTCGCATGGGACGCGACGGCCACTCGGCCGTGATGACGGACTTCCTGCTCGCGGAAGACGGTTTCGAGCGCATCCTCGTCGTCGCGCCGCCCGGCACCTCCGAGACGCGCGCCGGCCGCATCTCGCAACGGCTGCTGGAGATGGAAACCTACCGGCTGATGGCGCTGCTGGGCCTTCCCGCGGCCAAGTCGCTGCTGCCCGAGGTGGCGCAGGCCGAGCAGCAGCTGTCGGCCCTGACGGCGCGCTTCGAGGCGCGCGAGGCCTCGGACCAGACGCTGCTCGACGAGCTGGTGCAGCTGGCTGCGCGGCTGGAGCGCGCCACGGCCGAGTACGCCTTCCGCTTCGAGGCCACGAGGGCCTACGACACTCTGATGCAGCAGCGCCTGGCGGAACTGCGCGAGAACTACCTGCACGGCCAGCAGACGCTGGGCGAGTTCCTGCAGCGCCGGCAGGCGCCGGCGGTGGCCACCGTGGCGGCGGCGGCGCAGCGCCTGGCCTCGCTGGCCACGCGGGTGGAGCGCGCCAGCGGTCTGTTGCGCACGCGGGTGGACATCGCCACCGAGGCGCAGAACCAGCAACTGCTGGCCCGGCTGGCACAGGGCCAGGCCTTGCAGCTGCGACTTCAGGCCACGGTCGAGGGCCTGTCGATCGCCGCCATCTCGTACTACGTGGTGAGCCTTCTGCTGTACGGCGCCAAGGGCGCCTATGCCGCGGGGCTGCCGCTGAACCCCGAGGTGGCGGTGGGCGCGCTGCTGCCGCTGGTGGTGTTCGGCGTTTGGCGCAGCACGCGCAGCATCCAGGCGCGGTTGGCACGCCGGGGCGTGATCGAGGCCGACCAGCCTTGACGCCGTGCTGATGGAGCTGCTGGCGCTCGCCGTCCTGGGCACGGTGGCCGGGCTGCTGATGGCGCTGACCGGCGCCGGCGGCGGCGCCCTGGGCGTGCCGCTGCTGGTGCTGCTGTTGCACCTGCCCATGCAGCAGGCCTCGGCGATGTCGCTCGTGGCCGTGGGCCTGGCCGGTGCGCTGGGCGCGCTGCTGGGCCTGCGCGACCAGCTGCTGCGCTACCGCGCGGCCATGATGCTCGGCGCCGCCGGCATGCTGGCCGCCCCGCTGGGCGTGGCGCTGGCGCAGCGGCTCGCGCAGCCGCTGCTGCTGGGCGCGTTCGCGGCCTTCATGCTGTTCACGGCCTGGCGCATGTGGCGCAGCGCCGACCCCGACCCGGCCGGCAGCGCCCCGCGCCCGACTCAGCCCGCCTGCGTGCGCCCCGACGGCGAGCTGCGCCTGCGCTGGACGCCGCGCTGCGCCTGGGTGCTGGGGCGGGTGGGCGCGCTGGCCGGGCTGCTCAGCGGGCTGCTGGGCATCGGCGGCGGCTTCGTCATCGTTCCGGCGCTGGACCGCCACACCACCCTCGACCTGCGCAGCATCCAGGTCACCTCGCTGGGCGTGATCGCCCTGGTGGCGGCGGCGGGCGTCGCCGCGGCCGCCGCCCACGGGCAGCTGGCGCTGGACGAGGCGCTGCCCTTCGCGGGCGGCAGCGTGGCCGGCCTGCTGCTGGGGCGCCGGCTGGCGCCGCGCGTCAGCGCGCCGACGCTGCGCCGCGGCTTCGCGCTGCTGGCGGTGCTGGTGTCCGGCCTCGTGATCTGGCGGGCACTGCAGGCCGCCGGCTGAACGCCCGGGTGACACCGCAGTGACTGCCCAACCCCGCATCCGACTGCTGAGCTTCGACCTCGACGGCACACTGGTCGACACGGCCGGCGAGATCGCCGAAGCCGCCAACCGGGCGCTCGCCGAGCACGGGCTGCCGAGCCGGCCGGAGGCCGCCATCGTGCGGCTCATCGGCCATGGCGGGCGCGCGCTGATGGCGGCGCTGCAGCCCTCGCCGGCCGGCCCGGCGCCCACCACCGATGCGCTCTACGAGAGCTTCGAGCGACACTACGCGCGCACCACCGGCACCCTGGGCCTGCCTTACCCCGGCGCGGCCCGCACGCTGCAGCGCCTGCGCGATGCCGGCGTGCAGCTCGCCTGCGTGACCAACAAGGAAGAGCGCCTGGCGCGCCGGCTGCTGGAGCACCACGGGCTCGACGCCGCGTTCCACCGCCTGATCGGGGGCGACACGCTGCCCTTCAGGAAGCCGCATCCGGGCGTGCTGCAGCACCTGGCGGCCGACTGCGGGGTGGCGCTGGCGGCCGTGGCCCACGTCGGCGATTCGGTCATCGACGTGCAGGCCGCACGCGAGGCCGGCGTCCTGGCCTGGGCGGTGCCGTGGGGCTACAACGGTGGCCAGCCCATCGCGTCGGCCGGGCCCGACCGCGTCTTCCACAGCCTGCCGGCCGTCGCAGACCACGTGCTGCAGTCGGGGGACCCGCCCGCCCCCTGACGCCGCCGCCCACAATGCCGCGCAGCCCCATGCCAGCCGCCGTCGCCATCCTCGACATCGAAGCCTCGGGATTCGGCGCCCGGAGCTACCCCATCGAGATCGGCTACGTGCTGGGCGACGGACGGGCCCGCTGCACGCTGGTGCGGCCGGCCCCGCACTGGACGCACTGGGACACCGAGGCCGAGCTCGTGCACGGCATCGTGCGACCCACGCTGCTGCTGCACGGGCGCGCCATTGCCGAGGTAGCCGACCTGCTGAACGCCGATCTCGAAGGCCAGACGGTGTACTGCGATGGCTGGGCACACGACTACCCCTGGCTCGCCCTGCTCTTCGAGGAAGCGGAGCGCCCGCTGCGGTTCCGGCTGGAGTCGGTGGCGACGCTGCTCGACGAGGCCGGCCTGGCGCGGCTGGCTGCCCTGCGCGACGCCGCCGAGGCCGAACTCGGCCTGGCGCGCCACCGCGCCAGCAACGACGCGCGGGTGCTGCAGCTGGCGCTCAGCCGCGCGTAGCCGCCGCCGGCGCACCGGCTTGCGCTGGCTCAAGGCCGGCGCCGCTGCCCGGGCTCAGACTTCCTCCTGGTGCGTTTCCGCACCGGTTGGGAGTCAATGTCATGCCCCTTGCCCCGTCCTTCAATGCCTCCGCGGCCGCCCGCCTGCTCGGTGGCGCGCTCATCGGCCTCGTCGCGGCGGGTCCGGTCGCGGCGGGCGTCGTTCCCTACGGCTTCAGCACCACGGCTGCGCCCTACGGCAGCCCGGGCGTCGCCGACCTCTTCAGCCCGGGCGACGTGGTGTCGGGCACTTTCCAGTACGACGCCACCCTGCCGCCGTCGGGCACGCTGAGCAACGGCGCCACCCGCTACGACGCGACCTTCCTGAACCTGAGCGGGCAGGTGAAGGCCTGGACGGTTTCCGATCCGCGGGGTTACACGGCGGCCGGCAACGACCTGCCGGCACAGGGCAACAACGACTTCCTGATGCTGGGCGCCGAGCCAGGACTGGGCAGCGGCACGCACAATCTGGTCGGCTTCACGGCCGCGGGCTGGACGCTGGTGAACGTGCGCCTGTTCTGGATCGAGGGCCAGCCGGGCATCGACGACTTCACCGGCAACGACGCCCTGCCTGCCGTGCTGCCCGGCTTCACCGGGCGGCTGGCGCTGGACTTCGTGCCGGTCGATGCGCCCACCGGGCCGGTGAGCTACGTGTTCTTCGACGGCCTGACGGTCGCCGCGGTGCCCGAGCCATCGCCGGCGCTGCTGCTGGCGGCGGGGCTCGGGGTGGTGTGGCTGAGGCGGCGTCAGGCCGCCGGGGGCCCGGCCAGCTCGGCCTCCTGAAGCAGCCGCCACATCACCTTGCCGCTGCCGCTCTTGGGCAGGGCCTCGGCGAAGGACACCAGGCGCGGCACCTTGTAGGCGGCCATGTGCTCGCGGGCCCAGGCGATGATGTCCTCGGGCTGGGCATGCCCGCGGTGCTCGGCGCGCAGCACCACCACGGCCTTGACCGTCTCGCCGCGGTAGGGGTCGCGCGCGGCGATCACGCAGGCCTCCTGCACCAGCGGGCACCTGAAGAGCAGCAGTTCCACCTCGCTGGGCCAGACCTTGTAGCCGCTGGCGTTGATCATGCGCTTGAGCCGGTCGGTGATGAAGAAGTAGCCCTCCTCGTCGCGACGGCCGAGATCGCCGGTGCGGAAGAACCGCTTGCCGTCGATCTGGATGAAGGCCGCCGCCGTGGCCTCGGGGTGGCCCCAGTAGCCCTTGAAGACCATGGGCCCGTGGGTGACGATCTCGCCCACCTCGCCGGGCGGCATCTCGGCCAGCGTGGTGGGGTCGACGACGCGGCTGTCGACGCCGAAGATCGGGATGCCCAGGCACTGCAGCTTGGCGCGCTCGGGCGGGTTGGCGTGGCTCGGCGCGGCCGTCTCGGTAAGACCGTAGCCCTCGGCAAAGGTGATGCCGAACTCGGCCTGCAGACGCTCGGCCACGGCCTGCGGCATGGCCGCGCCGCCGCCCGACAGGTAGCGCAGGCTGCCCAGGTCGAAGCTGCGGTAGTTGGGACTGCCGAACAGGTCGATGATCATGGTCGGGATGCAGGTCCAGTGGCTCACCCGGTGGCGGCTGATCAGCCGGCCCGCGAGCTCGCGGTCCCAGCGCGGCATCACGACGACGGTGCTGCCCGCGTACACCGGCGCGATCACGCCGTAGAGCATGCCGGTGATGTGGAACATGGGCACCACGCCCAGGCTCACGGTCTCGGCACTGGCGTGTCCCCACAGGCCGCCGCCGATGGCGTTGGGCATCAGCGTGCGATGGCTGTGCACGCAGCCCTTGGGCAGGCCCGTGGTGCCCGAGGTGTAGGGCAGAAGCGCCAGGTCGTCCGGGCCGGCCTGCGGCGGGCCCGGGCGCTGCGTGCAGGCCAGGGCCTCCGTCCAGCGGGTGGCGCCCGCGGGCAGCGGGGGGTCGGCGCGCAGCCAGGCCAGCATGGCCTCGGGCGGCGCCTCGCCCTCGGGCACCACCTCGGGCATCGCGTCGCTCAGGCGCGTGGCGACGATGTGGCGCAGCCGTTGGGGCTCGGGCAGGCGGGCATCGGCCTCGGCCAGTGCGCCGGCGAGGTCGGCGCTGGTGATGGCCACGCGGGCCTGCGGGTCGGTGATGTAGTGGCCGAGCTCGTCGGCCTTGTTCATCGGGTTGACGGGCACCACCACCGCGTCGGCGCGCTGAATGGCATAGAAGGCAACGAGGAACTGCGGACAGTTCTGCAGGAACAGCAGCACGCGGTCGCCACGCTTCACGCCGTGTGCCTGCAGCCAGCCGGCCAAGGCTTCCGCCTGCGCGTGCAGCTCGCGGTAGCTGAGCGTGCGGCCGAAGAACACGCAGGCCGGCTTGTCGGGGTAGCGGTGTGCGCTGACCTCGAGGTTGAACCACAGCGTGGTCTCGGGCACCACCAGCTCGCGCGGCAGCCGCGCGGGCCAGAAGGGCTTGCGGGGGTCGGCGGTGCCGCCGGCGGGCTCCGCCTGGGAGGTGGTCTGGTTCATGCCCCCGGTGTACCGGGTCGGCACGACGGCGTCATCGTGCCTTTCCCGCAAGGGCTGTCACTCTCGCGACGCTGCGCTCACTGGCGGATCGCCGCGCAGGCCGGGTGGCTGCTGAAGGCCGACGTGGCGCATTCGCGCTCCATGCACACCAGGTAGCGCACGCCGTCGCTGCGCGCGCCACAAGCCGGGCCCGGGCCCACGGGCGCCGGCTCGGCGGCCGGACGCGCGGGCGGCCTCGGCACCGGCGCGTTCTCGGCGGCACGCGTGGGGCGCGGCGCAGCCGCCGCCGGTGGGCTGGGCTTGGGGGTGGACTTGACCGGGGCGGGCACCACGGTGGCGGCAGGGGGCTGCTCGGTGGCCGCTGCGACGGGTTTGCCGGCGGGCGGTGCAGGCGCCGTGGTGGCGGCCGGCTCGGGCGCAGCGCCCGCGGAGGGCGGATTCGCCGCGGCCGGGCCGGTCACGGCCACGGGCGGCGCAACCGGAGGGGCCACGGTGGCCGGCGCGGTGGCGGCCGGCTGCGGTCCCGCCGTCGCCGGCTCGGACCTGGGCCAGAACACTGCGGCCGCCACGCCCACCACCGCCAGGCCCGCAAGCACCCACGGCAGGGGCGACTTCCGGGCCTCCGGCTCGGCTGCCGAGGCCAGCGGCGACGCCGCATTGTCGGCGCGCGTCGGCGGCGCAGGCGGCGGCACCCGAACCGTGGCGTCGACCGCCGGCGAAGAAGCGCCGGGATCGGTGCGCAAAAGTTCGGTCGCATCGAGCGCCGGCCGCATCGGCGACAGCAGCGTGGGCAGTTCGGAGGAATCGGGCTCCACGCCCCGCTCGGGCGGGCGCTGGCCGTCGGGGCGCACGTACAGCTGCGTGCGCATCTCGGCGATGCCGCTGTGCGCCGGCACGGCGGCTCGGCCTTCGAGCACCTCGCGCAGCTGCGCCACGCTCTGCGGGCGGTCGCCCGGGCGCGGCCGCAGCATCCACTGGATGGCGAGCAGGAAACCCTGGCTGCACTGCGGCAGGTTGGACGTCGTGAGCAGCACCTCCTCGTCGTCGACGGTGCGCGCGGTGGCCGGCGCCGGCGGCCGGCCGAGCAGCATGTAGTGCAGCGTCGCGCCCAGGGCGTAGAGATCCGTCCAGGGGCCCTGCTTGACCGCGCCGGCCTCGCCGTACTGCTCGATCGGGGCGTACGCCGGCTTGAGGATGGCGGTCAGCGACTGCGTCTTGTCCGTCAGCACGCGGCGCGCGGCTCCGAAGTCCATCAGCACCGGGTGGCCGTCGGGCTCGACCTGGATGTTGTCGGGCGCGATGTCGCGGTGGAACACGTTCTCCCGGTGCAGCGTCTCGATGGCGCCGAGCAGCGGCATCAGCAGGCCGCGCAGCCAGGTCTCGTCGGTGGGACCCTGCTGCGCCAGCCGCAGCTGCTTGAGCGTGCGGCCGCGCAGGATGGGCATGGCCATGTAGGCCGTGCCGTTGGCCTCCCAGTAGCGGTAGACCTTCAGCAGCGAGGGGTGGTCGAAGCGCGCCAGCAGCTTGGCTTCCTTCACGAAGCTCTCGCGCCCGAGGCGGAAGCTTTCCTCGTCCGAGCCGCTGCGCAGCGAGACGCGCATGGTCTCGGTGCGGCCGGCCAGGCTGGCCGGCATGTACTCCTTGATCGCGACCTCGCGTTCGAGGGCATGATCGAAGGCCTGGTAGACGATGCCGAAGCCGCCGACGCCGAGAATCTGCTGCAGCTCGAACTCGTTGAGCCGGGTACCCGGCGCGAGCGCGCTGGCGTGTTCGGAACGCGGGGGTGACGCTTCGGCGGACATGTCTGCAATCTACCAGGGAAACCAGAGCCGACCCATGCGGATTCCTCCTCTCGACCGATGGCGCCGCGGCCTCACGGGCCGTCTGCTGGCCGCGCTGGCGCTGCTCGCCCTGCCCTGGGCGGCGGGGGCGTTCGACGTGCAGGGCCACCGCGGCGCGCGCGGCCTGGCCCCCGAGAACACCCTGGCCGGCTTCCGTGCCGCCCTGGCCGCCGGGGCGACCACCTGGGAACTGGACGTGGGGCTGACGCGCGACGGCGTGGTGGTGGTGTCGCACGACCGCCGGCTCAACCCCGAGCTCACGCGCGACGCCGCCGGCCGCTGGCTGGAGCCGCCCACGCCCACGCTGGCCACGCTGAGCCTGGCCGAGCTCCAGGCGCACGACGTGGGCCGGCTGCGCCCCGGATCGCGCTACGCCGCGCAGTGGCCGCAGCAGCGCCCGGCCGACGGCGAGCGCATCCCGACGCTGGACGCCGTGTTCGAACTGGCGCGGCGGGAGGCGCCTGCCACGTTGCGCTTCAACATCGAGACCAAGCTCTCGCCGCTGGCGCCCGAGGAGACCGCTTCGCCCGAGGCGATGGTCGACGCCCTGCTGGCCGTGATCGACCGCCACGCGCTGCGCGAGCGGGTGATCGTGCAGAGCTTCGACTGGCGGACGCTGGCCCTGGTGCAGCGCCGCGCGCCGGGCCTGGCCACGTCCGCGCTCAGTGTGCAGCGGCCGGATCTCGACAACATCGGCACCGGAGCCTGGACCGCCGGCCTGCGGCTGGCCGATCACGGCGGCTCGGTGCCGCGCATGGTGAAGGCGCTGGGGGCCCCGATCTGGTCGCCGAACTTCCGCGACCTCACGCCCGAAAGGCTGGCCGAGGCGCGGGCCCTGGGGCTGCGGGTGATTCCCTGGACGGTCAACGAGCCGGCCGACATCGCCCGCCTCGTCGGCTGGGGCGTGGACGGGCTCATCAGCGACTACCCCGGGCGCGTCCTGCAGGCGCTGCCGCCACGATGAAGGGCGAAACGACGGCGCGCCTGCGCCTGGACAAGTGGCTGTGGGCGGCGCGCTTCTTCAAGACGCGCGCCCTGGCCACCGACGAGATCGACAAGGGCCGCGTGCGCGTGAACGAGCAGGTCGTCAAGCCCGCCCGCGAGCTCAAGGTGGGCGACCTGGTCGAACTGCGCCAGGGCGTGGTGCTGCGCACCGTGGTCGTCCGCGGCCTGTCGGCCGTGCGCGGCCCGGCACCGGTGGCGCAGGCGCTGTACGAGGAGACGCCCGCCAGCATCGCGGCCCGCGAGGCCGCTGCCGAGCGCCGCAGGCTCGCCCCCGAGCCGGCCAGTGCCCTGGTGCAGGGGCGTCCGACCAAGCGCGATCGCCGGCAGTTGACGGACTGGACCCGCTGGAGCGCCAGCCTGGAGGACGAGCCGGGCCGGTGACATTCGCGCGGGCAGGGTCTTGAAACGACCCGGGTCGCCCCCACTCACCGGACGTTCCGTGTTGCAACCCCTGCCATGACCGCACCCGATCCCCAGACCGCCCCCGAGGCCGCCGCGCCGGCCGAACCGCCGCAGGCCGAGGCCCCGCCCAGCCTGGAAGCCCAGCTGGCCGAGCTGCAGGCCCGGCACGCCGAGGTCTCCGACGCTTATCTGCGCGCCAAGGCCGAGGCCGAGAACACCCGACGCCGCGCCGAGGAAGAGATGGCCAAGGCGCGCAAGTTCGCCGTCGAGGCCTTCGCCGAAAGCCTGCTTCCGGTGGCCGACAGCCTGGCCGCGGCCATCGCGCTGCAGGGCGCCACGAACGAGCAGCTGCTCGAAGGCAGCCACGCCACCCTGCGCCAGCTGACCGCGGCGCTGGAGCGCAACAAGGTCGTCGCCATCGCCCCGGCCGCGGGCACGAAGTTCGATCCCCGCCAGCACCAGGCCATCAGCGTGGTGCCGGCCGAGCAGGAGCCGAACACCGTGGTCTCCGTGCTGCAGAAGGGCTACCTCATCGCCGAGCGCGTGCTGCGCCCGGCTCTGGTGACCGTGGCCGCCCCCAAGTCTTGAATCGCCGGAAGTTATCCACAACTTCCCGGCAACCGCATTCCCGCATCAGGAGAACACCCCCATGGGCAAGATCATCGGCATCGACCTCGGCACCACCAACTCGTGCGTGGCCGTCATGGAAGGCAACACCACGAAGGTCATCGAGAACAGCGAGGGCGCGCGCACCACGCCGTCCATCATCGCGTACCAGGACGACGGCGAGATCCTGGTCGGCGCCAGCGCCAAGCGCCAGAGCGTGACCAACCCCAAGAACACGCTGTACGCGGTGAAGCGCCTGATCGGCCGCAAGTTCACCGAGAAGGAAGTGCAGAAGGACATCGACCTGATGCCCTACACCATCGCCGCCGCCGACAACGGCGACGCCTGGGTCGAGGTGCGCGGCAGGAAGCTCGCGCCGCCGCAGGTCAGCGCCGAGGTGCTGCGCAAGATGAAGAAGACCGCCGAGGACTACCTCGGTGAAGAGGTCACCGAGGCCGTCATCACCGTGCCGGCCTACTTCAACGACAGCCAGCGCCAGGCCACCAAGGACGCCGGCCGCATCGCCGGCCTCGACGTCAAGCGCATCATCAACGAGCCCACGGCCGCGGCGCTGGCCTTCGGCCTGGACAAGCACGGCAAGGGCGACCGCAAGATCGCCGTGTTCGACCTCGGCGGCGGCACCTTCGACATCTCGATCATCGAGATCGCCGACGTCGACGGCGAGAAGCAGTTCGAGGTGCTGTCCACCAACGGCGACACCTTCCTGGGCGGCGAGGACTTCGACCAGCGCATCATCGACTACATCGTCACCGAGTTCCGCAAGGAGCAGGGCGTCGACCTGACCAAGGACGTGCTGGCGCTGCAGCGCCTGAAGGAGGCCGCCGAGAAGGCCAAGATCGAGCTGTCCAACAGCACGCAGACCGACGTCAACCTTCCCTACATCACGGCCGATGCCTCGGGCCCCAAGCACCTGAACATCAAGCTCACGCGCGCCAAGCTCGAGAGCCTGGTGGAGGAGCTGATCGAGCGCACGATCGAGCCCTGCCGCATCGCCGTCAAGGACGCCGGCGTCAAGGTGGCCGACATCGACGACGTCATCCTCGTCGGCGGCATGACGCGCATGCCCAAGGTGCAGGAGAAGGTCAAGGAAATCTTCGGCCGCGACCCGCGCAAGGACGTCAACCCCGACGAGGCCGTGGCCGTCGGTGCCGCCATCCAGGGCGCCGTGCTCTCCGGCGACCGCAAGGACGTGCTGCTGCTTGACGTCACCC
>JBKDQY010000277.1:0-7084 GCA_046341655.1 Betaproteobacteria bacterium | reverse complement strand
CCGACTACGCGCAGGTGCTGGCCGAACTCGCCGCCGGCGGCGTGCAGCGCGGCACGCGCTTCATGCTGGCGAAGAAGGTGTTCGCGCACACGGCGGCCTACGACGGCATGATCGCCAACTACCTGGGCTCGGTGGCCCCGGGCGCCGAGGACGCCGGCCACGCCGTGCCCGCGCGCGAACCCTGGCCGGCGGTGTGGACGGCGCAGTTCGTCAAGGCGCAGGACATGCGCTACGGCGAGAACCCGCACCAGAGCGCCGCCTTCTACCGCGAGGCCAGCCCGCCGCCCGGCACCCTGGCCGGCTACCGGCAGCTGCAGGGCAAGGCGCTGAGCTACAACAACATCGCCGACGCCGACGCCGCCTGGGAGTGCGTGCGCAGCTTCGACGCGCCGGCCTGCGTGATCGTCAAGCACGCGAACCCCTGCGGCGCTGCGGTGGGCGCCACGCTCGCCGAGGCCTACCAGAAGGCCTGGCAGACCGACCCGACCTCGGCCTTCGGCGGCATCATCGCCTTCAACCGCCCGCTCGACGAGGCCACGGCGCGCCAGATCGGCGACAACAAGCAGTTCGTCGAGGTCATGATCGCGCCGGCCGTCACGCCCGAGGCGGCGGCCGTGCTGGCGCCCAAGCAGAACCTGCGCGTGCTCGAGGTGCCGGTGGGCAGCGGCGTCAATGCCGTCGACAGCAAGCGGGTCGGCGGCGGCCTGCTGCTGCAGTCGCCCGACAACAAGAACGTCGGCGCCGCCGAGCTGCGCGTCGTCACGAAGAAGGCGCCCACCCCGCAGCAGATGGACGAGCTGATGTTCGCCTGGAAGGTGGCCAAGTTCGTGAAGAGCAACGCCATCGTGTTCTGCGGCGGCGGCATGACGCTGGGCGTGGGCGCGGGCCAGATGAGCCGCCTGGACAGCGCCCGCATCGCGCGCGTCAAGGCCAGCGCCGCGGGGCTGAGCCTGGCGGGCTCGGCGGTGGCCAGCGATGCCTTCTTCCCGTTCCGCGACGGCCTCGACGTCGTCATCGACGAGGGCGCGGCCTGCGTCATCCAGCCCGGCGGCAGCGTGCGCGACGACGATGTCATCAAGGCCGCCGACGAGCGCGGCGTGGCCATGGTCTTCACCGGCACGCGGCACTTCCGCCACTGAAGCCCGCCGGGGCTAGCATCCCGGCATGTCGCTCGCGTCCATCACCGGCGCTCTGCTGGCCTTCATCGCGCGGCTCGTCACTGGCGCGCAGGGCCACTGGAAGGGCTGCCCGCCGATGGCCGAGCAGCGCATCTACTTCGCCAACCACCAGAGCCACCTCGACTGGGTGCTGATCTGGGCGGCGCTGCCGCACGAGTTGCGTTCGAGCACGCGGCCCATCGCCGCGCGCGACTACTGGGCGGGCAGCCCGTTCCGCCGCTGGCTCACCACCGAGGTGTTCCACGCCGTGTACGTGGACCGCTCGCGCAGTGCCAACCCCGAGCAGGACCCGCTGGAGCCGCTGGTGGCGGCGCTGGAGCAGGGCGACTCGCTGGTCATCTTCCCGGAAGGCACGCGCAGCGCGCGCGGCGAGCCCATGCCGTTCAAGAGCGGCCTGTTCCACCTGGCGCAGCAGTTCCCGGGCGTGCGGCTGGTGCCGGCGTGGATCGACAACGTGCAGCGCGTCATGCCCAAGGGCGAAGTCGTGCCCGTGCCCGTTCTGTGCACCGTGACCTTCGGCGCGCCGCTGCAGCTGGCCGAGGGCGAGGACAAGCGCGCCTTCCTCGAGCGCGCGCGCGACGCCGTCCTGGCCCTGCGCCCGGCCGGCAGCGGGGGCTGAATGCTGGACGCCCTGGCCGCGCTGCGGCGCCTGGACACCGACCAGCAGGTCGGCCTGCTGTTCGTGGCCCTGTTCGGCGTGCTGGTGCTGATGAGCGCGCTCATCCTGGCCGTGACGGCGCGGCGCGCCGGCGACGACGGCCCCGAGCGGCGCGAGCGCCGCCGCAACCTCCGCCGCGACCTGCGCGCGCTGTGGCTGGGCGCGCTGCTGTTCTGGGTGGCCTGGGTGAGCGGGCCGGTGGGCGCCACCATCGCCTTCGGCGTGATCTCGTTCCTGGCCCTGCGCGAGTTCATCACGCTGGTGCACACCCGGCGCGGCGACCACCGAAGCCTGATCCTGGCCTTCTTCGTGGCGCTGCCGATGCAGTACGTGCTGGTGGGCACGCGCGCCTTCGACCTGTTCACCGTGTTCGTGCCGGTGTACGTGTTCCTGGCCATCCCGGTGGCGGGTGCACTGGCGGGCGACCCCGAGCGCTTCCTGGAGCGCAACGCCAAGATCCAGTGGGGGATCATGGTCTGCGTCTATGGCCTGAGCCACGCGCCGGCGCTGCTGCTGCTGGACCTGCCGGGCTACGCCGGGCGCGGCGCCTTCCTGCTGTTCTTCCTGGTGATGGTGACGGCCGCGGCGCAGCTGGCGCAGGAGACGGCGAGCCGCCGCCTGCGCCGCCGGCCCGTGGCGCGGCAGATCGACCGCAGCTTCTCGTGGCGGGCCGTCGGCCTGGGCCTGGCGGCGGCGGCGCTGGTGGGTGCGGCGCTGTTCTGGATCACGCCCGCCGGCCCCTGGCAGGCGGCGACGATGGCGCTGGTGGCGGCCGGCTGCGGCTCGCTGGGCGAGCTGGTGATGCGGGCGCTGAAGAAGGACGCGGGCGTGCGCTACTGGGGCAACCGAAGTTCCGTCACCGGCGCCGTGGGCCTGCTGGACCGCGTCGCGCCGCTGTGCTTCGCGGCGCCGGTGTTCTTCCACTTTGCCCGCTGGTAGCTGGTGTAGCGGATGCGCATCCTCGGCATCGATCCCGGCCTGCAGCGCACCGGCTTCGGCATCGTCGATGCCGAAGGCCAGCGCCTGCGCTACGTGGCCAGCGGCACCCTCGCCACCGCCGAGGCGCCGCGCGGCGACCTGCCGGCACGGCTGCAGCTCCTCGTCGACGGCATCGGCGACGTCGCTCGCCGCTACGCGCCCGACGGCGCCGCGGTGGAGATCGTGTTCGTCAACGTCAACCCGCAGAGCACGCTGCTGCTGGGCCAGGCGCGCGGCGCGGCGCTGGCGGCGCTGGTCAGCGCCGGGCTGCCGGTGGCGGAGTACACGGCGCTGCAGATGAAGAAATCGGTCGTCGGCCACGGCCTGGCGGCCAAGGCGCAGGTCCAGGCCATGGTGCAGCGCCTGCTGGCGCTGCCCGGCCTGCCGGGCCCCGACGCCGCCGATGCGCTGGGCATGGCCATCACGCACGCCCATGCCGGCGCGCAGCTGGACTTGCTGCAGTCGGGCGCCCCTCGCGCGCGCGGTCGCCTGGGTGCCTTGCGAAGGGGCCGTGTGCTGTGAAGGCCGGCGCGGCCGGACCGCCCTTCCGGCGCTCAGAGCTCGCGCAGCCGGTCCGCAAACGTGTCCGACACGGGAACCGTCTCTGATCTGCCGCGCAGGCGAAGCCGCAGCTTGCCGCGGAAGTCGCGCGTCAGGCCCATCAGGAACGCGGAGTTGACGATGTAGCCGCGGTGGACCTGCCAGAACTGCGTCGCGTCGAGCTCGGCGGCCAGTTCGCGGAGCGAGCGGCGCACCGCGAACTGCCCGCCGCCGGTGACGACGCGCACGGTCTTGTTGTCGGCCTCGAAGTACACGATCTCGTCGGCCGTGAGCAGCCGCAAGTCGCTGCCCTCGTTCACCGTGATCCAGCGCAGCGGCCCGCTCTGCGGGACCAGGCCGTCGGCGCGCTCGCCCGCGCGCGCGGAGGCCGCCACGGGGCCTTCTGCCGCCGGCCGCCCCAACCGGCGCTGCATGCGCAGCACGGCGTCGTAGAGGCGCGCACTGGTCACGGGCTTGAGCACGTAGTCGACCGCGTCGCGCTCGAAGGCGGCCACGGCGTGCTCGTCGTAGGCCGTCACGAACACCACGGCCGTGTGCGCGCCGATGCGGCTGGCCACCTGCAGCCCGTCGATCTCGGGCATCTGGATGTCCAGGAAGGCCACGCTGGGACGCAGCAGCTCGACGAGTCGGATCGCGTCGACGCCGTTGTCGGCGCGGCCCACCACGCGCAACTCGGGCCACAGGCGCCGCAGCAGCTCCTCGAGCTGCGCCAGCAGCGGCGCCTCGTCGTCGGCCAGCACCGCCGTGGGCGCGGTGCCCAGGGGCTCGGGGTCCGGCGCCGCGGCACCGGCAGGTTCAGAAGACTTCGACATCCAGCCTCCAGTGCATCGATCCGTCGGGGCTGCACGCGGCGCTGGCGCCCAACGTGACCAGGGCTTGCGCCAACGCCGCAGCGCCGGCATCCGGCGCCATCGGCGCGCAGGACACGGTCGCCTGCAGTCCGTGCGGCGTGAGTGCCCCCAGGCCCAGCGACAGCGGCGCCGACGGCGCTGCGGCCCACAACAATCGCAGCGGCTGCAGCAGGCGCAGCGGTTCGAGCTGGGCGGCGAGGTCGACGCGCTCGCTGACCTCGATGCGCAGCAACTCGCCTGCCTCGCCCGGCCGCGAGGCACGCACCAGCGCGGCGAAGGCGCGCACCACCTCGAGCTCGCCGTGCAGGCTCACGCGCGTGCAGTGCGCGGTTTCGGCCACGCGGCGCAGGTAGCTCGTCAGCGCATCCAGCATGGCTTCGCCCTCGACGGGCGAGGCGTCGTAGCGCTCCTGCAGCTGCTGCAGCAGGCGCGCCAGGTCGGCCGGCTCGGCGCGCGCGCGCGCCGCGCGCAACCGCGCCGCAGCCGCGTGGCGGCGCAACTCGCCGCTCTGCGCGGCCAGCCCGAGCGCGCGCTGCTGGGTCTGCGCGTGAACGATCCGCACGCGCGCTGCCCAGGCCAGGAGCGCGCCGCAGAACCAGGCCTGCGGCACCAGGATCGCGGCATCGAGGGCGTCACGCGCACAGCCGCCCGGGCCGTCGCAGGGCAGCAGCGGGAGGCCGCTGGACAGGAGGTCCTGCGACAGGCTCACGCCCAGCAGCGCGCCCGCCAGCAGTGCGGCGCCCTGCAAGGCCATCGAGCCCTGGCCCTCGGGCGCCACCCGCCAGGCCAGCGCCGCCAGAGGCAGCATGCTGGCGCCCAGCAGTGGCACCTCCACCAGCGCGCGCGGCCACTCTGCGGGGTTGTCTTTCGACATCAGACCCGTGACAAGCAACTGCCAGGCCCACAGCGCGCCGATGCCGGCCAGCAGCAGCCCCCAGGGCAGTCCCTGGGGCGTGACGGGGAACGGCGGCGCGGCCGCCTCGCTGCGACCTTCGCGCTGCAGCGGCAGCGTGATGACGGCGCGCGCGCCGCCGCCGGCGCGGTTGCGCAGCTCGAAGCGGGCGGCGTCGCCGGCCATCAACAGCAGCTTGGCACGCAGGTTCGCCAGGCCGACGTTGGCGCCCGCCCCGCCACCGAGGCCGGCGCCGTCGTCGAGCACCTCGATGATCAGCCGGCCGCCTTCGGCGCGCGCCTGCAGCTGCACCGTGCCGCCGCGGCCGAGCCGCCCGATGCCGTGCTGGATGGCGTTCTCCACCAGCGTCAGCAGACCCATGGAGGGGACCTGCGCGCCGAGCAGGTCGTCCGGCACCTCGATCTCCCAGCGCAACCGCGGGCCCAGTCGCAGGGACAGCAGCGCCAGGTAGTGCCGCACCAGCCCCAGCTCGACCCGCATCGGCACGGCTGCGCCCCGAGCCGCGGGCAGCAGTTCGCGCGCGAACTGAACCAGCCGCTCGAGCATCGAGCCGGCGTGCAGCGGGTCGTGCCGGAAGTGCCAGCGGATGTGAGCCAAGGTGTTGAACAGGAAGTGGGGCTCGACCTGCGCCTGCAAAGCCAGCAATTCCGACTCGATGAGTTCCTGGCGCGCGCCCTGCTGCTCGGCGGTGGCCGCGGCGAGCCGCTGCTGCCACTGCGCCACGCGCCGCGAGCGCAGCCGCCAGGCCGCCAGGGCCAGCGCCGGCAGGGTGATGAACGTCGCCACGCCCGACAGGCGATGCCGCCAGCCTGTGGTCACCGTCGTCAACCCAGCGGCGTCGGGCAAGCCGTGTACAGCCACATGCAGCGCCATGCGAAGCGCCTCGACGGCCAGCGCGCTGACCGCCAGGTGTGCCGCGCCCATGGCCAGCAGCGCCCGCGCGCCGGTGGGCTGCCAGCCCGCGGGCCGGCGGGCATGAACCCAGGCCAGCGCCGCCCATCCGGCCGCGCCGGCGAAGGCCAGGTGCGTCCAGTACTCGAAGGCTGCCGCCGCGCTGGCCCTCAGCGGCAGCTGCATGGCCAGCACCTCCAGGATCACCAAGCCCGCGTAGGCGAGCAGCCAGCCGGCGTAGACCGGCAGGGTCGCCAGCGCCACGGCGGCCTCGTGCGGCTCGGAGGCTTGCAGCGTGCCTTGCGAGACTGCCGGATCGGGGTGGGCGTGGCTTCGCATCGGGCGTGCGGGCTGGGCTGGTGGGCGTGGGCGACGGGTGGCGGTGTGGTGAACCGCAGCGCGGCTGCACCCGCGGTCAGTCTCATCGTAGCCCTGCCCATCGCCTGGCGACGCCGCCAAAGGCGGCATTGGCGCCCGCTTTGCGCGGTTTCGCGCCGAGGCCGGATTTCGCGCCGCCGCCCGGCGCGCTCGCGCCGGGCGGCCGGCCTTCGGCGGCCTGAGCCATGGCGCCGCAGCCTCGCAGGCGCACAGTCCGGGCCGAGCCGGATTCGGCTCCGTGCCCGTGAGGCACGACCGCCCCAGGAACCCCTCGTCGCCACGGATCGCCACATGAACACCCACCGCACCGCCGCAGCTGTCCTGCTCATCGCCGGCCTGTCATCCGGCTGCGCCACCACCGAGAGCTCTCGACCCATCGAGCCTTCGCGCACGACCGCCGCCGCGACCCCGGCCCAGGCCGGCCCGCGCGCGCCCATCGCCGTGGGCAACTTCGACAACCGCTCCAGCTTCGGCCGCGGCATGTTCGCCGACGGGGGCGACCGGCTGGGCTCGCAGAGCAAGACCATCCTGGTGTCGCACCTGCAGCAGACCAACCGCTTCAGCGTGCTCGACCGCGAGAACTTGGCCGAGGCGCGGCAGGAGGCGGCGCTGCGCCAGACCCAGCAGGCCATCCGCGGCGCGGACTACCTGGTCACCGGCTCGGTCAGCGAGTTCG
>JBKDQY010000276.1:0-3297 GCA_046341655.1 Betaproteobacteria bacterium | reverse complement strand
ACCTGCTGGTGTGCGTGGACCACGAAGGCGGCCGCGTACAGCGTTTCCGCAGCGACGGCTTCACCCACCTGCCGCCGATGGCGGCGCTGGGTGAGCTGTGGATGAAAGACGCGATGCGCGCCACCGACGCCGCCACCGCTTGTGGCTATGTGCTGGGCGCCGAGCTGCGCGCCTGCGGTGTGGACCTGAGCTTCACGCCGGTGCTGGACCTGGACCACGGGCCCAGCGGGGTGATCGGCGACCGCGCCTTCCACCGCGACCCGCGGGTGGTCACGATGCTGGCCAAGAGCTTGATGCACGGACTGCTGCGCGCCGGCATGGCCCACTGCGGCAAGCACTTCCCTGGCCATGGCTTCGTGGCCGCGGACAGCCACGTGGACGTGCCGGTGGACCGCCGCTCGCTCAAGGCCCTCCTGGCTGACGATGCTCGACCTTACGAGTGGTTGTCCACCAGCCTGACGGCCGTGATGCCGGCGCATGTGGTCTACCCCAAGGTGGACCCGTTGCCCGCGGGCTTCTCCAAGCGCTGGCTCCAGGACATTCTTCGCGGGCGCCTGGGCTTCACCGGTGCCATCTTCAGCGACGATCTGACGATGGAAGGCGCGCGCCACCTGGAGGGGCGCACCTTGAGCTACACCGATGCGGCGATGACGGCCTTGCGGGCAGGCTGCGACATGGTGCTCATGTGCAACCAGTCGCAGGTGGAGGCAGGCCGGGCACTGGACGAGCTGCTCGACGGCCTGGAGCGCCGCCAGGCCACCGGCCTGTGGAGCCCCGACGAGGACAGCGAAGCCCGTCGCACGGCCCTCCGCCAGCTCACGCGGCCCTTCGCCCCGGCCGCGGGCTGATCGCGCCCCCGGCCGCGGGCGCCGCGTTCAGCGCGGCGCCAGCGCCAGTAGGGCCAGGTAGCCGGCGCAGCCAGCCAGCAGGGCCACCACGCCCCGCCGCGTGGCCCACCACAACGCGGCCAGCAGCAGGGCCGACAGCAGCCGCGCGTCGGTCAACGCGGCCATGGGCGCCACGCCGTCGGCCAGCAGGCTGCTGCGCAGGATCTCCGGCAGCGTGATGGCCACCAGCGCCGCCAGCGGCGCGGCGCGCAGCGCGCGCTCCAGCGCGCCCCGCGGCTGCCAGCGCGCCGGCAGCACGAGGAAGAAGCAGCGCGCCACGAGCGTCACGCCCACCAGCGCCAGCAGCAGCGCCCAGAGTTCGAGATCGCCGTAGCCGGGCACGGTGGGCGGCTCCTCAGCGCGGCGCCGCGGCCGTGCCGCGGTCGCGGCCCACCCACAGCGCCGCGGCCACGCCGGCCAGCACGGCGGCCACGGTGCCCAGGCGCTGCGGCCAGTCCAGCGTGGCCAGCGCCACGCCGGCGCTGGCCAGCGCCGCGGCCCAGGCCGGGCGGCCCGCCAGCAGCGGCAGCGCGATGCCGAACAGCGCCAGCACGCCCAGGTAGCCCAGCTCGGGGCCGTAGGGCAGCCGGTCGGCCAGCACGATGCCGGCCACCGAGGCGGCCGTCCAGGTCAGCCAGGTGGCGACGTTGGCGCCCCACAGGAAGGCCACGCGCTGCACCAGCCGTCCCTGCTGGCGCCTCAGCGTCAGCGCCGCCAGCGGGCCGTCGATGGTGACGAATCCGATGGCCAGCCGGTGCGCCAGCGGCAGCCGGCGCAGGTGCGGCGCCAGCGTGGCCGAGTAGACGACGAAGCGCAGGTTGGCGACCAGCGCCGTCAGCAGCAACGTCGCCACGGCCACCCCGGCGCCCAACATCGGCAGCACCGCCAGCTGCGAGGTGCCCGAGTACACGGCGAAGGTCATCCACAGCGCGGGCACGAGCTCCAGGCCCACCTTCACCATGGCGATGCCGGTGGCCAGGCCCCAGGCGGCCATGCCGGGCAGGCTGGCCGCCACCGCGCGCAGCCCCGCGCCGAAGGCCGCGCGCCGCACGGCGCGGACAGCGGTCACGCGGTGGCCGGCGGCGCCGCCAGGCCGAGTTCCTCGGCCATCTGGCGGCGCATCACGAACTTCTGCGCCTTGCCCGTCACCGTCATCGGGATCTCGGCGACGAAGCGCACGTGGCGCGGCACCTTGTAGTGCGCGATCTGGTCGCGGCAGAAGGCGCGGATCTCGTCCTCGGTGGCCTGCGCGCCCGGCTTGAGCACGATCCAGGCGCAGACCTCCTCGCCGTAGCGCTCGTCGGGCACGCCGAAGACCTGCACCTGCCCCACCGCCGGGTGGCGGAACAGGAACTCCTCGACCTCGCGCGGGTAGACGTTTTCGCCGCCGCGGATGAGCATGTCCTTCACGCGGCCAACGATGTTGCAGTAGCCCTCGGCGTCGATCGTGGCCAGGTCGCCGGTGTGCATCCAGCCGCCCTGCACCGCCTCGCGCGTGCGCGCCTCGTCGTCCCAGTAGCCGAGCATGACGCTGTAGCCCTTGGTGCACAGCTCGCCCGTCTGTCCCACCGGCACGGTGCGGCCCTCGGCGTCGACGATCTTCACCTCCAGGTGCGGCATCACGCGGCCGACGGTGGAAACGCGCCGCTCCAGCGGGTCGTCGGTGCCGCTCTGGAACGACACCGGCGAGGTCTCGGTCATGCCGTAGGCGATGGTCACCTCGCGCATGTTCATCTGCGCGTTCACGCGCTTCATCACCTCGATCGGGCACGGGCTGCCGGCCATGATGCCGCCGCGCAGGCTGGACAGGTCGAACTCGGCGAAGCGCGGGTGGTCGAGCTGCGCGATGAACATCGTCGGCACGCCCTGGAGGTGGGTGCAGCGCTCTCGGTGCACCGCGGTCAGCGTGGCCAGCGGGTCGAAGCCCTCGCCCGGGAAGACCATCGTGCCGCCGGTCACCGTGCTGGCCAGGCTGCTCATCACCATGCCGAAGCAGTGATACAGCGGCACCGGGATGCACAGGCGGTCGCCCTGTCCGTAGCCCATGGTGCGCGCCACGTCGCGGGCGTTGTTGACGACGTTGTGATGCGTGAGCGTGGCACCCTTTGGAGCGCCGGTGGTGCCGCTGGTGAACTGGATGTTGATGGCGTCGCGGCAGCCGAGCGTGGCGCCGATGCGGCGCGCCTCGGCCACGCCGGCGGCATCGGCCAGCGCCATCACCTGCGGCAGGTTGAACATGCCGGGCGTGGCCTCGTCGCCCATGCGGATCACGCAGCGCAGGTCCGGCAGCCGGGCCGCCCGCAGTTCGCCGGGCGCGCAGTGCCCGAGCTCCGGCGCCAGCGACTGCAGCATGCGCAGGTAGGCGCTGGTCTTGAACTCCGGCGCGCTGATCACGCCCTTGCAGCCGACC
>JBKDQY010000275.1:0-26759 GCA_046341655.1 Betaproteobacteria bacterium | reverse complement strand
GCCGCGCTCATCGCCATCGCGCTGTCGGCGGTGGGCATGTACGCGCTGGCCGCCTTCGCCGCGCAGCGCCAGGCGCGCGAGATCGCGCTGCGCCGCCTGATGGGCGCCAGCGTCGCGCAGGTGGCCGGCCTGCTGCTGTGGCGGCTGACCCGGCCGCTGCTGGCAGCCGCCCTGATCGCCTGCCCTCTGGCGTGGTGGGCGTTGTCGCACTGGCTGGCCGAGTACCCGTCGCGCACCGAGCTGACGCCGGCGCCGTTCGTCCTGGCGCTGGTCGCCGCCATCGCGCTGACCTGGGCAGTCACTGCCAGCCGCCTGTTCGTCGCGGCACGGCGCCGCCCGATCGAGGAGCTCGGACATGAATGAACCACCGCGCGCGCTGGCGCTCATGAGGATCCACCCACCCAAGGAGCTGCAATGACCGGAAGACCCGAGTCGCCCAAGACCCTCGCCCGCGTGCGGACGCCCATTGCGGGAGCTTCCCTTCGCGGCATCGCTGCAACCGGCAGACGGCGGATCGCCCCCCTGACGGTCGCGGTGCTGCTGGCCGCCTGCGCCAGCCTTGATCCGCCGGCGCGCGTGCCCGCAACCTACCAGCCGGTGCCCGGGCTGGGCGAGTCCCGCTTCGCAGTCACGGCTGGCGATGCACAGGCGCGCGCGCTGTTCGGCCACGGCCTGCAACTGCTCTACGCCTTCGAGCATGCACAGGCCGCCCGCGTGTTCCGCGCCGCACTGGCGCGCGATCCGACCTGCGCGATGTGCGCCTGGGGCGTGGCGCTGGCGCAGGCGCCGAACATCAACAACGACAACCGCGGGCCTGTCGGCGACATCCGCCGCCATATCGCACGGGCGCAGGCGGCCGCGGCCGGCGTCACGCCGCTGGAACGTGCGCTGATCGACGCCATGGCGGTGCGCTACGGCCGCGCCGACGAGCGCGAGCAGCGCGCCTGGGAAGCGCGCGGGGTCGCCATGTGCGCCGGGCGGCCCACGGAGCGCAGCGTCGACGCGCAGGAGCTGGCCTATGCCGCGGCGATGGCCGATGTGGTGCAGCGCTTCGGCGACGACCCCGACGTCGTGACGCTGTACGCCGACGCCGTGATGACCACCAGCCCTTGGGACTGGTGGGACCGCAAGACCGGCGCACCCACGGGCGCGATGGCCGATGTCGTGGCCCGGCTGCGCACCGCCACCGAGGGGCATCCGCAGCACACCGGCGCGATGCACCTGCTGATCCACGCCGCCGAGCAGTCGCCCGCGCCCGGCCAGGCCGAGGCTGCGGCCGACCGGCTGGCCCGCATCGCCCCTGGCGCGCCGCACTTGGTGCACATGCCCAGCCACATCTACCAGCATCTCGGCCGCTTCGCCGATGCGACACGGGTCAACCAGGAAGCACTGGAGGTGCAGAAGCGCTACGACGCTGCGCTCGCCTCTCAGGGCGTGAGCCAGCGCGCCGGCGGCTGGGACTACCACCACCAGCACTTTGTCTGGTTTTCCGCACTCAAGGAAGGCCGCTTCGAGCTTGCGCTGGCCACCGCGCGCGCGTTCGAGCAGCGCTTCTCCACCATCCCCGGCGGGCACGGCGAGTACGCGCTGATGCTCGCGCCGTTGACCGCTCTGCGTGCGCAGCAGTGGGATGAAGTCCTGGCACAGCCAGCGCCGCCGCCGGGCCTGGGCGTGGCCGAGGCATTCCGGCATGCCGCGCGCGCGATCGCCCTCGCCCGCACCGGCCGCCCCGCATCGGCGCAGAAGGAACTGGCGGAGTTCGACAGCCTGATGGACCTCGGCACCGTGCGGCGCGCGCGCCTGTTCCGTGAACCGGCGCCTGAACTCCTGCGGGTGGCCGGGGCCTGGGCGCGCGGCGAGGTCGCACGGGCCGAGGGACGGCACGAGGCGGCGATCGCCGCACTGCGCCAGGCCGCCGATTGGGACGACGAGGCGGGCGGCGAGCCGCCGCGACTGGCCGCCAGCGGCCGGCTGGCGCTGGTGGGTGCGCTTCTGGCGGCCGGCCGGCACGAGGAAGCGGCGAAAGAGACTGCTGCAACGGTCAAGCACTACGGGCCGAACGCGTGGACGCAGATGGCGGAGCTGCGGCTTGCCCAGGCACGCGGCGATTGGGCAAAGGCGGCAGCGGCGTCCGAGCGGCTGCGGGTGATGTGGCAGGCGGCCGACCGCGCCGATCTTCCGGCGCTGTAGCCGCGGTTGCGCCGGCATGCAGCTCGATCGTGATCCGCAGCGCCGGGCACGTCGCTCGGAAGCGCAGCGCAGTGCCAGCCGGTCGACGGGTTGCGCCATACGCGACCGGCGTTGCCAATCCACGTCTTTCAACGCGTTGCGGATCGGCGGCCCGGCTGCGCATGGCAGCAGCAATGCGGCCTGCGCGTCCACTGGGCCGCGCACGCTGATCCGGCAATCCGTCGACCGCAGGAAGAACCGATGAACGCCACCACACGTCTATGGCTCAGCCACGCGGCGGTCGCGCTGCGCGCACTGCGCCGCGACGCCGTCGGCAGCGCCATCAACATCGTCGGCCTGGCTCTGGGTTGCGCCACCTGCCTGCTGGTGTTGATGTTTGCGCGCTACGAGATGTCGTACGACCGCTTCTGGCCCGATGCCGAGCGCATCGTCAAGCTGACAACCACCACCAACAGCCCGGGCCAGCCGCCGGATGTCAGCCCGGCTGCACCCGGCGTGGCCCTGCCCTTCATCCTGCAGGACCTGCCGCAGGTCGAGGCCGGTGCGCGCATGATCCCGCGCACGCTGCGTGTGCTGTACCGCAATGACCAGGGAGAGCGGCGCGAGAACCCGCAGAGCTGGTTCGTCGACGCCGACTTCCTGCGCATCTTCCCGCTTGAGTTCATCGCCGGGCGGGCGGAGACCGCCCTGGTGGACCGGCACTCGATGGTGCTGGTCGAGTCCACCGCCAAGGCCTGGTTTGGCAGCACCGATGTGATCGGCCGCGAGGTCGAGGTGGACCTGCCTTGCTGCGGCAAGTGGGCGTCTCGCGTCAGCGGCGTGGTGCGTGAGCCGCCGCCCAACAGTCACCTGGGTTTGCAGCGCGTGCTGATGCTCTACAGCGACCAGACGTTTGCCGAGCATCGTGCCACGTTCGAGTCATGGCGGGCGACTTGGTCGCGGACCTTTCTCAAGCTCAAGCCGGGTGCGTCGGTCGACGCCTTGAACCGTGACCTGCGCACGCTGGTCGAGCGGCGCGTTCCGCCCAGCGCGATGCTGGGCGAGGTGCCGCTGCGCAACGTGATGGCCCTGGGCGCGGCCCCACTTGTGGGCCTGCACCTGGACGCCAGTCTGGCCGACGGCCTGATGCGTCCGTCCGGCAGCGGCGAGCAACTGGCGATTCTGCTGTCCGTCGCCGCGGCGGTGCTGCTGATCGCAGCTGTCAACTTCCTCAACCTGTCGCTGGCGCAGGCCAGCCTGCGCCAGCACGAGGTGGCGTTGCGCAAGGTGATCGGTGCCAGCCGCGCCGAGGTGGTGCTGCAGTTCCTGCTGCAGTCGCTGCTGGCCGCCGGCCTGGGCGTGCTGGGCGCGCTGGCGCTGGCCGAGCTGCTGCTGCCGCCCTTCGGCGAGTTCCTGGACCGCCCGGTGCCGGCCGCGGGGCTGTGGACCGCTGCCGCTGCCGGACTGCTGGTGGCGCTGCTGGGCCTGGGGGCCGGCGCCCTGCCGGCACTGCGGATGGCCGCCGTGCGGCCTGGCGAAGCGCTGCACGCCAACCGCTCGACCACCACCGCCGGCGGCACGCGGCTGCGCACGGCACTCGTGGTGGCGCAGTTCGCGCTGGCTATCGGCATGCTGATCGCGCTGCTGGTGGCTCAGCAGCAGTACCGGCACCTGCAAGCGGCCGAGCGCCACATCGACACCGATCATGTGGTCACCTTATGGGGACTGCGATGGCCCGAGGTGCGCGATGGCGCTCAGGCGTTCATGCGGGAGGTCCGGGTGCTGCCCGGCGTTCTGGCCGTGTCTTCGTCGGAGCGGATACCGACCGTGTTCAACCCGGACCCGGTCTCGGCTCGCCTTGCCGACCGCCCGGATGCCGCGACCACGGTCATCGACATGGCGTCGATCGACGACACCTTCTTCGACCTGTACCGCGTGCCGCTGCTGGCGGGCCGCCGTCTCGGACAGGAACACGAGCTGGACGCGGGGCATGGCCTCACATTCGAGCAGACGGCTCGACGTGGCATCAACGTGGTGATCGACGCTGCTGCCGCCCGCAACCTCGGGCTGGCACAGCCGGCCGATGCGCTGGGCAGGACCCTGCTCGTGGCGCTCGGCGAGCCCCCGAGCACGGTGCCCGCGACCATCGTCGGTGTGGTGGCGGCCGCTCGCTACGGTGGCCTCACCACCGCGGAAGGAGCAAAGCTCTTCCACCAGAACCGCCGCGAGCACCTCTGGTTCTCGATTCGCGCCAGACCCGACAAACTGCGCGAGGTGATCCCGCAGGTGCAGGCGATCTGGGCCGGCATGTTCCCGCGCGTGGCGTTCGATCCGCTGATCCTGTCCGAGCGGCTGGCCAGCGACGCTGCCAAGCACCAGCGGCCGACCCAGGCCTTCGCGGTGGCCGCGCTCATCGCCATCGCGCTGTCGGCGGTGGGCATGTACGCGCTGGCCGCCTTCGCCGTGCAGCGCCAGGCGCGCGAGATCGCGCTGCGCCGCCTGATGGGCGCCAGCGTCGCGCAGGTGGCCGGCCTGCTGCTGTGGCGGCTGACCCGGCCGCTGCTGGCAGCCGCCCTGATCGCCTGCCCGCTGGCGTGGTGGGCGTTGTCGCACTGGCTGGCCGAGTACCCGTCGCGCACCGAGCTGACGGTGGCGCCGTTCATTCTGGCGCTGGTGGCTGCCATCGCGCTGACCTGGGCCGTCACTGCCAGCCGCGTGTTCGTCGCGGCACGGCGCCGCCCGATCGAGGATCTGCGTCATGAATGAGCGGCTGCTTGTACCAGCCAAGTTGAACATCCGGCTCAAGCGCCGCGAGGCTTGGGACATCCGGTCCCCGGCACGCTGAGATCATGAGCGCTTGCTCCGCTCCCCGCTACACCCGAACCGCCGTGATCCTGCACTGGCTGTTGGCCGTGGCCATTGTGGGCAGCTTCTGCATGGGGCTGTACATGACCAGCCTGCCGTTCTCGCCACAGCGGCTGAAGCTGTACAACTGGCACAAGTGGGCCGGCGCGATCATCCTTGCCCTCTCGGCTGTTCGCCTGCTGTGGCGCCTGGCACATCGGCCACCGGCCGGACCGCCCATGCCCCCGTGGCAACAACGCACCGCGCAGGTGGCGCACCTGCTGCTGTACCTGCTGTTCTTTGCCGTACCGCTCATGGGTTGGGCCTACAGCTCGGCCGCAGGCTTTCCCGTCGTGCTCTTTGGCGTCCTGCCCCTGCCTGACTTCGTGGGCAAGGACGCCGCACTGGCCGAGCTTCTCAAGCCTTGGCACGGTTGGCTTGCGTGGATGCTGGTGGCCGTGGTGTCGCTGCATGTGCTGGGCGCACTAAAGCATCACTTTGTCGACCGCGATGACCTGATCCGCCGCATGACCTGGGGCAGGACCGACTCAAGCACAGGAAACCCATGAATCGAATCGACCGCTCCGCTTTACGCCCGGCTGCGCGCTCCAACGCAGACGCCATGGTCCGCGCGACCACGTGGACCATCGACTCCGGCCCCGTCTTGCGCCGGCACGCCCTGGCGCTCGCATCAGCCGCGGTGCTAACGATTCTGGTGTCCCCTCCAGCCTTGGCGCAGCAGGTGATTTCCGCCGACAGCGAGATCGCCTTCACCAGCCGCCAGATGGGTGTCCCGGTCGATGGCCTCTTCCGCAAGTGGAGTGCCGCCATGCAGTTCGATCCGAAGAAGCCCGAGGCTGGCAAGGTCGCCTTCACCGTCGACATGGGCAGCGTCACGCTCGGCTCGGCCGACACAGACGCCGAGGTGGTCAGGCCCGATTGGTTCCACACCGCGAAGTTCCCACAGGCCCAGTTCCAGAGCACCGCCATCAAGGCGGCCGGCAAGGGCCGCTTCGACGTCACCGGCTCGCTGACCATCAAGGGCCGCACGCATATGGTGACAGTCCCGGTGACGCTGGCCCAGACGGGCAGCGGCAGCACCCAGCGCACGACCGCCACCGGCAACTTCGCCATCAAGCGCCTGGTCTTCAAGATCGGCGACGGCCCCTGGGGCGACACCTCCCTGGTGGCCGATGAGGTACAGGTGAGGTTCAGGATTCAGCTCAGCGGCCTGGCGCCGCTGTAGGCGCACGCTCTGCAACCCGCCACGAACACCAGATCCCTGCCCCAGCACCCAGAAAGGATGGAACCCATGAACAAGGCTCTGATCGTCGCCACCTCAGCCCTGCTGATTTCCTTGAGCCCTGCGCAGGCCCAGGGGGCCTCCTATGCCATCGACCCGACCCACACCTTCGTGACCTTCGAAGTGCTCCACATCGGCACCAGCACCAGTCGCGGCCGCTTCGACAGGAAGAGCGGCAGCATCACGCTGGACAGGTCGGCCAAGACGGGCAGGGTGGACATCACCATCGAGACCGCCTCCATTAACACCGGCGTGGCGGCCTTCGACAAGAACTTGCAGGGCAAGGACTTTTTCGACAGCGAAACCCATGCGACCGCGCGCTTCGTCGGCGACCGATTCACCTTCGTCGGCGACAAAGTCAGCGAAGTCGCCGGCCAGTTCACCCTGCTGGGCAAGACCCACCCGGTGACGCTCAAGGCCGTGCGATTCAACTGCTTCGAGCACTCGCGCCTAAAGAGAGAGTTGTGCGGCGGCGATTTCGAGACCACCATCCAGCGCAGTCAATGGGGCATGGGTTACGGCATCCCCGGCATCCCTGATGCCGTAAAGCTGGTGATCCAAGTCGAAGCCATCCGGCAATAGGCGAACTGGATCCATCGACCCGTTCCGGCGCCGGTGCCGCCACGGCCGCAGGGTGCGCACGGCCGCTGACGGCGGGCTGATCCAGGTCAAGCCGTGGCGTCGCCCCGGCCGGGGCTTCACGGCCGCCCGCGCACCCGCCGGCTCTTGCGCGTGGCCACGAAGAAGCCGTCGGGCTTGGTCTTCACCCAGGCCACGAAGCTGCGGATCTCCGGGTGCTGCAGCAGCGCCTCGGCGCTGGCGTACTGGCGCGCGAGCTCGGTTTCGGTGAACAGGGCGTGGATCTGGCGGTGGCACACGCGGTGCAGGTAGGCCGTCTCGCGCCCGCCCCGGCTCTTGGGCACGAGGTGGTGGCGGTCCTGCTGCGGCGCGGGAATGGGCCGCTCGCACAGGGGGCAAACGGGCAGGGGCGTGTTCACCGGGTTTGCGCCCTCGGGCGCTGAGTGCAGGCAGACGCGGTTATGCCATCGCAACGCTGCCGCCGACCGGCCCTGAAGCGCCGTTGACGCCAGCGGCCGCCGGCAGGGCGCGCCCCGGGGTGATCGATCCCGGATAGCGTGGCAGCCCATGGAACCCGAAGCGCAACCCTCGCCACGCCGCGTGGCCGTCGTCGGCGCCGGCCTGGCCGGCGCCACCTGCGCGCAGGCGCTGGCCGCCGCCGGCTGCGACGTGCAGGTGCTCGACAAGGCCCGGGGCCCCGGCGGCCGCCTTGCCACGCGACGCCTGGCCTGGACAGGACCCGACGGCCAGCCGCGCACGGCGCGCGTGGACCATGGCGCACCCGGCTTCGCGGCCGCCGACGCCGGCTTCCGGGCCTTCCTGCAGAGCCTGGGCGGGGGCGCCGCCGTGACCGCCTGGACGCCGCAGGCCGCCCCCGGCAGCCGCCCGGTGCTCCCCGCGGGCGCCTGGCAGCTGCCGGTGCCCGACATGCCCACGCTGTGCCGGGGCCTGCTGGGCGGGCTGCCGGCGCGCTGGTCGTTCACGGTGCAGCGGCTCGTGCGCGAGGGCGGGGCGTGGCGCATCGAAGGGGTTTCCGAGGCCGGCCCCGAGGTGCTGGAGGGCGGCTTCGACGCGGTGGTGCTGGCCCTGCCCCCGGCACAGGCCGCGCCGCTGCTGGCGCCGCACCGGCCCGACTGGGCGCAACACGCCGCACAGGCACCGATGCAGCCGCGCTGGACGCTGATGGGCGTGACGAGCCGCCTGCCGCAGCCCATGGCCTGGCAGGTGCTGCGCCCGCAGGGCGGGCCCTTGTCGTGGCTGCACCGCGACGACCTGCGCCCCGGCCGCCTTGCGGCCGCCGACGAGGCCCACTGGGTGGCCCACGCCCGCGGCGCCTGGAGCCGCGAGCACCTGGACCAGCCGCCCGAGTGGGTGCTGCCCCGGCTGCGGGCCGCCGTGGACGAGGCGCTGGGCGGCCTGCTCGGCGAGCCGCCTGCATGGCGCCACGCGGTCGTCCACCGCTGGCGCTATGCCCTGCCGCAGCCCGCGGGCACGCCGGCGCGACGCCAGGCCTGGTGGGACGCGCACCGCGGCCTGGGCGCCTGTGGCGACTTCCTGGGCGGCGTGGGCGCCGAAGGCGCCTGGCTGTCGGCGCGGGCCTTGCTCGACGCGATGACGGCGCAGGCGCCGGCCTGAGGCGCGTGGGCGATCCTCCGCCCGGCGGCGTGGGCTCGCCGGGTGAGCCACCGTCGCCCGACCATGCGGGCGACGGCCCCGATGGCGGGGCGGGGAGGCGCGATCGTGCAGGAAGACCAGAACGTGGCATCGGGGCCCAGCGGGGCGCCAGGCGTGCCGGAGCCCGCGGCCAACGCGGACAGCCTCGCTCCGCCGCCGCGGACCCGTTTGCGCAACGCGGTCTTCCGCGTCGCTGCCTTGCTGCTGGGGGTCCTTTCCGTCTGGGGGCTTTGGGTTGGCCCGACCTGGACGCTATGGACCATCGTCACGATCCCCTTCATGGGGCTCATGCTGGTCTACGGGCTGTTCGGCGTGGCCCCGGACTTGTTGCGCGAGGATGCAGCCAGGTCGACGCGCGCCGACTGGCAGACGATTCGCGGCGAGTGGCGACGCCTTCGCCGGGGCAGGACACGGAGCTGAAGACCCGTCACGCGGTGCCAGGCGCCACGACTCCGGCCTGGCCGGGTGATACTCGGCTCAGTTCGCACTCTGCGCCGAGCCTGCCGCCACCCGCTGCGGGCCAGTCGCTGCCCCGCCATGGCTCTGCCGCGCCACGTCTTCGTCGTCCTGTTCCACGCGTGCATGCTGTTCGCGATCGGCGCGGGCGTCCCGCCCGCGCACGGGCAGGGGCCCGCTCAGCGCGCAGCGCCGCAGCCCGTCGAGTGGGTCACGCGCGCGGTCGAGGCGCCGCGGGTCTCGTTCCGCACCTTTCAGAGCAAGGCGGCCGGCGCGACCGTCAGCTATCACCTCTACACACCCGCCGCGTACGAGCGCGAGCCCGGGCGCCGCTTTCCCGTCGTCTACTGGCTGCACGGCTCCGGTGGCGGGTTGGCGGGGATTCCCGCGCTGGCGAGGCTCTTCGACCAGGCGATCGAGGCCGGCCGTACGCCGCCCTGCCTGGTGGTGCTGGTCAACGGCCTGCCGATGGGCATGTACGTGGACTGGTCCAACGGGGCGGCACCGGTCGAGACGGTGATCGTCGAGGAACTCGTCCCGCACATCGACGCGACCCTGCGCACGATCGCCTCGCGCGACGGACGCCTGCTCGACGGCTTCAGCATGGGCGGCTATGGGGCCGCGCGCCTCGGGTTCAAGTATCCCGAGCGCTTCGGTGCCGTCTCGATCATGGGTGCCGGGCCGATGCAGGAGTCGCTCACGACGACGCCTCGGGCGAGCCGGGTGCAGGCCGCGGACCTGCTCGCGCGCGTCTACGGCGGCTCGCAGGCCAGCTTCCTGCGGGTGAGCCCGCGGACGCTGGCCAAGGCCAACGCGGAGGCGATCGCGAAGGGCTCCCTCGTGCGCCTGGTGATCGGCGACCGCGACGAGACCTACGCCAACAACGTGGCCTTCCGCGAGCACCTCGCCTCGCTCGGCATCCCGCACGAATGGCACGTGCTGCGCGGGGTCGGGCACGACCCGATGGCCGTGCTGCGCGAACTCGGCGACGCGCACTGGGCGTTCTATCGCAAGGCCTTCGGCGCGCCCGCAGGGCCGGTCGACGCGGGGCGGCGATGAGCGCGCGGGCACGGCTGCAGCGGGCCGTCCTCCCGACACCGGCCCCCGCGCCATCGTCAGCGGCGGGCTCGACGTGGCCCCCAGGACGCGTCCCGGGCCCCGGGCAGTGAGAACTGAGGAATCCGCGTGTCGAACCGACCCTTGCTGTTTCTGCTCGAGCCGTCCTTTCCCGACCCCGGGGTGGGCTCAGGGCTCTACTTCTGCCCGCACTGCGCGACGGTCGAAGGCATCCTGGCGTACTACCCGGCAGTCCGGGAGAGGCTCGATGTTCGCCACGTTGCCTTCCAGCGGCCGCGGGCCGCCGTGATCGAGGTGCTGGGCCCCGAGCACCAGGCCTGCCCGGCCTTGGTGCTGCCGCCCGACTGGACGGAGCCGCGGGCGCCCTGCCGCAGGGCCCGTGGCAGGATCTTCTTCGTCGGGGCGGGCGAGATCGCCGCCTTCTTGGCCGAGTGGGCTGGCATCGCCTTGCCGCATCCCTGAGCGGCCTCGCCCGGCCGCAGGCCTGCACCGGCCGGCAGCCCTGCGGATGATCCCGCGCGCAGCGTCCCCGGGCCTGTCAGGCGACGGCCAGAACTCACCGCGCGGCCGCCGCAGATACGCCGGAGGCTGCTTCGAAGGGCGCGAGAACATGGCGCCGGCATTCACGTTCGAGCACCATGAGTTCGATGCCCCCCCGGCCGGAGTGCGGAGCCCTGACGGCCAAGGAGATCAGGACATGGCGGAGATACATTGCCCTGCAGACCCGTTCGGGTCCCGCAGCAGCCGGAGTGCCCACCATGACGAACAGCGTTCAGGAGTTCATGCAGTCGTATCGCGCGGCTTGGGAACGACGCGATCTCGATGAAATCGTCACGATGTACGGCCTGCCGATGCTGGCGCTGCAGGCCGACGGGTCGCGGCACTGCCTTCACGACGAAGCGGAGTGCCGGCAATTCTTCGGTGCGGCCCTCGATCGCTACGCGGCGACGGGCTTCGAAGCGGCCGAACTCGTCGTCGACGATGTCATGGCGGCAGGACGGAAAGTCGTGCTGGTGGCTGCGACGTGGACCCTCAAGCGTGAACCGGGCATCGTCCTGATGAGCGCGCGCTTCACATACAACGTTCGCGACGGTGGAGACGGCTGGAAGATCTACGCTTCAACGCCCCACGAGGCGTAGACCGGGTCAAGGCGATCTTCTGCGCCCTGATTGCCCAGCGCGACCAAGCCCAGCGCCATCGTCGCGCAGCTCCCGGGGCGAACCGCCACACCGGTGATCGCCACGGCCCGGTGGTGCACCGTCGATCGCGCGCAGGTCACCGGTCTGCGTGCGCAGCGGCCGTGATCTTTCGTCGGTCAGGGAGGCCCCGGGTTCTGGCCACGAGTCTTGCCGACCGAATGTCGACAAAGTCTGAAGCGGCATCCGGACTCACCCTGGGGTCGGGTCACGCCGAGCACACCCCATACATGCTGGCCGCATCGCGACCCAGAACGATCAAGGCAAGCAAAGGCACCCGCAGGTGTCGGTTGGATGGGCAACCGCCTTGGGCTGCACGGTGGAGTCCACGATCACCGTACCCAGGCTCTGGCGCTTGGTTACGCCGGCCGACATCGCGGCCTTGATGCTGTGTTCCAGCAGTCACTCGCAGCCTTCCTCACCAACTCGTGCTGCTGGTCGATCAAGTTGACCAACTCCATGCGGAACAGGTCCTGTTCAGCAGCATCAACACGGGACTTCGGAACCATCAGCGACCTCGGCGGAGCGTGCAAGGAACCGAAGGTCATTGGGCCTCACCCCTGCAACTCACACCCTCCGCATTCGCCCGAAAGCCTTGATGCGACAGGGACTCGCAGGTTGTTCAGGGCGGACTAAGCAGGAACGCCAGGAACGCCTGCGTGCCCCAGAGCGGCAGCAGTCCGCATGCCCGCCAGACAACACCGAACCCCGACCGACCCGCGGCAGCCCTGCCGACCTTGATGCGGCCACCCCAGAAACGACAAAGCCCATCACGATGGATGGGCTTCGGTGGGGATGCTTGGTGGCCTGGGGCGGAATCGAACCACCGACACGCGGATTTTCAATCCGCTGCTCTACCAACTGAGCTACCAGGCCTTCGGCTTTGACCGAGCCCGCGAGTATAGCGCGGGCCCCCGGGGCTGGTTCAGAGCGCGCCGCGCTTGCTGCGCGCCAGGTCCACGCCCAGCTGCTTGAGCTTGCGGTAGAGGTGCGTGCGTTCCAGGCCCGTCTTCTCGGCCACGCGCGTCATCGACCCGCCCTCCTTGGCAAGGTGGAACTCGAAGTAGCTCTTCTCGAAGGCGTCGCGCGCCTCGCGCAGCGGCCGGTCGAGGTCGAAGCTCTGCTCGGCGCGCGGGCCCTCGTGCAGCGAAGCGGCCAGGGGCAGCGCCGGGCTCGGCAGCGTCGAGCCCTGGCCTGCGGGGCTGTCGTAGCCATCCATCCGCTGCGGCAGGCGTGCCACCGGCACCGGTGCGGGGGCCGCCGCGGCTGCGGCACGCTGGCCCGGCTTGACCAGGGCCTGGTCCACGGCGCGCAGCAGCTTCTGCAGCGTGATCGGCTTTTCCAGGAACGCGCTCGCGCCCACCTTGGTGGCCTCGACGGCGGTGTCGATGGTGCCGTGGCCGCTCATCATGATCACGGGCATGGTGAGTTGGCCGCTGCTCGACCACTCCTTCAGCAGCGTGACGCCGTCGACGTCGGGCATCCAGATGTCCAGCAGCACCAGGTCGGGGCGCAGCGCCTCGCGCACCCGGCGCGCGTGGGCGGCGTTCTCGGCCAGCTCGACCGTGTGTCCCTCGTCGGTAAGGATCTCGGACAGCAGCGCCCGGATGCCGAGCTCGTCGTCCACGACCAAGATGGTTGCCATGCGTCCTAAGGAATCTGGGGGCTGCCGTCCGCGCCCGCCACGGCGGTGGGGGCGGCGGGCCGGCCCGGGCCGGCCAGGGCCGCGGGGGCCTCGGCAAACCGGGAAAATGATAGCGAAACCCGCGCCCCGGTCACCGGGCCGTCGCGCTGGTCGCTGGCGTGCACGTTGGCCGCGCGCAGCCGCGCCCCGTGTTCGTCGGCGATCTTCTTCACCACCGCCAGCCCCAGCCCGGTGCCCTTGGCCTTGGTGGTGACGTAGGGCTCGAAGGCCCGCTTGAGCACTTTGTCCGGGAAGCCGGGGCCGTTGTCGATGACCGCCAGCCGCACAGCGCGCAGCGCGCCGTCCTCGCCGCGGGCGCTCTGCGTGACCAGCTCGACCTGGCCGTCGGGCCGGTCGGCCACGGCGTCCAGGCCGTTCTGCACCAGGTTGTGGATCACCTGGCGCAGCTGCGTGGCGTCGCCGTGGATCCACGGCAGCCCCGGCTCCAGGTCGGCCAGCAGCAGGCCGTTGTCCTGCGCCTGGCCGTACAGCGCCAGCACCTCCTGGGCCAGGGCGTTCAGGTCCAGCGGCGCCAGCTGTGCGGCGGGCAGCCGGGCGTAGTCGCTAAACTCGTTGACCAGCCGCTGCATCGCCTGAACCTGGCCGACGATGGTGTGCACGCTGCGCACCAGCAGCGCCTGGTCGGCGCCCTCGAGCTTGGGGCCCAGGCGGTGCTCCAGCCGCTCGGCCGAGAGCTGGATGGGCGTGAGCGGATTCTTGATCTCGTGGGCCAGCCGCCGCGCCACCTCCGACCACGCGGCGCTGCGCTGGGCCGAGACGACCTCGGAGATGTCGTCGAACACCATCAGGCGCTGCTCGCCCGGCAGCACCGCGCCGCGCACCAGCAGGCTCAGCAGCGCGCCGTCGCCGCGCTGCAGCTCGAAGCTGTCCTGCCACTGGTCGCGCTCGCCGAGCTCGGGGCTGGTGGCCAGCAGCTCGAAGCGCTGCTCCACGGCCTGCGCGAAGGCCTGAAGCTCGGGCACCTCCGACAACCGGCGGCCGCGCCAGGCCAGCAGCGGCCGCTGCAGGATGCGCGTGGCGCCGGGGTTGACGGTGTCGATGCCGCCGTCGCGGCCGAACACGATGACGCCGGCCGTCAGCGTGTCCAGGATGGTCTGCAGGCGGCCGCGCGCGGCCTCCAGCGCCGCAATGCCGCGCTGCACCTGGGCGCGCGCGTCGGCCATCTGCGCCGTCATGTCGGCAAAGCTGCGCGTCAGGCCGCCGAGCTCGTCGGCGCTCCTGAACACCGGCTTCTCGGTCAGGTCGCCGGCGGCCACCTGGCGCACGCCGTCGGCCAGCAGCAGCAGCGGCCGGGCGAGCTGGTTGCCCAGCACGATGGCCAGCAGCACGGCCGCGAACACCGCCAGCACCAGCGTCAGCGTCAGCGTGCCCACGTACATGCGGCGCAGGCTGTCGCGGGCCAGTGCGCGCTGCTGGTATTCGCTGTACGCCGCCTGCACGGCCAGCGCGTTGGCCGCCAGCGTGCGCGCGATGGTCTGGGTCACCATCAGGAAGCGCTCCTGGCCGGGCGCCAGCGTCACCTGGCTGCTCGGCACGCGGGCCAGCGCGCGCACGCGCGGGCCCTGCGCGCCGGCGGCCAGCGACTCGTCGTCCAGCCCCTCCAGGACGCTGGCCGTACCGCCGGTGCGGGCCCGGCGCAGCAGCGCCGCGGACGGCCGCTCCGGCGGGCCCAGGGCCGCTGCGCCGCCTGCGGTGATGAGCACGGCGCCGCCAGCGCCGACCACGCTGACCTCGCTGGCGCCCAGCTGCTCGCGCAACCGCTCCAGCGACAGCGCCGACCACGCCAGCCCCGACTCGCCCAGGCGGGCGGCGGCGATGCGCGTCTGCTCGCGCAGTTCCTCGGCCTGCGCATCCAGCGTGCCCTTGCCCAGCGCCAGGCCGGCGTCCAGCGCGCCGGCCACCTGCACGTCGAACCAGGCCTCGATGCTGCGCGAGACGAACTGATAGCTCACGGTGTAGATCACCAGCCCCGGCAGCAGGCCCACCAGCGCGAAGATGCCGGCCAGCTTGATGAGCAGCCGGCTGCCGAACTTGCCGCGTTGCAGCCGGATCAGCAGCCGCAGCGCCACCACCAGCACCACCAGCGCCAGCAGCGCGGCGACGACGGCGTTCACCCAGAACAGCCAGACGAAGTTGCGTTCGTAGAAGCGGCTCTCGGGGCTGGCAAAGCCCAGCACGAAGGCCAGCACCATCACCGCACCCAGCGAGGCCACGGCGCTGACGAGCCACGCCCAGCGCTGCGAGGAGGTCATGGCTCGACGCGCAGCGTGCGCGAGACGCCCACGGTCCAGTCGGCGCCGCCCCCCAGGCCGAACTGCATGGGGCCCGGCAGCTGCGAACTGTCGAGCCGGTAGCTGAACTCCAGGTAGTAGCTGGAATCCTTCTCGAGCCGATCGGCCTCGGTGAGCTTCCAGCCGCCGCTGCGCGAGACGGCCGCCAGGGCCTCGTCGAGCGAGGCGTAGCTCTGGTGCAGGCCGCCCAGGCTCACGCGCCAGGCGCCGGTCAGCGGCTGCAGGGCCAGCCGCCAGGAGCGCGAGACGCGAGCGATGCGTTCGTCGCGCCAGTACCAGCGGTTGCGCAGCAGCGTGGCCTCGGCCGCGAAGTAGATGGGCACGCCCTTCAGCAGCGCGTCTTCCACGGCGCGGGGCAGTGCCACGCGGGCGGCGAACTCCAGCTGGACCTCGGCATCGACGCGCGCCGCCCGCAGCGTCAGCAGCTCCACGCCCTGCGACTGGACCGCCGTCGAAGCCAGCGTCAGCAGCACGGCCAGCCAGCCGGCGCGCAGGCCGGCCTGCAGGCGGGGCCACCACGCACCCGTCACGGGGCCGGCGCCCTGCGGCGTGGTGTGGCGGGGCCGGGGCGTGGCAGGCATGGCGCGGCGACGGGCTGTGCGTTGGGTTCTAGGTCTTGTGGATCAGCGCGTAGAAGAACCCGTCGTGCAGCGCGGCGCCGCGGGCGGGTGCCCCCTGCGGCGCATTGTCGGGCGATGGCAGCAGATGGCCCGGCGAAGCGTCGTCGAGCCTGGGGGCGCCGGGGCGCAGGCGTTGCGTAAATGCGTCGATCTGCCGTGAACCTTCGTCGCGGAACACCGAACAGGTGGCGTACAGCAGCCGGCCGCCGGGCTTGAGCAGCGGCCACAGCGCCTCCAGCATGTCGGCCTGCACCTGGGCCAGGGCGTGCACGTCGTCGGCGCGGCGCAGCCAGCGCACGTCGGGGTGGCGGCGCACGATGCCGCTGGCGGTGCAGGGAGCGTCGAGCAGGATGGCGTCGAAGGGCCGGCCGTCCCACCACTGGCGCGGCTGGCGCGCGTCGCCGGCCTGCACCGTGGCCTTGAGCTGCAGGCGCTGCAGCGTCTGCTGTACGCGGGCGAGGCGGGCGGGGTCGTTGTCCAGTGCCAGCAGGTCGAGATCGGCCAGTTCCAGAAGGTGCGCGGTCTTGCCGCCGGGGGCGGCGCAGGCGTCGAGCACGCGCGCACCCGGCGGCAGCGGCTCGCCCAGGCCCAGCAGCAGCGGCGCCGCGCGCTGCGCGGCGGCGTCCTGCACCGAGACCTCGCCCTCGGCGAAGCCGTGCAGAGCCGCCACCGGGCAGGGCTCGTCGAGCACCACGGCCTGGCCCCGGCCCAGCGTCTGCCAGGGTGGGTCGTCCAGCAGCGTGGCGCCGCGGCCCAAGGCGGCCAGGCGCTGCACGTAGGCGGTGCCGCTGCCCCGGCGGGCGTTCACGCGCAGCGTCATCGGCGGCTTGCGGTTGGCCCCCAGCAGCAGGGCCTGCCACTGCGCTGGCCAGTCGCGCTTGAGCCGCTCGATCCACCACAGCGGGTGGTTGAAGGCGCCCACCGGGGCGTGGCGAACGGCCTCGACCAGCGCCTCGCGCTCGCGCAGGAAGCGCCGCAGCACGGCGTTGGCGAAGCTGGCAGCCGCCGGGGCGCGCCGGTGCATGGCGGCCACCGCCTGGTCGACCAGGGTGTGCTCGGGGTAGGGCGGCGGAGCGTCGCCGGGGCCCGTGGGCCACAGCAGGGCCAGCGCCACCAGCAGCAGGGCGTCGACCGGCGGCGGCGGCGGCTTGGCCGCCAGCCGCTCCCGCAGGCCCTGCGCACTGCCCAGCCAGCGCAGGGCGTGGAACGACAGCGCCTGCACGCCCGGCCGCATCTCGGCCGGCACGCGCGTCAGCACGTCGGTGAGCGAGCGCCCGGCCCGCACGGCGGCCACCGCGTCGGCGGTGGCGTCGAGCAGGCGGGCCAGCGGCGGGCCGTGGGGCGCGTTCATCGCCGAAGTCTAGGCACTCCGGTGTCAGGGTTTGGCGTCAAGCAAAGTTGACATTCCGCGCGCAAAATGGGTGGCCCAGCTTCCAACCGAGGGACATCCGGTCCCCACCGCCATGGCCACGACCCTGAAGCAAGTCCCGCCGCGCATCTTCCGCAGCGAGGAGGAACTCGCCGCGCTGCCGGCCTCGGAGCGCATCCGCTGGCGCCTGGTGCAGTCCGGCCAGCGCTGGCACGCCAACGACAACATCGCGGCCCACGTGCGCGAGGGCGAGCTCGCCGAGCTCAAGGCCGAGGTCCAGGCCAAGCTGCAGGAGGTGCTGCAGGCGCTGGTCATCGACACCGGGAGCGACCACAACACCAACGAGACGGCCAAGCGGGTGGCCAAGATGTACATCGACGAGGTGTTCCGGGGCCGCTACCAGCCCATGCCCAGCGTCACGGAGTTCCCGAACGTCGAGCGCCTGAACGAGCTGATGATCGTGGGCCCCATCACCGTGCGCAGCGCCTGCAGCCACCACATGTGCCCGATCTTCGGCAAGGTGTGGATCGGCATCCTGCCCAACGAGCACAGCAACCTGATCGGCCTGAGCAAGTACGCGCGCATCGCCGACTGGGTGATGAGCCGGCCGCAGATCCAGGAGGAGGCCGTCACCATGCTCGCCAATGAGTTGCAGGATCGCGTGCGGCCCGACGGCCTGGCCATCGTGATGGAGGCCGATCACTTCTGCATGCACTGGCGTGGCGTGAAGGACACCGACAGCGCCATGGTCAACAGCGTCATGCGCGGCGCGTTCCTGAAGGACGCCAACCTGCGGCGGGAGTTCCTGTCGCTGCTGTCGCGCAAGCAGGGCTGAAGAGGGCCACGCACATGCTCGTCCGACTCGTCTACGCCAGCCGCGCCGTGCCTTCGGTGGACCAGGCCGAACTCGCCGCCATCCTCCGCAAGAGCAAGGCCAACAACCCGACCCACGGCATCACCGGTGTCCTCTGTTTCAGCGAGGGCATCTTCCTGCAGGTGCTCGAGGGCGGCCGCAGCGCCGTCAACCAGCTCTACAACCGCATCGCCACCGACGCTCGCCACACGCAGGTGGAGCTGATGGTCTACGAGGAGATCGGCGAGCGGCGCTTCGCCGGCTGGAGCATGGGGCAGGTGAACCTGTCGCGGCTGAACCCGGCGCTGATGCTGAAGTACTCGGCCCTGCCCATGCTGGACCCCTTCGCCGTGAGCGGCCGCGTGAGCCTGGCGCTGTTCGAGGAGCTGATGGCCACGGCCTCCATCGTCGGCCAGCCCTGACCCTCGCACGGGACGCGCCGGCTTTTGCTACGCTCGCGGCCGTGAACGCCTCTTCAGCTGCCCAGCACCGTGTCAGCAGCCGGCAGCGCCGGTCGGCTTGGGTGCTGGCGTGTCTGTGGTTGCTGGTGGCGCTGATGCCGCTGCGGGCATGGGCCGCGGCCGACATGATGGCGGCCCACGCGTCGGAGATTCCCGCGCCGGTCGCCGCCGTCGGCGTGCCACCCTGCCACGCCGACACCGACACCGGTGACGACCTGCAAGCGCACGGCAGTGCCTGCGAGCGGTGCCTCTTCTGTGCGCCCGTGTTCGCCGGCTCCGACGCCCTCCTGGGGGCGCCCAATCCGCAGGGCGGCGTGCTGAAGCCGCCGGTCGGCGGCGCAGCGCCCGACGGCGCGCTCGATCCGCTGTTCAGGCCCCCCAGGGGCTGAAGGCCCTGACCGGCGGCACGCCCGCGTGCCGCCCCCAGCGCAGCCTTCCCGCAACAGCCCCAGGCCACCAGGCCTGTCGAACCATGTCCAAGCCCGTCCTGTCCGGCCGCCTGCAGCGGCTGGGCGCAGCCGCCGCCTCCGCGCTGGCCCTCTTCGCTTCACCGGCCGCGCGGGCGCTGCCGATGGCCAGCGAGGGCAGCTTCATGGCGATGGTCGAGCTCCACAGCGCCGGCGAGCGCGATGCCGCCCTCAACTACGCCGTCACCGGCCGCGACGCCCTGGGCGTGATGGCCGCGCGCTGGCACGAGCCGGTGCTGCACGCCGGGGTTCATGCCGGCAAGCACGAGCGCGAGTCGGTGGGCCTGACCTACACCCGCCTCGTGCACCGCTGGAACCTGCCGCACGCGCAGGCCAACCTGTGGTTCGTCGGCACGGCAGGCCAGGCGCGCGGCCACGGCTGGGCCGGGTCGCGCGGCTTCTGGTCGCCCGCGGTGATGGCCGACTACGAGACCACGCGCCTGTACGCCGGGGCCGGCCTCGAGCCCAAGCGGGGCAGCGGGCTGCGCCACGACACCGCCTGGGTGCGCGCCGGTTTCTCGTTCTACGAGGTCGATTACGAGCAGGTGCAGCCCTGGTTCATTGTCGAGTCCCGGCGCACGCGCACCACCACCGGCTCGCGCGACGTGCTCACGCCGATGCTGCGGCTGATCCACCGCGGCCTGTTCGTCGAACTCGGCCGCAACCGCGAAGGCACGCAGTTCAACCTGATGTGGGCGTACTGACATCCGACGCCCCACGTCCTTCCCTCGCATCCTGATCCGTCCTTGAAGGAGATTTCCATGCAAGCACTTTCCCGCCCCTCGAACCCCGCCCGCCTGGGCGCCCTGGCCGCGCTGGCCGTCTCCCTGTGGCTGCCGGCCGGCGCCGCGCTGGCGCAGGCCGCGCAGAGCCTGAAGCTGCAGGTCAACGGCATGGTCTGCTCGTTCTGCGCCCAGGGCATCGAGAAGCGCCTGAAGGCCATGCCCGAGACCGGCCCGGTGTTCATCGACCTGCGCAACAAGGTCGTCGCCGTCGAGCCGCGGCCGGGCCAGACCCTGAACGCCGAGCGCGTGGCCGGCGAGGTGCGCGAAGCCGGCTACGAGGTCGTGGCCACCGAGACGGTGGCGCAGACGGTGGCGCAGATCCGCGCCGGAACGCGCGCCCAGCGACAGGAGCGCTGAGGTGGCCGGCCTCGACGCGGCCGGCTCGGGCCGCGACGGCCGGGCCGAGCAGCGCCGCGGCGCCGCCACGTCGTGGCTGGCGCTGTTCGCCGGCACCTCCACGCTGGTGTGCTGCGCGATTCCGGCGCTGCTGGTGACCCTGGGCGCCGGCGCCGCGCTGGCGTCGCTGGTGTCGGTGTTCCCGCAGATCGTCTGGCTCAGCGAACACAGCGGCTGGATCTTCGGGGGTGGCGCGCTGATGCTGGCGCTGGGCGGCGCCGCGCAATGGCAGCAGCGCCACGCCCCGTGCCCGCTGGACCCCACGCTTCGCCAAGCCTGCATGGTGCAGCGGCGCCGCTCGGCGCGCGTGTACGCGGTTTCGGTGCTGCTGTTCGGGCTCGGGGCGTGGTTCGCCTTCGTGCAGCCCTGGCTCGCCGCGGGCTGACGGGCGGCCGCCGCGCTCCGGCGCGCTCCGGCGCGGTCGTCCTGATGCGCTGCAGCAGAGGGTAAACACGGACGGAGCCGATCAGTTTCACGCAAGACTGGCCTGTATATTCATACTTGCTTATATCCGGAAGTAACCCGTCCGCGCCAACGAGGCCTGCCGTGCACGACCCCACCGAACCATCGACACCCGGGCGCCTGATCAAGGCGCCCGAGAACTTCATCGGCGCCGAGGGCGTGCGCACCGTCTTCCGCGAGGCCAAGGAGGGCCGGCGCGACGTCATCCGCGGCGCCTTCGCGGCGGCCGTGGTCGCGGGCGGCACTGCCGCCGCCGGCCGTGCCGCGGCGCAGGCCAACCCGGGGCCCGCCGCCGGCGGCGACCCGAACATCCTGAATCTGCCGGCGCACACCGCGGGACTGGGCCAGGGCGTCGTCACCGACGGCTACGGCCGGCCCAGCCAGTACGAGAAGAACGTGCAACGCCGCCAGAGCCCGGGCCTGACGCAGACGACGCAGGCCAGCGTGAGCTTCGCGCCGCTGCAGAGCCTGTTCGGCATCGTCACGCCCAGTGGTCTGCACTTCGAGCGCCACCACCAGGGCTGGTGGGACATCGATCCCAGCAAGCACCGGCTCATGATCAACGGCTCCGACGAGCGGATGCTGAAGAAGCCCATGGTGTTCACCGTGGACGAGCTGATGCGGCTGCCGCAGGTCAGCCGTTTCCACTTCATCGAGTGCGGCGCCAACAGCGGCATGGAGTGGGGCAACGTGGCCGTGCCGACCTGCCAGTACAGCCACGGCATGATCAGCTGCAGCGAGTTCACCGGCGTGCCGCTGAAGGTGCTGCTCGACATGGCCGGCGCCGACACCAAGCGCGGCCGCTACGTGCTGGCCGAGGGCGCCGACGGCTCGAGCATGACGCGCACGATCCCGATGGAGCTGATCGAGAACGGCGAGGTCTTCGTGGCCTACGGCCAGAACGGCGAGATGCTGCGCCCCGAGAACGGCTACCCGCTGCGCCTGGTGGTGCCGGGCGTGCAGGGCGTGAGCTGGGTGAAGTACCTGCGCCGCATCGAGGTGGGCGACAAGCCCTGGGCCACCAAGGACGAGGCCATCCACTACATCGACCTCATGCCCGACGGCCTGCACCGCCAGTACAGCGGCATCCAGGAGTGCAAGAGCGTGGTCACCACGCCCAGCGGCGGCCAGGTGCTGCTCGACAAGGGCTACTACACGGTCACCGGCCTGGCCTGGAGCGGCCGCGGCAAGGTGCGGCGCGTCGATGTCTCGGTCGACGGCGGGCGCAACTGGCGGCAGGCCGCGCTGCAGGGCCCGGTGATGGACAAGTGCCTGACCCGCTTCACGCTGCCGTGGGTGTGGGACGGCAAGCCCGCGCTGCTGCAGAGCCGCGCCACCGACGACACGGGCTACGTGCAGCCCACCTACCGGCAGCTGCGCGCGGTGCGCGGCACGCGGTCGATCTATCACAACAACGCGATCCAGACCTGGCTCGTGGAAGAGAGCGGCGAGGTGAAGAATGTCCAGCTGTCGTGACCGTCGCGCGCCGCTGCGGCGCCTGGGCGTGGCCGCGGCCGCCCTGCTGGCCGCCGGCGCGGTGTGGGCCCAGAGCACGGCCTTCCCCGGCATCGGCCGCGCCGCCACCCCGAAGGAGGTGCAGGCCTGGGACATCGACGTGCGGCCCGATTTCAAGGGCCTGCCCAAGGGCAGCGGCTCGGTGTCGCGCGGGCAGGACGTCTGGGAAGCCAAGTGCGCCAGCTGCCACGGCGTCTTCGGCGAGAGCAACGAGGTCTTCTCGCCGCTGGTGGGCGGCACGACGGCCGCCGACATCAAGAGCGGCCGCGTCGCGCGGCTGCGCGACGAGAGCTTTCCCGGCCGCACCACGCTGATGAAGGTGCCCACGGTGTCGACGCTGTGGGACTACATCAACCGCGCCATGCCCTGGAACGCGCCCAAGTCGCTGAGCACCGACGACGTCTACGCCGTCACCGCCTTCATGCTGAACCTGGGTGGCGTGGTGCCGGACAACTTCGTGATGTCCGACGCCAACATCGCCGAGGTGCAGGCGCGCTTGCCCAACCGCAACGGCATGACCACCGACCACGGGCTGTGGTCCGGCAAGACCATGGGCAACGGCGGCAAGCCCGACGTCCGCGCCACGGCCAGCATGAGCAACTGCGCGGTCGAGCCCAAGGTCGAGAGCTTTCTGCCGGACTTCGCGCGCAACGCGCACGGCAACCTCGCCGAGCAGCAGCGCCTGGTGGGCCCGCAGGTCGGCGCCGACACCACCCGGCCCCCGGGCAGCGTGGGCCGCCCGGCCGCCGCGGGGGCTGCGGCCCCCGCGGGCCCCAGCGCCGCCACGCAGGCCGTGCTGGCGCTGGCCCGCCAGCACAACTGCCTGGCCTGCCACGGCGTCGACAACAAGGTCGTCGGCCCCGGCCTGCGCGAGGTCGCCCGCAAGTACGCCGGCCGCGCGGATGCCCTGGCCTACATGAAGGACAAGATCCTGAAGGGTGGCCAGGGCGTGTGGGGCGCGATCCCGATGCCGGCACAAACCCTCCCCGACGCCGACGCCCTCGCCATCGCAAAATGGATGGCGGAAGGCGCCAAGCCCTGACGCCCCGGCGTCCCACCCGATTCACGTGAAGGAGATGACCATGACCACCCGTCGCCAGATGATGACGACCAGCGCCCACGTCGCCGGGCTGCTGGCCGCCGCCGGGCTGCTGCCCGCCACCGCCCACGCCGCTTGGCCCAAGGCTGCGTTCGACGCCAAGAACATGGCCGACGCGGCCAAGGCCTTCGGCGGCAGCGCGCCCGTCGAGAGCAAGGACGTCACCGTCAGCGGTCCCGACATCGCCGAGAACGGCGCCGTCGTGCCCGTGGGCTGCAGCACCTCGCTGCCGGGCGTCAGGCGCATGATGATCCTCGTCGAGAAGAACCCCAGCGTGCTGGCCGCAGCCTTCGACGTGACCGACGCCGTCGACGCCAGCTTCAACACGCGCGTGAAGATGGGCCAGTCGTCCAACGTCTACGCCGTGGCCATGATGGGCGACGGCCGCGCGCTGTTCGCCGTCAAGGAGATCAAGGTCACGCTCGGTGGCTGCGGCGGCTGAACGAGCCCTGCGACCTCTACCTCGGATTCAAGGAGAAAGACCATGGCAGACCCGATGCGCATCCGCGCCCAGATGGCCGGTGACAAGGCCACCGTCCGCGTCCTGATGAGCCACGAGATGGAGACCGGCCAGCGCCGCGACTCCGCCGGCGCGCTCGTCCCGGCGTGGTTCATCCAGGAAGTCAGCGCCAGCCACAACGGCAAGGTCGTGATGCAGGCCCAGTGGGGCCCGTCGATCGCGAAGAACCCGTTCCTGCAGTTCAACGTCAAGGGCGCCAAGGCCGGCGACAAGATCACCGTGAACTGGCTGGACAACAAGGGCGACAAGCGCACCGACGAAGCCACGGTGTCCTGATACGGCACCCGGTACATGCCCGGGTGTCCAGCGGCACACCGGCTGACCATACTCAGGGGTAGGCCCGCACGCGCGGGCCGCACCCGAAGCATTCGAACCCGGAGACCCCGCGCATGAAGAAGTCCCTCCGCGCACGGGCGGTCGTCGCCGCCGCAGCCCTGGCGGCCCTGGCCCCTGCGCTGGCGCAGCAGCGCTCCACCGCCGACGGCATTGCCGAGTACCGCAAGATGCTCGAGGACGGCAACCCCGCCGAGCTGTTCGAGATGAAGGGCCGCGAGCTCTGGAAGCAGAAGCGCGGCCCCAAGGGCGCCACGCTCGAGCAGTGCGACCTCGGCAAGGGCCCGGGGGTGGTCAAGGGCGTGTTCGTCGAACTGCCGCGTTACTTTGCCGACACCGGCCGGGTGCAGGACCTGGAGTCGCGCCTCGTCTCGTGCATGGAGACGCTGCAGGGCTTCAACGCCGCCGAGATCGCCCGCACCCCCTTCGGCCGCGGCGAGATGGCCAACGTCACCGCACTGGCCACCTGGATCGCCACCGAGTCGCGCGGCATGCGCTTCAATCTGTCGCAGGCCCACCCTGAAGAAAAGAAGAGCTACGAGATCGGCAAGCGCGTGTTCTTCTACCGCGCCGGGCCGATGGACTTCAGCTGCGCCGCTTGCCACTCGCAGAAGGACATCCGCATCCGCCTGCAGGACCTGCCCGACCTGACGAAGAACCCCGGTGACGGCATCGGCTTCGCCGCCTGGCCGGCCTACCGCGTGAGCAACGGTCAGATGTGGGGCATGCAGCTGCGCCTGAACGACTGCTACCGGCAGATGCGCTTCCCGTTCCCGGGCTTCGGCAGCGACATCACCGTGGCACTGGCCACCTACATGGGCGTCAACGCCAAGGGCGCGCAGTCCATCGCGCCCGCCATCAAGCGCTGAACGGGGAAGGACGCCGCATCATGAGCAAGAAGACCCTCCTCATCGCCGCCGTGCCCGCCGCCGTGCTGCTGGCCGCCTGTGCCAGCGGCCCGGCGCCGATGGCGCTGCCCAGCGCCGCCGAACTCGACGCCGAGGCCAACAAGCTGATCCTCGCCGCGTTCCGCGACCAGGGCATCGCCAAGGCCGAGCGCATCCGCCAGGACCTCGGCCAGAGCGCCTGCTCGTCCGACAAGGAGCCCGCCGAGCCCGTGGCCAACGAGGTGATGGCCCAGGCCAAGAGCACCGTCAAGTGGCCCTCCGGCGGCTTCTACCTCGGCGACTGGCGCGAAGGCGAGCGCATCGCCCAGAGTGGCCGCGGCCTGACCTGGACCGACAGCTCCACCGCCACCAGCGCCAACGGCGGCAGCTGCTACAACTGCCACCAGATCAGCAAGGAAGAGGTCAGCTTCGGCACCATCGGCCCCAGCCTGTACAACTACGGCAAGAACCGCGGCGTCAGGGACATCACCGCGCCGACCGCCGCGCCCGTCATCCAGTACACCTGGATGAAGATATGGAACAGCAAGAGCTACGCCGCCTGTTCCAACATGCCGCGCTTCGGCCACATGGGCATCCTCGACGAGAAGCAGATCGCCCACGTGATGGCGCTGCTGCTGGACCCGAACTCGCCGGTCAACAAGTAGGCCCGTCTCCCGCGAAGCCCGGCGCCGCCGGGCTTTTTCGGCACCCGAACATCAGCAGTCACTGATAAATCATGAGCCTCAGCAAGCGCGAATTCATGCAGGTGCTGGCCGCCGCCTCGGTGGCCGGCATGAACCTGGCGGCCCACGAGGACGCCGACGCCGCCCGGGCCGAGGACGCGCTGTACGACCTGCCGCCGCTGGGCACCGGGCCGGGCTTCGTGAGCCTGCTGCACATGACCGACTGCCATGCGCAGTTGAAGCCCATCCGCTTCCGCGAGCCCAGCGTCAACCTCGGCGTGGGCGGCATGCGCGGGCAGATCCCGCACCTGGTGGGCGAGCACCTGCTGAAGGCCGCCGGTGTGAGCCCGGGCACGCCGCTGGCGCATGCCTACACCTACATCGACTTCGAGCGCGCCTCGCGGCGCTATGGCCGCGTGGGCGGCTTCGCGCACCTGGCCACCCTCGTCAAGCGCATGAAGGCCAGCCGCCCGGGTGCGCTGCTGCTCGACGGCGGCGACACCTGGCAGGGCAGCGCCACGGCGCTGTGGACCGATGGCCAGGACATGGTCGACGCCTGCAAGGCGCTGACGGTGGACGTGATGACGGGCCACTGGGAGTTCACGCTGGGCATGAAGCGCGTGAAGCAGATCGTCGAGAAGGATTTCGCCGGTGGAACCGGCAGCGGTGCGGCGGCGCACCGCGTGGACTTCGTCGCCCAGAACGTCAAGACCACCGACTTCGGCGACCCCGTGTTCCAGCCCTTCACGCTGAAGGAGATCAACGGCGTCCGCGTCGCCATCGTCGGGCAGGCCTTCCCGTACACGCCCATCGCCAACCCGCGCTACATGGTGGCGGAATGGGAGTTCGGCATCCAGGACGAGAACATGCAGAAGACGGTCGACGAGGCGCGCGCCAAGGGCGCGCAGCTGGTCGTCGTCATCAGCCACAACGGCATGGACGTCGACCTGAAGATGGCCAGCCGCGTGCGCGGCATCGACGCCATCTTCGGCGGCCACACGCACGACGGCGTGCC
>JBKDQY010000274.1:0-4667 GCA_046341655.1 Betaproteobacteria bacterium | reverse complement strand
CGCCAGGCCATCGTCACGGCGCTGCGTGATCGCAGCTTTCTGCTGCTGGGCGCAGGCTTCTTCGTCTGCGGATTTCACGTCGCCTTCCTGGCCACGCACCTGCCCGGCGTTGTGGCCTCGTGCGGGCTGTCCACCGAGGTGGCGGCCTGGGCGCTGGCGGTGCTGGGCCTCTTCAACATCCTGGGCAGCTTGGCCATGGGCTGGGCCATGGGCCGCTGGCGCATGAAGACGCTGCTGTCGCTGGTGTACGCCGTGCGCGGCGTGGCGGTGCTGCTGTTCCTGGCGGCACCCAAGACGCCGACGGTGATGCTGCTGTTTGCCGCCGTGATGGGCGTGACCTTCCTCTCCACCGTGCCGCCCACCGCCGGCCTCGTGGCCAAGTTCTTCGGCCCCGGTAACATGGCCATGCTGTTTGGCGTGGTGATGCTGTCGCACCAGGTGGGCGGCTTCCTCGGTGCCTGGCTTGGCGGCGTGGTCTATGCGCGCACCGGCAGCTACGACTGGATCTGGTACGCCGACGTGCTGCTGGCCTTTGCCGCTGCGTTGATCCACCTGCCGATCGACGAAAGGCCGCTGCCGCGGCCGGCGGCTCAAGCCACCACGTAAGCCGCCGCCCCCGTGGCCAGCAGCGTGCCCTCGTCATTGGCCAGCCGCATCTGCGTGCTGCCGATGCGTCCGCCCAGGCGCGTGACATCGGCGGTGGCGATGAAGTGCTGGCCCAGCCCCGGGCGCAGGTAGTCGATGCGCAGGTCGATGGTGCCCATGCGCGAGAAGCGGTGCATCACCTGCAGCGCGTTGTCGTGCGGGTGGCGCTCGGCGATGGCCACCATCAGCGCCAGGCCGCCCATCGCGTCGAGCGTGGCCGCGATGACGCCGCCGTGCAGCCGGCCGTAGGCGTAGTGGCCCACGAGCTCGGGCCGCATCGCGATGCGCGCGCGCACGTCGCCGGGCTTGACGCTCAGCACCTTCAGGCCCAGCGTCTGGTTGAAGGTGATGCGCTGCTCGAACAGATCCACCAGCGCGGCGTCGAGCCGGGCCTGTTCCTCCGCGCTGCGGGGCACCAGCGGCGGGGTCGTCATGCCAGGACCGCCTCGCGCAGGCCCAGCAGCGCCCTTGCCTCGGCCGGCGTGGCGATGTCGCGGCCGGCCCGGCGCGCGCAGGCGGCCAGGTCCTCGACCAGCACGCCGTTGCCGGCCGCGCGCGAGCCGTCGGGCCGGTAGAAGGTGTCCTCCAGCCCCGTGCGCAGGTGGCCGCCGAGTTCGGCCGTCTTCTGGTGCACCGGCCACACCTCGGCGCGGCCGATCAGCGTGCTCTGCCAGACGGCGCCCTCGGGCATCCAGCGCGGCAGCAGCGCCAGCAACTCTGCGTCGCAGGGCATGCCGCTGGCCACGCCCATCACCAGGTTGACCTCGGGCACGCCCTTGACCATGCCCGCGCCCACGTACATGGCCACGCTGCGCAGGATGCCGACGTCGAAGCACTCGAACTCCGGGTGCGTGGCGGTCTCGGCCATCACGTCCAGGAACTGCTGCACCTTGGCCACCGGGTTGTCGAACACCATCGGCGGCCAGGCCCAGCGGCCGTCGGCCTTGAGCTTGAGGTAGTTCAGCGTGCCGGCGTTGCAGGCCGCGATCTCGGGGCGCACGCGGCGCAGGCAGGCCGCGGGGCCGGAGATGTCCTTGCCCAGCACGCCGGTGGTGAGATTGATGATCACGCCCGGGCAGGCCGCGCGGATCGCGTCGCACACGGCGGCGGCGACCTCGGGGTCCCAGCTGGGCATGTGTCCGAAGCCGGGCTCCTGGCTGCGCAGGTGCACGTGCATGATGCTGGCGCCGGCGTTGAAGGCGTCGCGCGCCTCGGCCGCCATCTGCTCGGGCGTCACCGGAACGGGGTGCTGCTTCGGATCCGTCAGCACGCCGGTAAGGGCGCAGGTGAGGATGGCCTTGTCGCTGTTCATGCGTCGATCTCCAGGGTGACCAGCCGCGCGCCGGAGGCCACGTTGTCGCGCAGCGCCACGTGCACCGCGGTCACGGTGCCGGCGGCGGCGGCGGACTGCCACATCTCCATCTTCATCGCCTCCACGCACACCAGCGGCTGGCCGGCGGCCACGCGGTCGCCGGGCTGCACCGCCACCTGCGACACGACGCCGGCCACCGGGGCGCGCAGCTCGCGCGGGTCGGCCGCGGCGGTGGTGGCGGGCCAGGGCGAGGGCTCGTCGAAAGCGAAGACGGCGGCCTCCCAGGCCAGCCGCAGCGCGGCGCCGTCGGCCCGCGCGACGACGCGGCGCTCGACACCGTCGACGGCGACCACGGCATCGAGCCCGTCCCACGAGATCACCGCCACGCCGGGGACCGGCGCGCGCAGCGTGCGGCGCTCGCCCTGGCACTGCAGCGCGAGATCGAAGCCGCGCACGCTGGCCGGACGATGACCTTCCGCGCCGGCCGCGCGCAGCGCGGCAGCCACGCGCCAGGCGGCCTCGGGCGGCGCGGCGCGGGCCACGGGGGGCACGCCGGCAGCGGCCCATTCGTCCAGCCGCGCGGTGGTCATCGCGGCGCCGGTGAAGTCGGGGTGGCGCAGCAGCTCGTGCAGGAAGCGGCCGTTGCTGACCGGCGCCAGCAGCGGCGCCTGCTCCAGCGCCCGCAGCAGCCGGCGCACCGCGTCGGCCCGCGTGCGGCCGTGGGCGATGAACTTGGCCACCAGGGCGTCGTAGTGCGGGCCGATGAACTGGCCATCGGCGATGCCGTGGTCCACGCGCACGCCACAGGCCTCGGCCCGCTCGGGGCGCCAGCCGCGCACGGTGCCGGTCTGCGGCAGCCAGCCGGCGGCGGGGTCTTCGGCGACCAGGCGCAGCTCGATGGCGTGGCCGTCCAGCCGCACCTGCTCCTGCGTCAGCGGCAGCGGCTCGCCGGCGGCCACGCGCAGCTGCCACTCCACGAGGTCCAGGCCCGTGACCAGCTCGGTCACCGGGTGCTCCACCTGCAGCCGGGTGTTCATCTCCAGGAAATAGTGGTTCATCGCCGCGTCGACGATGAACTCCACCGTGCCGGCGCCCACGTAGCCCACGGCGCGGGCGGCGGCCACCGCGTCGCGGCCCAGGGCCTCGCGCAGCGCCGGGCCCACCACGGGCGACGGCGCCTCCTCGACGACCTTCTGGCGGCGGCGCTGCGCGGTGCAGTCGCGCTCGCCGAGGTGGACGACGCGGCCGTGGCTGTCGGCGAAGACCTGCACCTCGATGTGGCGGCCCTGCTCCACCAGCCGCTCCAGCATCAGCGTGGCGTCGCCGAAGGCTCTGGCGGCCTCGCGGCGCGCGCCGGCCACGGCCTCGGGCCACTCGGACCAGTCGCGCACCAGGCGCATGCCGCGGCCGCCGCCGCCGGCCACGGCCTTGACGAGCAGCGGCAGGCCCAGGCGCTGGCCTTCGGCACGCAGCGTGGTGTCGTCCTGCGCGTCGCCCAGGTAGCCCGGCGCGCAGGGCACGCCGGCGGCGAGCATCAGCCGCTTGGCCTCGGCCTTGCCGCCCATGGCGCGGACGGCGCCGGGCGGCGGGCCGATGAACACCAGCCCGGCATCGACGCAGGCCTCGGCGAAGTCGGCACGCTCGGACAGGAAGCCGTAGCCCGGGTGCAGCGCGTCGGCGCCGCTGGCGCGCGCGGCGGCGAGCAGCGCCTCGGTGGACAGGTAGGACCCGGCGGCCGGCGCCGGGCCGATGCACACCGCGGCGTCGGCCAGCCGCACGTGCAGCGCGCCGGCATCGGCATCGCTGTACACGGCGACGGTGCGGTACCCCAGGCGGTGCGCGGTGCGCATGACGCGGCAGGCGATTTCGCCGCGGTTGGCGACGAGGATGGTGGAAAAGCTCATGCGTCGGCCGCCCACGACGGCTGGCGCTTGCCCAGGAAGGCCATCGTGCCCTCCTGCCCCTCGGGGCCCAGCGCCGCACGCGAGAACAGCGCGGCGGCCTCGGCCACCAGCGAGGCCGGGCTGTGCAGCCGCGCCTTGGCCATCAGCGCCTTGGTGGCCGCGACAGCGCCTGGGGCGCAGGCCCGGATGTCGGCCAGCGTGGCGGCCAGCAGCGCGTCCACGTCGCCCACGCCGTGCACCAGGCGCAGCGCGTGCGCCGCGGCGGCGTCGAGCGTGGCGCCGGTGACGGCCAGCCGCCGCGCCTCCGCCACGCCCAGCCGCTCCACCAGGAAGGGCGCGATCTGCGCCGGCACCAGCCCCAGCCGCGTCTCGGGCAGCCGGAACTGCGCCGAGGGCGCGGCCAGCGTCACGTCGGCCACGCAGGCCAGGCCGAAGCCGCCGCCCATGCAGGCGCCCTCCACCACCGCCACGGTGGCGATGCCGGTGGCGGCGTAGGCGCCGCAGAGCTCGCCGAAGGCGGCGTTGGTTTCCTCGATGGCGCGCGGGTTCTCGGCCAGCCGCGCGCGCGCCGAGGCCAGGTCGGCCACGTCGGCACCGGCGCAGAAGTGCCCGCCGGCACCGCGCAGCACGATCGCGCGCACGTCGCCGCCCGCCTCGGCCTGCGCCAGCACCGCGCGCAGCTCGCGCACCATGGCCAGGCTCATGGCGTTGCGCTGCGCCGGGCGGTTGAGCGTCACGTGCAGCACGCCCTGCTCGCGCCGCAGCGCCAGCGTCGTGAAATCGACAAGCTCAACGGACATTGGCTC
>JBKDQY010000273.1:0-7622 GCA_046341655.1 Betaproteobacteria bacterium | reverse complement strand
CGCAGGGCCAGCGCGCGCTGTTCGGCGTGATGTTCGGCAACGCGCTGCCCGAGCACGTGCCCACCGACAACTCGCGCGCGCAGGCGCGGCTGGCGCTGGGCGCCGTGGCGTCGGTGGTGGCAGTGGCGCGCAGCGCGCTCGGCCAAGACCCGGGCGACGCCCACGAGGGCGCCGTGCGGCTGTGGGCCGCGGTGCACGGGCCGGTCACGCTCGAGCTCGAGGGCATCCCCCCCTTCAGCCACGACGGCGAACGCATGGCCCGCCTGGCCGCGACCGACGTGCTGGTCAGCCTGCGCCTGATGCCGATTTCCCCCCCCACCCCACCGGAGAACCACCCGTGAAGCATCGAGACCATACCCTTGCGGCCGCGTCGGCTGCCGCCCTCGCACTGGGCCTGTCCCTGGCGCTGGCCGCCGCCACCCCGGCGCAGGCGCGCGAGGACGGCGCCGCGTCGTTGCGCCTGGAAGTGTCGACCTTCCGCAATGCCAAGGGCACCCTGAACTGCCGCCTGTTCACCGAGGCGTCGGGCTTCCCCGACGGCGAGGGCGCGCGGACGGTGCGTGCCGCCATCGCCGGCACGCAGGCCAGCTGCGTGTTCGACGACCTTCCGCCCGGCGCCTACGCGGTGGCCGTGGTGCACGACGAGAACGGCAACGGCCGCCTGGACAAGAACTTCCTGGGCATCCCCACCGAGGGCTACGGCGTCTCGAACAACCGCACCTACGCGGCGTCGAGCCCGAAGTGGGACGAGTCGCGCTTCACCGTCGCGGCGCGCGAGCCGGCGGTGCTGCGCGTCAACCTGCGCTACTGACGCGGGCCCGCGCCGCGGCCGTCGTCGGGGCTTGCAGGAGCCCGTTTTTCGGCGTGGCTGGCAACAATGTTTCTATTGTGCAACGACGTTTTCACCTCTTGAGGAAACGACCATGAGCCTTCCCACCACGACCCTGATCACCGGCGGCAGCGGCGGCATCGGCCTGGAGATGGCGCGGCTGCTGGCCGCGCGCGGCCAGCGCCTGGTGCTGGCCAGCCGCGACGCCGGCCGGCTGCAGGCCGCCGCCGCTGAGCTGCACCGCGCCCACGGCGCCGAGGTGCACGTGCACGCCATCGACCTGGCCGAGCCCGGCGCGGCGCAGCGCCTGTTCGAACACACGCAGCGCCAGGGCCTGCGCATCGACGCGCTGGTGAACAACGCCGGCTTCGGCGTGGTCGAGGAGCACGTGGCCATCGACTCGGCGCAGCTGCAGCGCATGCTGCAGCTCGACGTCGTGGCGGTGGCGGAGCTGTGCCACCGCTATGGCGGCGAGATGAGGCGGCGGCGGGCCGGCCGCATCCTCAACGTCGCCTCGACGGCGGCGTTCCAGCCCACGCCGTACTTCGCCGCCTATGGCGCCGCCAAGGCCTTCGTGCTCAACTTCTCCGAGGCGCTGGCCAAGGAGATGGAGGACCACGGCGTGAGCGTCGGCTGCCTGGCGCCCGGGCCCACCGACACGGCGTTCTTCGACGGCGTCGATCCGCGGCGCATCGCCGGCGGCCACCACTTCGGCAAGGCCGGCCGCGCCGACCCGCGCGACGTGGCCGCCGCCGGCGTGGAACTGCTGCTCGGCGGCGGACTGACCCGCGTGGTGGGGCTGACGAACCGCGTCATGGTGCTGGGCAACCGCTTCGTGCCGCGGGCCATGGTGGCGGCGGTGTCCAAGCGGCTGCTGCGGCCGCTGGACCTGCGCAACGCGGCGCACTGAACCCGATCTCACCCCCAACCCGACCCGGAGTAACCCATGCCGCTCCCGTACAAGCTCCTGCGCAACCTGCACCTGGCGGCGTCGCCGTTCATCGGTGCCTTCGTGTATTCCGGCGCGCTGCGCGCCAACGAGACCTTTCTGGCCATCGTGCAGTGGGGCGTGTTCCCGCTGGTGGCCGCCGCCGGCCTGGCGATGTGGCTGGGCCCGCGCCTGGCGCGCCGCAGCCGCGCCGGTGGGGCGCGGGAGTGAGCCGCCGGCCGGACGGCGTAGCGGAGGCCGCGAGCAGACTGGTCCCGCACGGCACCGCGCTGCTGCGATCGCTGGCGCTGGCGGCCGCGCTGTCCGGCTGCGCGGCGGTCAACCCCTACCACGACCCCGCGCGGCAGCACCACCGCCCCGACGGCTTCAACAACCTGCACGTCGACAACCACCGCGCCGACGCGCCGAGCTTCTGGCGCTGGCAGTGGGAGCGCCTGTTCAGCGAGCGTGCAGCCGACGAGCTGCACCGCGTGCGCCGCGTGCCGCTGGACGCGCCGCTGCTGCACGCCAACCGCGGCGACGTCACCGTCACCTGGATCGGCCACTCCACCGTGCTGTGGCAGATCGGCGGCCTCAACATCCTCACCGACCCGCACTTCGGCGACCGCGCCTCGCCGGCGGGCTTTGCCGGGCCGCGGCGCCGGGTGGCCCTGCCCACCACGCTGTCCGCGCTGCCGCGCATCGACGTGGTGCTGCTCAGCCACAACCACTACGACCACCTCGACCGCGGCACCGTGCACGCACTGGCGGCGCAGCCCGGCGGGCCGCCGCTGTTCTTGGTGCCACTGGGCGTGGACCTGTGGATGCGCGACGAGGGCATCCCGAACGTGCGCCGCATGGACTGGTGGGACCGCATCGCGCTGCCCGGGCCGGCCGGCGAGGTGGTGGTGCACTTCGTGCCGGTGCAGCACTGGTCGAGCCGCACGCCTTGGGACCGCCACGCCACGCTGTGGGGCGGCTACGTCGTCGAGGGCTCGGCGGGCCGGCAGCCCTACCGCATGTTCTTCGCCGGCGACACCGGCTACTCGCCCGACTTCAGGGTGCTGGGCGAGCGCTTCGGGGGCTTCGACTTCTCGCTGATCCCGGTGGGCTGCTACGAGCCGCGCTGGTTCCACGCCGGCATGCACGTCAACGAGGACGAGGCCGTGCGCATCCACCTCGACGTGCGCAGCCGGCTGTCGCTGGGCATCCACTGGGGCACCTTCCGGCTGTGCGACGAGCCCGTCCACGCGCCGCTGGACGAGCTGCCCCGCGCCCGCGCGCGCCACGGCGTGCCCGACGAGGCCTTCGTGCTGTTCGCCCTGGGCCAGACCCGCGTGCTCGCGGCGGCGGGCCGGTGAGCATGGCGATGCACCGCGTGGTGCTCTCGCTCGCCCTCGCGGCACTGGCGCTGGCGGCCGCACTGGGCGCTCTGCCACCCGCGCGGGCCGCCCCGCCGCCGCACGAGCAGCAGCGGATCGAGCAGCTGCTCGATGCGCTGGCGGCCGACCGCAGCTCCCGCTTCGTGCGCAACGCCACGGCCTACAGCGGTGCCGACGCGGCACGCTTCCTGCGCGCCAAGCTGCGCGCGCAGGGGCAGGGCATCGCCAGCGCCGAGGCCTTCATCGAGCGCATCGCGAGCCGGTCCGGCACCACCGGCCAGCCCTACCGCGTGTGCACCGCCAGCGGCGAGTGCGTGGATGCCGGCGTGCACCTGCGCGAACTGCTGGCCGCGCTGCCGGCGGCGCGCTGACGGGGCCGCTGCCACCCTGCGGCGGCAGGCCCGCCGCGGCCGCCGGCTCCGCTGAAGCCCCGGGTCCGGGCCATGCCCGGCTCGTCTACAGTCCCCGGGGTCGCGTCGGCCAGGAGCACCCCATGCAGCCCGTGCAGCAAGCCCACATCGTGCAGGTGATGCAGGCCGTGGGGCTGGGCGCCGACCGGCCGCATCGCTGGGCGGGCACGCCGTCGCCGGCCGCCCGCCGCGACGGGCTGATCCAGGCCTCGTGGGCGCGCTGCGTCAGCGAGCACCGGCTCGACCCCACGCGCATGCAGGAGGCCGTGATCCTGCCGCACGCGCAGCTGCGCGAGCACCAGGACCAGATGGAGGCCTTCCTGCACATCGCCCGGCACGGCCTGGAGGCGCTGTACCGCCAGGTGGCCGGCCTGGGCTACTGCGTGCTGCTGACCGACGCCAAGGGCGTGACGGTGGACTTCCTCGGCGACCTCGTCTTCGAGCCCAGCCTCCGCAAGGCCGGCCTGTACCTGGGTGCGGACTGGAGCGAGCACCACGCCGGCACCTGCGGCGTAGGCACCTGCATCGCCACCGGCCAGGCGCTGACGGTGCACCTCGACGACCACTTCGACGCCACCCACATCCCGCTGACCTGCACCGCCGCGCCCGTCTACGACGACCAGGGCCGCCTGAAGGCGGTGCTGGACATCTCGGCGCTGACCTCGCCCACCGGCAAGGAGAGCCAGCACCTGGCGCTGCAGATGGTGAAGATGTACGCGGCGCACGTGGAGAACGCGAGCTTCCTGCAGCGCTTCCGCGAGCACTGGGTGCTGCGCCTGAGCCGCGCACCCCAGTTCCTGGACGTCAGCCCGGAGTACCTGCTGGCGCTGGACGCCGCGGGCCGCGTGGTCGGCCACAACCGGCAGGCGCAGCTGCTGCTGGAACGCGCCCGCGGCGCCGGGTCCGTCATCGGGCGCCTGCTGCCCGAGCTGCTGGACCTGGAGCTGCACCAGCTGGGCCGCTTCATGGCCACGCAGGCCGTCGACCAGCGCGCCGTGGCCCTGCCGGGCTCGCGCGACACGCTGTTCCTGCTGGCCTCGCCGCCACCCGTGCGGCTGGCCGCCACGCAGGCCGGCAACCCGCCCACGCCGCGGCCCCGCCCCGCCCCGCTGGCGGCGCTGTCGGGGGGCGACCCGACGCTCGACCGCCTCATCGAACGCGCGGCGCGCCTGGTCAACTCGCCCGTGAACATCCTGCTCACCGGCGAGACGGGCAGCGGCAAGGAGCGCTTCGCACGCGCCCTGCACGACAGCAGCGAGCGTCGCCGGCAGCCCTTCGTGGCGGTGAACTGCGCGGCGCTGCCCGAATCGCTGATCGAGAGCGAGCTCTTCGGCCACCTGGCGGGCAGCTTCTCGGGCGCGGCCTCGCGCGGCAAGCGCGGGCTCATCCAGGAGGCCGACGGCGGCACGCTGTTCCTCGACGAGATCGGCGACATGCCGCTGCCGCTGCAGGGCCGGCTGCTGCGCGTGCTGGCCGAGCGCGAGGTGCTGCCCGTGGGCGCGACGCGGCCCGTGGCGGTGAACCTGCGCGTGGTGGCCGCCACCCACTGCGACCTGGTCGCCGCCGTGAAGGGCGGGCGCTTCCGCGACGACCTGTACTACCGCCTCAACGGCGCCCACTTCCACCTGCCGCCGCTGCGCGAGCGCCAGGACCTCGGCGTGCTCGTCGACCGCCTCTGCGCCGAGGGCAGCCCGGCCGTGCGGCTGAGCGCGCCCGCCCGCGCGCGCCTGGTGGCCCACTCCTGGCCGGGCAACCTGCGCGAGCTGTGCAACGCCATCGAGTGCGCGCGCTCGCTGTGCTCCGACGGCGTGGTCACGCCCGACGACCTGCCCGACGCGCTGGGCGCGCATCCGCCCGGGCACCTGTCCGGGCTGTGGCGACCGCGCGGCACGGCCCCCGTCGAGCCGGCCGGCGACGCCGCCCAGGCCTGGCTCCCCACGCTGCGCCAGCACCGCTGGAACGTGAGCGAGGCAGCGCGCCAGCTGGGGGTGTCGCGCATGACGCTGTACCGCTGGATGAAGCGCGCGGGCGTGCGCTCGCCGAACCAGGCGCAGCCTGATCAAAGCTAGCGGAAAGGCCCACGCGGCCGGCCCGCTGCGGCATCGCCGCACTGTCACCTGTCACGCGGGCACGTGACAGGTGTCACACGCTGCCGCGCCGATGTGACACCCGCGCCGCCCGCGCGGCGCCGCGTCCCCTGGGCGGTCCGCCGGTCCGCCGCCGGGCACGGCCCTTGCAGAACGCGGCGGCCGCCATCCAGGCGGCCGCGGCCCCGGCCCGGGTGTCCGCGCCAACGAAGGAGACAAAGTCCCATGCAAGCCCAAGACCAGGCCGCCCGCTGGCTGGCGGACTTCGACGCCGCCCTGCAGCGCGGCGACATCGACGCCGCCGTCGCGATGTTCCACGACGACTGCTACTGGCGCGACCTGCTGTCGTTCACCTGGAACATCAAGACGGCCGAAGGCGCCGCGCAGGTGCGCGCCATGCTCGAGGCCACGCTGGCCCAGACGCGGCCCTCGAACTGGGCCCTGGAAGGCCCGGCCACCGAGGCCGACGGCGTGACCGAGGCCTGGTTCACCTTCGAGACCGGCGCCTCCCGCGGCAAGGGCCTGCTGCGCCTGCGCGACGGCAAGGCCTGGACGCTGCTGACCACCATGGTCGAGCTCAAGGGCTTCGAGGAGGCCAAGGGCGCGTCGCGGCCCAAGGGCGTGGAGCACGGCGCGCACAGGGGCCGGCAGACCTGGAAGGAATCGCGCGACGAGGAGGCCCGCACGCTGGGCTACACCCGGCAGCCGCACGTGCTGATCATCGGCGGCGGGCAGGCCGGCATCATCCTGGGAGCGCGGCTGCGCAAGCTGGGCGTGCCGGCCATCATCATCGAGAAGAACGCGCGCGCCGGGGACTCCTGGCGCAACCGCTACAAGAGCCTGTGCCTGCACGACCCCGTCTGGTACGACCACCTGCCCTACATGCCCTTCCCCGAGGACTGGCCCGTCTTCGCGCCCAAGGACAAGATCGGCGACTGGCTCGAGATGTACACGAAGGTGATGGAGCTGAACTACTGGAACTCCACCACCTGCAAGCACGCGCACTTCAACGAGGCCCGCCAGGAGTGGGAGGTGACGGTGGAGCGCGAGGGCCGCGAGGTGACGCTGCGCCCGAAGGAGCTGGTCATCGCGCTGGGCGTGTCGGGCTACCCGAACGTGCCCGCCATACCCGGCGCCGACAGCTTCGAGGGTGACCAGTTCCACTCGAGCAAGTTCCCGGGGGCCGAGAACTACCGCGGCAAGAAGGCCGTCGTGCTGGGCTCCAACAACTCCGCGCACGACATCTGCGCCGCCCTGTGGGAGGAAGGCGTCGACGTGACCATGGTGCAGCGCTCGTCGACGCACATCGCGCCCAGCGAGTCGCTGATGGAGCTGGCGCTGGGTGGCCTGTACTCCGAGGCGGCGGTGAAGAACGGCATCGACCACCACAAGGCCGACCTGATCTTCGCCAGCGTGCCGTACAAGATCATGCACAGCTTCCACATCCCCGTGTACGAGGAGATGAAGCGGCGCGACGCCGACCTGTACGGGCGGCTGGAGAAGGCCGGCTTCCTGCTGGACTTCGGCGCCGACGGCTCGGGCCTGTTCATGAAGTACCTGCGCCGTGGCTCGGGCTACTACATCGACGTCGGCGCGTCCGAGCTCGTCGCCAACGGCAGCGTCAAGCTGCGCAGCGGCGTCAACATCGCGCAGATCAAGCCGAAGTCCGTGGTGCTCAGCGACGGCTCCGAACTGCCGGCCGACCTCATCGTCTACGCCACAGGCTACGGCTCGATGAACCGCTGGCTGGCCGACCTCATCTCGCCCGAGGTGGCCGACCGCCTGGGCAAGGTGTGGGGGCTGGGCTCCGACACGCCCAAGGACCCCGGGCCCTGGGAGGGCGAGCTGCGCAACATGTGGAAGCCCACGCAGGTGCCGCACCTGTGGGTGCAGGGCGGCAACCTGCACCAGAACCGCCACTACTCGCAGTTCATGGGCCTGCAGCTGAAGGCGCGCTACGAGGGCATCCCGACCCCCGTGTACGAG
>JBKDQY010000272.1:0-3550 GCA_046341655.1 Betaproteobacteria bacterium | reverse complement strand
CAAGCTGCTGCGCGCCTCGTCGAGCTGGGACGACGCGGGTCGTTGACGCACGCGATGGACGGCACCGAGCAGGCCCTGGTCGATCTCGCGCCGCTGCTGCGGCTGCTGCTGCTGGCGCTGCTGCTGGCGGCGCTGCCGCTGTCGTGGTGGTGGCTGCGCGCGCGTGGTGCCGACACGCGCGGCCGCATGGCCACGCTGACGGCGCTGACGCTCTTCCTGACCTTCGACCTCATCGTCTTCGGCTCGTTCACGCGGCTGTCCGACAGCGGCCTGGGCTGCCCCGACTGGCCCGGCTGCTACGGCGAGGTCAGCCCGTTCGGCGCCCGCGACGACATCGTCGCCGCGCAGACCGCGGCGCCCGGCGGGCCCGTCACCTGGAGCAAGGCCTGGATCGAGATGATCCACCGCTACCTGGCCATGACGGTGGGCGTGCTGATCCTGGTGATGGCGGTCTTCAGCTGGATCGGCCGGCAGCGGCTGCCTTTTTCGCCCTGGTGGCCGACGGTGACCCTGGTCTGGGTGATCGTGCAGGGCATGTTCGGCAAGTACACCGTCACGCTCAAGCTTTATCCCGCGGTGGTGACCCTGCACCTGCTGGGTGGGTTGCTGCTGCTGGCCCTGCTGGCAGCGCAGCACGCGGCGTTTCGGCAGCAGCCGCTGGCGCTGGCCGATGGCGACGTGCGGCCGCTGCGGCGTGCCGCCGTCGTGGTGCTGGCGCTGCTGGTGGCGCAGGTCGCGCTCGGCGGCTGGGTCAGCACCAACTACGCCGTGCTGGCCTGCACGGGCTTCCCCACCTGCAATGGCCAGTGGTGGCCGGAGATGGACTTCGCCACCGGCTTCACGCTGCTGCGCAGCCTGGGCGGCGAAGACGGCGTGCTGCGCACCGTGCCCTCGCAGGTGGCCATCCACATGGCCCACCGGATCGGCGCGGTGGTGCTCACGCTGGCCATGCTGGCCCTGGTGTGGGCGCTGTGGCAGCGGCGCGCCCAGTGCCCGGCCACCGGGCGCTTCGCGCTCGGCCTGCTGGCGCTGCTGGGCCTGCAGATCCTGAGCGGGCTGTCCAACGTCGTGCTTGGCTGGCCGCTGCTGGCTGCGCTGGGCCACTCGGCCGGTGCGGCGGCGCTGGTGCTGCTGATGACGCTGCTGCTGGCGCGCCTGCCTGCGGTCCGCCGCGCGCCGCAGGCCCATGGCTCGCGGCCGGCCGCTGCCTAGAATCCGCGGCTCCCTTCGCGCACCCCATGGCACAGAGCATCGCCGCCCCCGACGCACCGGCCCCCCGGGGTTCGCTGTGGCGCCAGTACAGCGCACTGACCAAGCCGCGCGTGGTGCAGCTCATCGTGTTCTGCGCGCTCATCGGCATGCTGCTGGCCGAGCCCGGCTGGCCCCGCTGGGGCCTGGTGGCGCTGGCCTCGGCCGGCATCTGGCTGGTGGCGGCGGCCGCGGCGGCCTTCAACTGCCTGGTCGAGCAGCACATCGACCGCCGCATGGCACGCACCGCCTGGCGGCCCACGGCCAAGGGCGAGCTCAGCACGACGCAGGCGCTGGTCTTCTCGACGCTGCTGTGCGCCGCCGGCTGCGCGCTGCTGGCCATCGCCGTGAACCCGCTGACGATGTGGCTCACGCTGGCCACCTTCGTGGGCTATGCCATCGTCTACACGGTGGTGCTGAAGCCGCTGACGCCGCAGAACATCGTCATCGGCGGTGCCAGCGGCGCCATGCCGCCGGTGCTGGGCTGGGCCGCGATGACGGGCGAGGTGGGCGGCGAGTCGCTGATCCTGTGCCTGATCATCTTCCTGTGGACGCCGCCGCACTTCTGGGCGCTGGCGCTGTACCGGGTCGAGGACTACCGGCGCGCCGGCCTGCCCATGCTGCCGGTGACGCACGGCGCCGACTTCACCAAGCTGCAGGTGCTGCTGTACACGGTGGTGCTGTTCGCGGCGACGCTGCTGCCCTGGGTGTTCCGCTTCAGCGGCCTGGTCTACCTGGCGGCGGCCGTGGTGCTGGGCGCGCTCTTCATCGGCTACGCGTTCAAGCTGTGGCGCGACTATTCCGACGCGCTGGCCCGCAAGACCTTCCGCTTCTCCATCTGGCACCTGTCGCTGCTGTTCGCGGCGCTGCTGCTCGACCACTACCTCGACCCATGGCTGTTCGGCGCTCGTTGATCCTCTCGCTGGCGCTGGGGCCGCTGCTGGCGGCCTGCGACAAGGCGGCGCTGCCCGGCCTGGGCGCACCGTCTAAGCCGTCGTTCAAGGCCATCGACATCACCGGCGCCGATTACGCGCAGGGCCTCGAACTCACCGATCCCTCCGGCAAGCGCCGCACGCTGGCCGAGTTCAAGGGCAAGGTGGTGGTGGTGTTCTTCGGCTTCACGCACTGCCCCGACGTCTGCCCCACCACGCTGGTGGAGCTGGCTGCCGTGAAGAGGCAACTGGGTGCCGACGGCGAGCGCGTGCAGGTGGTGTTCGTGACCGTCGACCCCGAGCGCGACACGGCCGAGCTGCTGAAAGCCTACGTCGAGAACTTCGACAAGGGCTTCGTGGCCCTGCGCGGCACGCCCGAGGAGACGCGCGCCGTGGCCAAGCACTTCAAGGTCTTCTACAACAAGGTCCCGGGCAAGACGGAGACCAGCTACACGGTCGACCACACAGCCGGCAGCTACGTGTTCGACACGGCCGGCCGCATCCGCTTGTTCACGCGGCACGGCAGCGGCAGCGAGGCACTGGCGCACGACCTGCGCATCCTGCTGGCCGAGAAGCCGGCCTGAAGCGATTCGTCGGTCCGGTCGGCCTGAGGCTGAAGACCCTCAGGCCAGGGCCTTGCGCATCTTCTTGAGCGCGGCCACCTCGATCTGGCGGATGCGCTCGGCGCTCACGCCGTACTCGGCTGCCAGCTCGTGCAGCGTCATGCCGCCGTGGCCGTCGTCGCGCACCTTGAGCCAGCGCTCCTCGACGATGCGGCGGCTGCGCGCGTCGAGCACGTCCAGCGCCTTGGCAATGCCGTCGCCGGCCAGCCAGTCGCGGTGGCGCGCCTCGATGCGCTGCGTGGGCTCCTGCGTCTCGTCGGCCAGGTAGGCGATCGGGGCGAAACTCTCCTCGCCGTCTTCGGACTGCGGTTCCAGCGCGGTGTCGCCGCCGGCCAGCCGCGTCTCCATCTCGACCACTTCCTCGGGCTTGACCTTGAGCTCGCGGGCCACGTGCGCCACCTCGGCCGGTGTCAGCGTGTTGCGGAAGGTCTCGGCGTCCTCGCCGGCACCGGCCTTCAGCTGCTGCTTCATCGACCGCAGGTTGAAGAACAGCTTGCGCTGGGCCTTGGTGGTGGCCACCTTGACCATGCGCCAGTTCTTCAGGATGTATTCGTGGATCTCGGCCTTGATCCAGTGCATGGCGTAGCTCACCAGGCGCACGCCCTGCTCGGGATCGAAGCGCTTGACGGCCTTCATCAGGCCGACGTTGCCTTCCTGGATGAGGTCGCCCTGCGGCAGGCCGTAGCCGATGTACTGGCGCGAGATGCTGACCACCAGCCGCAGGTGGCTGAGCACCAGCCGCCCGGC
>JBKDQY010000271.1:0-11026 GCA_046341655.1 Betaproteobacteria bacterium | reverse complement strand
GATGGTGATGCCGGGCGACAACGTGGCCATCACGGTCAAGCTGATCGCGCCGATCGCCATGGAGGAGGGGCTGCGCTTCGCGATCCGCGAGGGTGGCCGCACCGTCGGCTCGGGCGTCGTGGCCAAGATCATCGAGTAAGGACCGATCGTTCCCGCAGGGGTGTAGCTCAATTGGTAGAGCGCCGGTTTCCAAAACCGAAGGTCGGGGGTTCGATTCCCTCCGCCCCTGCCACCTGAAACAGGGCCGCCGGAACCCGTTCCGGCCCCGCCAACCCGCAAGGCCCGCGCCTTGCGGGTTTTGCGCCTGAAGGCACTGACGCTCAGGGCACCGATCGCGGGCGCTGAAGAGAACTGTTGTCCATGTCCACCCAACCCGAAGTCGAAACCGTCTCCACGGGCGCCGACAAGGCCAAGCTCGCGGGCGCCGCCTTGCTGCTGGTCGGCTCGATCGGCGCGTTCTACGCGCTCGCCGGCCAGAGCCTGTGGGTGCGTGTGGCCGCGCTGCTGGTGCTGCTGGCCGCCGCCGTGGCGCTGTTCTTCGTGTCCGAGAACGGCAGGCAGCTGGCCGCCTTCGGCCGCGACTCCGTGCGCGAGACCAGGAAGGTCGTCTGGCCCACCCGCAAGGAGGCCATGCAGATGACGGGCTACGTGTTCGCATTCGTGTTCGTGATGGCCCTGTTCCTGTGGCTCACCGACAAGACGCTGGAGTGGGTGCTCTACGACCTGATCCTCGGTTGGCGCAGCTGAGCCCGGAGCAACGAGAAGAGACGACATGACCGACTCCCAGGAAGCCCCCGCCGCCGCGCCTGCCGCCCCCGCGAGCAACAAGCGCTGGTACATCGTGCACGCCTATTCCGGCATGGAGAAGGCGGTCGAGCGCAACCTGCGCGAGCGCATCGACCGCGCCGGCATGCAGGACAAGTTCGGCCGCATCCTCGTGCCCACCGAAGAGGTGGTGGAGCTGAAGAACGGCAAGAAGACGGTCACCGAGCGCCGCATCTACCCCGGCTACGTGCTCGTCGAGATGGAGATGGCCGACGACACCTGGCACCTCGTGAAGCACACGAACAAGGTCACGGGGTTCATCGGCGGCGCGAAGAACCGCCCGGCGCCGATCTCCGACGCCGAGGTGGCCAAGATCGTCAACCAGATGCAGGAAGGCGTGGACAAGCCCAAGCCCAAGGTCGAGTGGACCGTGGGCGAGCTGGTGCGCGTCAAGGAAGGCCCCTTCACCGACTTCAACGGCGCGGTGGAGGAGGTCAACTACGAGAAGAGCAAGGTCAAGGTCAGCGTCACGATCTTCGGCCGCGCCACTGGCGTCGAGTTGGACTTCGCGCAGGTCGAGAAGGTCTGAGTTGTTTCACGGCGCGCCGCCGCGACCCCGGCGCGCCGAGAGTTCCGTTGGGTCGGTAGACGAGGAGACCGCGCGAGCGGTCGCTTGAACTCGAGGAGCCAGTCATGGCAAAGAAGATCGTCGGCTTCATCAAGCTGCAAGTCCCGGCGGGCAAGGCCAACCCCTCGCCCCCGATCGGCCCCGCGCTCGGCCAGCGCGGACTGAACATCATGGAGTTCTGCAAGGCGTTCAACGCCCAGACCCAGCAGGGCTACGAGATCGGCATGAAGCTGCCGGTGGTCATCACCGCCTTCGCCGACAAGAGCTTCACCTTCATCATCAAGTCGCCGCCCGCGACCGCGCTGCTGAAGAAGGCCGCCAAGATCGAGAAGGGCTCCGGCAAGGCGCACCTCGACAAGGTCGGCAAGGTCACGCGCGAGCAGCTCGAGGAGATCGCCAAGATCAAGATGAAGGACCTCAACGCCGCCAACCTCGAGGGCGCCGTGAAGATCATCGCGGGCTCCGCCCGTTCCATCGGCATCGTCGTCGAAGGAGTCTGACGCCATGACCAAGCTGACCAAGAAGGCCAAGGCCCAGCAGGGCAAGGTCGACAGCACCAAGCTGTACCCGCTGGACGCGGCACTGGCGCTCGTGAAGGAGCACGCCACGGCCAAGTTCGATGAGTCCATCGACGTCGCCGTGCAGCTCGGCATCGATGCCAAGAAGTCCGACCAGGTCGTGCGCGGCGCCGTCGTCATGCCCGCCGGCACCGGCAAGACCAAGCGCGTGGCCGTGTTCGCTCAGGGAGCGAAGGCCGAGGAAGCCAAGGCCGCCGGCGCCGACATCGTCGGCATGGACGACCTCGCCGCCGAGATCAAGGCCGGCAACATGAACTTCGACGTCGTGATCGCCAGCCCCGACACCATGCGCGTGGTCGGCACGCTGGGCCAGATCCTGGGCCCGCGCGGCCTGATGCCGAACCCGAAGGTCGGCACCGTGACGCCCGACGTGGCCACCGCGGTGAGGAACGCCAAGGCCGGCCAGGTGCAGTTCCGCGTCGACAAGGCCGGCATCGTGCACGGCACGATCGGCCGCCGCAGCTTCGACGCCGACAAGCTGACGTCCAACCTGCGCGCCCTGATCGACGCGCTGAACAAGGCCAAGCCGGCCAGCAGCAAGGGCATCTACCTGCGCAAGGTGGCCGTGTCGTCGACGATGGGCGTGGGGGTCCGCGTGGACACCCAGACCATCGCCGCCCAGGCCTGACGAGAACGAACCGGCTGGCGCGTCCCTCGCGGGGTGCGGCGGCCGGCAACGAGTGGTGGGCCGCAGCGCCGCGAGGGGCTGCGGGTCATCCAAGACCGCTGGTGGCGGGTTCCGCGAGGGGCCTTCCTTAATGTCCAGCGCAGATGGCGGTCCCGCCGGGAAGAGGTTGTCGAGACGTGTTTCGAGATCCTGTGAACGGATGGCTGCTGAAACCGGTGTGCGGCAGGGGTGGCGACACCCCCGCTGCACGTTTTGTGTGAGGAGCAGACCTTGAGTCTCAATCGCAACGAGAAGGCGGCCGTGATCACGGACGTGTCGGCGCAGGCCGCACGTGCGCAGACGCTGGCGCTGGCCGAGTACCGTGGCCTCACCGTGGAAAGCCTGAACAAGCTGCGCGTCGATGCGCGGTCCAAGGGTGTGTACCTTCACGTGCTGAAGAACACCCTGGCCCGCCGCGCCGTCGCCGGCACGCCGTTCGAGGTGGCCCAGGGTGCCATGGTCGGCCCGCTGATCTACGGCTTTTCCGAGGACGCCGTGGCGGCGGCGAAAGTCATCGCCGACTTCGCCAAGGGCAACGACAAGCTGGTCATCAAGGGCGGTGCGTACGCCGGCAAGGCGCTGAATGCCGACGGGGTGAAGGCCCTGGCATCCATCCCGAGCCGCGAGGTGCTGATCGCCCAGGTGGCCGGCCTGCTGAAGTCGCCCATCCAGCGCATGGCGGGCGTCCTGGCGGCCGTGGCCGAGAAGACGGGCGGCGGCGCTGAAGCCCCCGCCGAGGCGCCCGCGGCCTGACGCGGCCCGCGCCCAACCGTTCAACCAATCAACGTTTCACAGGTACACAAAATGGCATTCGACAAAGACGCTTTCCTGGCCGCGATGGACAGCATGACCGTCATGGAACTCAATGACCTGGTCAAGGCCATCGAAGAGAAGTTCGGCGTGTCCGCCGCCGCCATGGCCGCCCCGGCCGCGGGTGGCGGTGCCGCCGCCGCTGCCCCGGTCGAGGAGAAGACCGAGTTCAACGTGATGCTGCTCGAGGCCGGCGCCAACAAGGTCGGCGTCATCAAGGCGGTTCGCGAGCTCACCGGCCTGGGCTTGAAGGAGGCCAAGGACCTGGTCGACGGCGCGCCCAAGGCCGTGAAGGAAGGCATCGCCAAGGCCGACGCCGAAGCCGCCCTCAAGAAGCTGGTGGAAGCCGGCGCCAAGGCGGAGATCAAGTAACACCCCCGAAGCGCCTGCGGCGCTCCCCCTCAAGGGGGCGCCGCCAGTGGCCCGGCGAAGCCGGATCCACGGCGGCCGCTTGGTGCGGCCCAGGCCTTCCGAGAGCAGCGTGCAACCCGGCTGCGCCGGGTTGCACAGTGTTCTCTGAATCGACTGCAGGGAACGGGTTTGGTCGGGCTCCGGTGCAACGCCGGGGTTGTCCGCCAGCGGCAGGTAGTGGCCTGCCACCAAGCCTCGGACGCAAGGTCCGAGTCGCCAGTCGCCGACGAGCGCCTGCCCTGGCCCGGTGGGTGCTCTCGACACGGAGAGTTCAATGGCGCAAGCAACCCCCTACACCTACACCGAGCGCAAGCGCATCCGCAAGAGCTTCGGCAAACGCGCGAGCGTGCTCAAGGTGCCGTACCTCCTGACGATGCAGAGCGACAGCTACGTCGCGTTCCTGCAGAAGGACGTGCCGCCGTCCAAGCGCAAGCCCGAGGGCCTGCAGGCCGCCTTCCTCTCCGCGTTCCCGATCACGAGCCACAACGGCTTCGTGGAGATGAAGTTCATCGAATACAACATCGCGCGCCCGGCGTTCGACGTGCGCGAGTGCCAGCAGCGCGGGCTGACCTTCGCCGCCGCCGTGCGCGCCCGGCTGCAGATGATCATCTACGACCGCGAGAGCCACCCGCAGAAGGTCGTCAAGGAGATCAAGGAGCAGGAGGTCTACATGGGCGAGGTGCCGCTCATGACGGACTACGGCTCGTTCATCGTCAACGGCACCGAGCGCGTGATCGTCAGCCAGCTGCACCGCAGCCCCGGCGTGTTCTTCGAGCACGACAAGGGCAAGACGCACAGCTCGGGCAAGCTGCTGTTCAGCGCCCGCATCATCCCCTACCGCGGCTCGTGGCTGGACTTCGAGTTCGACCCCAAGGACATCCTGTTCTTCCGCGTCGACCGCCGCCGCAAGATGCCGGTGACGATCCTGCTGAAGGCGATCGGCCTGAACCCCGAGTCGATCCTGGCGCACTTCTTCGTCAACGACAACTTCCGCCTGATGGACACGGGCGCGCAGATGGAGTTCGTGCCCGAGCGCCTGAAGGGCGAGGTCGCGCGCTTCGACCTGACCGACAAGAACGGCAACGTCATCGTCGAGAAGGACAAGCGCATCACCGCGCGCCACGTGCGCACGCTGGAGCAGGCCGGCACCCAGTGGCTGAGCGTGCCTGAGGACTTCCTGGTCGGCCGCGTGCTGGCCAAGAACGTGGTCGACGCCGACACCGGCGAGATCGTCGCCAAGGCCAACGACGAGCTCACCGACGGCCTGCTGAAGAAGCTGCGCGCGGCCGGGATCCAGTCGATCCCCTGCATCTACGTCAACGAGCTCAACCAGGGCGGCTACATCAGCCAGACGCTGGCCTCGGACGAGACGGCCGACCAGCTCGCCGCCCGCGTGGCCATCTACCGCATGATGCGCCCCGGCGAGCCGCCCACCGAGGACGCCGTGGAGGCCCTGTTCCACCGCCTCTTCTACAGCGCCGACACCTACGACCTGTCGCGCGTGGGCCGCATGAAGTTCAACGCGCGCGTCGGCCGCGACACGCCCGAAGGCTCGATGACGCTGTCCAACGACGACATCCTCGACGTCGTGAAGATCCTGGTCGACCTGCGCAACGGCAACGGCGACGTCGACGACATCGACCACCTCGGCAACCGCCGGGTGCGCTGCGTGGGCGAGCTGGCCGAGAACCAGTACCGCTCGGGCCTGGCGCGCATCGAGAAGGCCGTGAAGGAGCGCCTGGGCCAGGCCGAGACCGAGGCCCTGATGCCGCACGACCTGATCAACTCCAAGCCGATCTCCGCGGCACTGAAGGAGTTCTTCGGCGCGAGCCAGCTGTCGCAGTTCATGGATCAGACCAATCCGCTGAGCGAGATCACGCACAAGCGGCGCGTGTCGGCCATGGGCCCGGGCGGCCTGACGCGCGAGCGCGCCGGCTTCGAGGTGCGCGACGTCCACCCCACGCACTACGGCCGTGTCTGCCCCATCGAGACGCCGGAAGGCCCGAACATCGGCCTGATCAACTCGCTGGCACTGTTCGCGCAGCTCAACGAGTACGGCTTCCTCGAGACGCCCTACCGCCGCGTCGTGGACGGCAAGGTCACCAACCAGATCGACTACCTCTCGGCCATCGAGGAAGGCAAGTACGTCATCGCCCAGGCCAACGCCGGCCTGGACAAGGACGGCCGGCTGATCGACGAGCTGGTGAGCGCCCGCGAGAAGGGCGAGTCGGTGCTGCTGAGCCCCGAGCGCGTGCAGTACATGGACGTGGCACCCGCGCAGATCGTGTCGGTGGCCGCCTCGCTCGTGCCCTTCCTGGAGCACGACGACGCCAACCGCGCGCTGATGGGCGCCAACATGCAGCGCCAGGCCGTGCCGACGCTGCGCCCCGAGAAGGCCCTCGTGGGCACCGGCGTGGAGCGCGTGGCCGCGGTCGACTCCGGCACCGTGGTCACGGCCCGACGCGGCGGCGTGGTGGACTACGTCGACACCAACCGCCTCGTGATCCGCGTCAACGACGCCGAGACGGTGGCCGGCGAGGTCGGCGTCGACATCTACAACCTGATCAAGTACCAGCGCTCGAACCAGGACACCAACATCCACCAGCGCCCCATCGTCAAGCGCGGCGACGTGCTGGCGCGGGGTGACGTCATCGCCGACGGCGCCAGCACCGACCTGGGCGAGCTCGCGCTCGGCCAGAACATGCTGGTGGCCTTCATGCCCTGGAACGGCTACAACTTCGAGGACTCCATCCTCATCTCCGAGCGCGTGGTGGCCGACGACCGCTACACCAGCATCCACATCGAGGAGCTGGTGGTGATGGCCCGCGACACCAAGCTGGGCAGCGAGGAGATCACGCGCGACATCCCGAACCTGAGCGAGCAGCAGCTGGCCCGCCTGGACGAAAGCGGCATCGTCTACATCGGCGCCGAGGTCAACCCCGGCGACGTCCTGGTGGGCAAGGTCACGCCCAAGGGCGAGACCACGCTGACGCCGGAAGAGAAGCTGCTGCGCGCCATCTTCGGCGAGAAGGCCTCGGACGTGAAGGACACCAGCCTGCGCGTCGACCAGGGCACCAGCGGCACCGTCATCGACGTGCAGGTCTACACGCGCGAGGGCATCCAGCGCGACAAGCGCGCGCAGCAGATCATCGACGACGAGCTCAAGCGCTTCCGGCTCGACCTGAACGACCAGCTGCGCATCGTCGAGGCCGACGCCTTCGACCGCATCGAGAAGCTGCTGGTGGGCAAGGCGGCCAACGGCGGCCCGAACAAGATCGCCAAGGGCACGACGATCACCCGCGAGTACCTCGCCGGCATCGACAAGTACCACTGGTTCGACATCCGCCCGGCCGACGACGACGTGGCCAACCAGCTCGAGAGCATCAAGAACGCCAACGAGCAGACGCGCCACAGCTTCGACCTCGCCTTCGAGGAGAAGCGCAAGAAGCTCACGCAGGGCGACGAGCTGCCCGCCGGCGTGCTGAAGATGGTGAAGGTCTACCTGGCCGTGAAGCGCCGCCTGCAGCCCGGCGACAAGATGGCTGGCCGCCACGGCAACAAGGGCGTGGTGTCGAAGATCGTCGCCGTCGAGGACATGCCCTACATGGCCGACGGCACGCCCTGCGACATCGTGCTCAACCCGCTGGGCGTGCCCTCGCGCATGAACGTGGGCCAGGTGCTCGAGGTGCACCTGGGCTGGGCCGGCAAGGGCATCGGCCAGCGCATCGGCGACATGCTGCAGGGCCAGGCCCGCGTGGCCGAGCTGCGCAGGTTCTTCGACGAGCTCTACAACAAGAGCGGCGGCAAGGGCGAGCAGCTCGAGTCGCTCAGCGACGAGCAGGTGCTCGAGATGGCGCACAACCTGCAGCACGGCGTGCCCTTCGCGACGCCCGTGTTCGACGGCGCGGCGGAGCAGGAGATCCGCGCGATGCTCAAGCTCGCCTACCCGGATGAGCTGCGCGCGCGCAAAGGTCTCACCGACAGCCGCACGCAGGCCACCCTGCACGACGGCCGCACGGGCGACGCCTTCGAGCGCCCGGTCACCGTGGGCTACATGCACGTGCTGAAGCTGCACCACCTGGTCGACGACAAGATGCACGCGCGCTCGACCGGCCCGTACTCGCTCGTCACGCAGCAGCCGCTGGGCGGCAAGGCGCAGTTCGGCGGCCAGCGCTTCGGCGAGATGGAGGTCTGGGCGCTGGAGGCCTATGGCGCCAGCTACATCCTGCAGGAGATGCTGACCGTGAAGTCCGACGACGTGAACGGACGCACCAAGGTGTACGAGAACATCGTCAAGGGCGAGCACGCCATCGAAGCCGGCATGCCGGAGTCGTTCAACGTCCTGGTCAAGGAGATCCGTTCCCTTGGCATCGACATTGAACTCGAGCGCAACTAATCAGGAAGGACAGAGAAAGCCATGAAGGGACTACTCGACCTTTTCAAGCAGTTCACCCCGGATGAGCATTTCGATGCCATCAAGATCGGCCTGGCGTCTCCGGAGAAGATCCGCAGCTGGTCGTTCGGCGAGGTGAAGAAGCCCGAGACCATCAACTACCGCACCTTCAAGCCGGAGCGGGACGGCCTGTTCTGCGCCAAGATCTTCGGCCCGATCAAGGACTACGAGTGCCTGTGCGGCAAGTACAAGCGCCTGAAGCACCGTGGCGTGATCTGCGAGAAGTGCGGAGTGGAGGTCACGCAGACCAAGGTGCGCCGCGAGCGCATGGGCCACATCGACCTGGCCGCGCCCTGCGCGCACATCTGGTTCCTGAAGAGCCTGCCCAGCCGCCTGGGCCTGGTGCTCGACATGACGCTGCGCGACATCGAGCGCGTGCTGTACTTCGAGGCCTACGTGGTCGTCGACCCCGGCATGACGCCGCTGAAGAAGTTCAGCATCATGACCGAGGACGACTTCGACGCGAAGCGCACCGAGTACGGCGACGAGTTCGTGGCGCTGATGGGCGCCGAGGGCATCAAGAAGCTGCTCGAGGAGATGGACATCGATGCGGAGATCGACAAGATCCGCAACGACATGACCGGCTCCGAGCTGAAGATCAAGAAGAACTCCAAGCGCCTGAAGGTGCTCGAGGCCTTCAAGAAGAGCGGCATCAAGCCCAGCTGGATGGTGATGGACGTGCTGCCGGTGCTGCCGCCGGACCTGCGCCCGCTCGTGCCGCTGGACGGCGGCCGCTTCGCCACGTCGGACCTCAACGACCTCTACCGCCGCGTCATCAACCGCAACAACCGCCTCGCGCGGCTGCTGGAGCTGAAGGCCCCGGAGATCATCGTGCGCAACGAGAAGCGCATGCTGCAGGAGGCCGTCGACAGCCTGCTCGACAACGGCCGCCGCGGCAAGGCGATGACGGGCGCGAACAAGCGCGCGCTGAAGTCGCTGGCCGACATGATCAAGGGCAAGAGCGGGCGCTTCCGCCAGAACCTGCTGGGCAAGCGCGTCGACTACTCGGGCCGCTCGGTCATCGTGGTCGGCCCGACGCTCAAGCTGCACCAGTGCGGCCTGCCCAAGCTGATGGCCATCGAGCTGTTCAAGCCCTTCATCTTCAGCCGCCTGGAGGCGATGGGCATCGCCACCACCATCAAGGCCGCCAAGAAGGAAGTCGAGAGCGGAACGCCCGTGGTGTGGGACATCCTCGAAGAGGTGATCAAGGAGCACCCGGTCCTGCTCAACCGCGCGCCCACGCTGCACCGTCTGGGCATCCAGGCCTTCGAGCCGGTGCTGATCGAGGGCAAGGCCATCCAGCTGCACCCGCTGGTGTGCTCGGCCTTCAACGCCGACTTCGACGGTGACCAGATGGCCGTGCACGTGCCGCTGTCCATCGAGGCGCAGATGGAGGCCCGCACGCTGATGCTGGCGTCCAACAACGTGCTGTTCCCGGCCTCGGGCGAGCCGTCCATCGTGCCGAGCCAGGACGTGGTGCTGGGCCTGTACTACGCCACGCGCGAGCGCATCAACGGCCGCGGCGAAGGCATGGTCTTCGCCGACCTGCAGGAGCTGCAGCGCGCGCTCGACAACGGCGTGGTGGAGATCACCGCGCGCATCAGCGTGCGCATGACGGAGTGGGTCAAGGACAGGGCCACGGGCGAGTTCACGCCCGAGACCCGGCTCGTCGACACGACGGTCGGCCGCGCTCTGCTGTCGGAGATCCTGCCCAAGGGCCTGCCGTTCGCCAACATCAACAAGGCGCTGAAGAAGAAGGAGATCAGCAAGCTGATCAACGTCAGCTTCCGCAAGTGCGGCCTGAAGGAGACGGTGGTCTTCGCCGACAAGCTGCTGCAGAACGGCTTCCGGCTGGCCACCCGCGCCGGAATCTCGATCGCGATCGACGACATGCTGGTGCCGAAGGAGAAGCCCGGTCTGATCGAACGCGCCGAGAAGGAGGTCAAGGAGATCGAGCAGCAGTACGTCTCGGGCCTGGTCACCGCCGGCGAGCGCTACAACAAGGTGGTCGACATCTGGGGCAAGACCGGCGACGAGGTCGGCAAGGTCATGATGTCCCAGCTGTCCAAGCAGAAGGTCACCGACCGCAACGGCCGCGAGGTCGACCAGGAGTCGTTCAACTCCATCTACATGATGGCCGACTCCGGGGCGCGCGGCTCGGCGGCGCAGATCCGGCAGCTCGCCGGCATGCGCGGCCTGATGGCCAAGCCCGACGGCTCGATCATCGAGACGCCCATCACGGCGAACTTCCGTGAAGGCCTGAACGTGCTGCAGTACTTCAACTCCACGCACGGCGCCCGCAAGGGCCTGGCCGACACGGCGCTGAAGACGGCCAACTCCGGCTACCTGACGCGCCGCCTCGTCGACGTGACGCAGGACCTGGTCGTGACGGAAGACGACTGCGGCACGCAGAACGGCATGAACCGGCGTGCGCTCGTCGAGGGCGGCGAGGTCATCGAGAGCCTGCGCGACCGCATCCTGGGCCGCGTCACGGCCACCGAGGTGCTGCACCCCGAGACGCAGGACGTCATGGTCAAGGCCGGCGAGATGCTCGACGAGGACACCATCGACCAGCTCGAGGCCGCCGGCGTCGACGAGGTCAAGGTGCGCACCGCGCTGACCTGCGACACGCGCTTCGGCATCTGCGCCAAGTGCTACGGCCGCGACCTCGGCCGCGGCGGCCTGGTGAACACCGGCGAGGCCATCGGCGTGAT
>JBKDQY010000270.1:0-19823 GCA_046341655.1 Betaproteobacteria bacterium | reverse complement strand
CCTCGATGGTGCCCATGCTCGCCACCGGCGAGATGGCGCGCACGGTGCCGGCGCTGGCCGCGCGGGTGCGGGCGGCACCCGACCTGGCCGCCGGATGGCACCGTGCCCACGGCCGCTCGCCTGGCCAGGAGCTCCCGGCCGACGACGAGGTCGTGGTCGTGGGCCTGGCCAAGGCGCTGGCGGCCTGGCAGGCCACGATCGTGTCGCCGCGCACGCCCTTCGACGACTTCCGCGACGCGCTGGCGCGTGGCGACGTGAAGGCGGCGGCGCAGTACCCGCTGGCGGCCCAGCGCGGCCTGCGCCTGTTCGTCGGCGAGGCCCGCTGCAGCGTCTGCCACGTCGGCCCGCGCTTTTCGAACGGCGAGTTCGCCGACGTCGGCGTGCCGTTCTTCGTGCCCGCGGCCAAGGGCGGTGGCGTCGACAGCGGCCGCCACGCCGGGCTGCGTGCGCTGCAGGGCAGCCGAATCACGCGAGTGGGCCGGCACCACGACGGCGAAGCCGCCGCCGACCCGCGCGCGCTGCTCACCCGGCAGCTGACGATGGAGCCGCGGCACTTCGGCGAATTCCGCGTGCCGGGCCTGCGCCAGTTGGAGCACACCGCGCCCTACTGGCACGATGGCAGCGCCGCGACGCTGGCCGCGGTGGTGCGCCACTACAGCCTGCTCGAGGAGGACCGCCTGCATGCCGAAGGCGAGCGCATCCTGCGGCGGCTGAACCTGTCGCCGGGGCAGGCCGCGGACCTGGAGGCCTTCCTTCGCACGCTGAGCACGCCGGCCGGATCAGGCCGTCAGCGCTCGACGGCCTCGCCTTCCACCCAGACGCGCTGAAGCGCGCCGCTGGCGCCGTCCACCTGCACCAGGTCGGCCCAGGCGCCGGGGGCCACCACGCCACGGTCCGCCAGGCCCAGGTGCCGGGCCGCCAGCGTGGCCGTGCGTGCCGAGGCCTCGGCCAGCGGCAGGCCCAGCCGCAGCAGGGCGCCGAGCGCGCGGTCCATCGTCAGCGCGCTGCCCGCCAGCGTGCCGTCGGCCAGCCGCACCGCGCCCATGCACTTGAAGACGGTGTGGCGGCCCAGCCGGTAGTCGCCGTCGGGCATGCCGGCGGCGGCGGTGGCGTCGGTCACGCAGTACAGGCCCGGGATGCAGCGCAGCGCCACGCGGACGGCGCCCTCGTGCACGTGGTGCCCGTCGGCGATGAGCTCGGCGCGCTCGGCGTGCGCCAGCGCCGCCCCCGCCAGGCCAGGCTCGCGGTGGTGCAGGCCGGTCATGGCGTTGAAGAGGTGCGTGAAGCCGCTGGCGCCGGCGGCCAGCGCGGCTACGCCGTCCTCGTAGCGCGCGGCCGAGTGGCCGACCTGCACCACGAAGCCGGCGCCGCGCAGTGCCACGATCAGCGCCAGGTGCCCGGGAAGCTCGGGGGCGATGGTCACCAGCCGGATCGGCGCCAGCGCGTGCAGCGCCATCACGTCGGCCAGCGTGGCCGTGGTCGCGAAGTCGGGCTGGGCGCCGAGCCGCTCGCGGTTGATGTAGGGCCCCTCCAGGTGCACGCCCAGCACGCGTGCGCCACCGGCCGGCCGGGTGGCCACGTGCGGCGCCAGGGCGCGCAGCGCCGCCTCGATCTCGTCGCGCGGGGCCGTCATCGTGGTGGCCAGCAGGGCCGTCGTGCCGTGGCGGGCGTGCGTGCGGGCCACCGTGGCCACGGCGTCGCCGCCTTCCATGGTGTCGGCGCCGCCGCCGCCGTGCACGTGCAGGTCGACGAAGCCCGGCAGCAGGCAGGACCCCTGGCGGGCCTGTGGCTCGGTGAGCGGCTCGCCCCCCACCTGGGCAATGCGCCCGTCGCCGGCCACGCGCACCGGCCCGCTGCGCCAGCCCTCGGGCGTGAGCGCGGCGGCGGCGATCTCGCTCACGTCGCCTCGGGCGGCAGCGTGCCGTCGGGCGGGGCCTCGGCCGGCAGGCGGAAGCGCTCGGACGCCCAGTCGCCGAGGTCGCCGTTGCGGCAGCGTTCGCTGCAGAACGGCCGCCAGGGGTTGGACGGCCCGTACAAGGCCGAGCCCCGGCAGTGCGGGCAGGTGACGCGGCGCTCGCGGGCGCCGCTGCCGGGCGGCGGCGCCGTCATGCACACAGGCTGAGTTCGAAGCGGCAGTCGCTGCCGGCAGGGCGCAGGCGCCCTTCGGCGTCGGGCCGCATGAAGCGGATGGACACCATCAGCCGGTGGCCGCTGATCTCGGGCACCAGGCCGTCCTCGGCATCGACGCGCACGCGCAGAAGCTGGTAGACCTTGGGGCCGCTGGCCGCCGCCGCGCCCGGAGGTTGCAGGCCCTGCTGGTACTGCCCGCCCGGCGCCACCATGCGCTGAGGGGTGCCGCTGTCGCGCAGCAGCCCCAGCAGCACCTGCAGCGCCTTCGCCAGCGGCAGCAGCGTGGCAATCCAGCCCTGGAGATCGGCGCGCCGGCGCTCGGCCGGGTGCTGCTGCCAGGCGTAGTAGGCCGGCAGGTCGAACTCGCAGGTCCCGCCCGGAATGCTGATGCGGCTGCGGATGCTCATCAGCCAGTCGTTGGCGGCCAGCGCCTGCCCGGCCTTGCCCTGCAGCGCGTTCAGTCCTGCGAAGGCCTGGTCGATGCGGACGGTGATGGCGTCGAGCGCACGCTCGTCGACGCCGGGCAGGCCGCGGTAGGCCTGGAGCTGCGCACGGTGCCGCTCGAGCTCCTTGAGCAGGTCGCTCTTGAGGTCGGCGCGTGCCGCCACGTCCATGATCTCGAACAGCGTGGCCAGCGCGAAGTGGTGATCCACCGGGGCCTCGCGCGAAGCCAGTTCGCCGAGGCGGTCGAACAGGTGCTCGAGCCGCAGCATCGTGCGGATGCCCTCGTTGAACGGGTACTCGTACAAGACCCGGGTGCGTTCCCGGCCTGGCTCGTGTGACTGCACCGCGTGATTGTTCCACAGGGCCTGGGGCCCCCTGCGGCCGGCATCAGGGCGGTCCGCCCCCGAACCACAGGCGCCACAGGACCCGCACCTCGGCGGCCAGCGCCTCGAGCGTGAGGCCGTCGTTGTGGATGACGGCGTCGGCCAGCGCGCGGCGCTGCGCGCGCGGGATCTGCTGCGCGATGACGCTGCGCGCCAGGGCCTCGTCCCAGCCGGGCCGCGCGGCCACGCGGGCGGCCTGGGTGTCCTCGCTGCAGTCCACCACCAGCACGCGCGCCACGCGCGCGCGCCAGGCCGAGCCGGGCGTGAGCAGCGGCACGTCGAACACCACCGGGCGGCCGCTGGCCCCGGCCGCCTGGCGCTGGGCCTCGGCGCCAATCAGGGGGTGGAGGATGGCTTCCAGCCGGGCCTTCGCGCCGGCATCGGCAAAGGCCAGGGCGCGCATGCGGGAGCGGTCCAGCGAGCCGTCTGGGGCGACGAAGTCCGTCCCGAAGGCCTGCGCCACGGCCGGCATGGCTGCCCCTCCAGGGGCGGTGAGGCTGCGCGAGATGGCGTCGGTGTCCACGAGATGCGCGCCGTGCTGCACCAGCAGGGCGGCGACTGTGCTCTTGCCGCTGCCGATGCCGCCGGTCAGGCCGATCATCGGCGGTGCGGCTGTGCCGGGCTCCGGCCGGCCCACCTCGGCGGGCCCTACCAGCCGATCCAGCCCAGCACAGTGGGCAGTCCGGCCAGCACGACGACCACGCCCCCGCCGGCCAGGAAGGGCCCGAAGGGCACGAACCGGCCCTGGCGCAGCGCGCCCGTGGCCTTCATGGCCAGGCCCACCACGGCGCCCAGCACCGAGGCCATCAGCACGATGGGCAGGATAGCGGTGGCACCCAGCCAGGCGCCCAGGGCCGCGAGCAGCTTGAAGTCGCCGAAGCCCATGCCCTCCTTGCCGGTGGTGAGCTTGAACAGCCAGTACACCGCCCACAAGGACAGGTAGCCCGCGGCGGCGCCAGCCAGCGACTGGGCGAGCGTGAGCCCCGGCAGCCAGCCCAGCGCCGCGGCCACGAGGCCGACCCACAGCAGCGGCAGGGTCAGTGCGTCGGGCAGCACCGTGGTGTCCCAGTCGATCAGGCTCAGCACCAGCAGCACCGCCGCCAGGCCGCACCACAGCAGCACCGGCGGCTGCGGGCCGAGCTTCCAGCCCAGGGCGCCGAACAGCACGGCGGTTGCGATCTCCACCAGCGGGTAGCGCAGGCCGATGGCCGTGCCGCAGGCCGAGCAGCGGCCGCGCAGCGCCAGCCAGCTCAGCACCGGGATGTTCTCGAACCAGCGGATGCGGTGGCCGCAGGCCGGGCAACGCGAAGCGGGACGCGCCAGGCCCAGCCCCGGCAGCCCGGCGATGGACTTCTCGAGCGAGGACGAGGCCAGCGCCAGCCGCTCCGGCATCGGCGAGCCGAACGTGCGCTGGTACGACTCGGTGTCGGCCAGCTGCGCGCCGACGTCGCCCCACCACTGCCGCTCCAGCATCAGCGGCAGGCGGTGCGCCACGACGTTCAGGAAGCTGCCGACCGCCAGCCCGAGCAGCGCCAGTGCCCAGGGAGACAGCAGCAGGTCGAGCGGCAGCCCGGCGAGAAGGCCTTCGAGCACGGCGGCGTCAGACCACCGCGCCGAGCTTGAAGATCGGCAGGTACATCGAGACGACGATGCCGCCGATCAGCGCGCCCAGGATGACGATGATGAAAGGCTCCATCAGGCTCGACAGGCCCTTGACCATGTCATCGACCTCTTCCTCGTAGAACTCGGCCGCCTTGTGGAGCATGTGGTCGAGCGAACCGGACTCCTCGCCGATGGCGGCCATCTGCAGCACCATGGTCGGGAACACGCCGGTGGAGGTCATCGAGGTGGTCAGGGCGGAGCCGGTGGAGACGTCGCGCTGGATCTGGTCGGTGGCGATCTGGTAGACCGCGTTGCCCGACGCACCACCGACGGAGTCGAGCGCCTCCACCAGCGGCACGCCCGCGGCGAACATGGTCGACAGCGTGCGGGTCCAGCGCGCGATGACCGACTTGTTGATGAGGTCGCCGAACACCGGCAGGCGCAGCAGCAGCCGGTCCATCGCTATCTGCATCTTCTCGGAGCGCTTCCAGCTCTGGAAGAAGAAGAAGCCGCCGCCGCCGATGACGATGGCCATCAGCCACCACCAGCTGACGAAGAACTTCGACATCGCGATCACCGCCAGCGTGGGGGCCGGCAGTTCGCCGCCGAAGCTCTTGAACACGTCCTCGAAGGCCGGGATCACGAAGATCATGATCACCGTCAGCACGATGAAGGCGACGATGATCACCGCGACCGGGTACATCAGCGCCGACTTGATCTTCTGCTTGATGGCGATCGTCTTTTCCTGGTAGATCGCCAGGCGATCGAGCAGCTGCTCGAGGATGCCGCCGGCCTCGCCGGCCTCGACGAGGTTGCAGTAGAGGGCGTCGAAGTGCATCGGGTGCTTGCGGAAGGCACTCGACAGGCTGGTGCCGGTCTCGACGTCGGAGCGGATGTCGGTGAGCAGCTTCGTCAGGCGCGGGTTGGTGGCGCCCCGCGCGACGATGTCGAAGGCCTGCAGCAGCGGCACGCCGGCCTTCATCATGGTGGCCAGCTGGCGCGTGAAGATGGCGATGTCCTTCTGCTTGATGGACCTGCCGCCGGTGGTGCGGCGCTTGCGCACGCGGGTGACGAGCACCCCCTGCCTCCGCAGGCTGGCGTTGACCGCGGCTTCGCCGCCGGCGCGCATCTCGCCGCGGACGATCTTGCCGTTGCGGTCCTTGCCCTCCCACTCGAAGAGGAGTTCCTTCGGGTCTCTCAGGGTCGCTGCTGTGGCCATGGAGTCGTGCGCTGGGTGTCTTCGTGGATGGCGGCGGGGCGGGGGCTCACTCGTTGGTGACCGTGATCACTTCCTCGAGCGTGGTGACACCGGCTCGGACCTTCACCAGCCCGGACTGGCGCAAGTCGCGGACGCCCTCGGCCTCGGCCTGCTTGGCGATGTCCAGCGCCGTTCCCTGGGTAAGGATGATGCGCTGTATCGGCTCGGTTATCGGCATCACCTGGTAGATGCCGACCCGTCCACGGTAACCATTTGTGCACGAACTGCAGCCCACGGCTCGGTAGGGCTTCCAGTTGCCGTCGAGGTCCTCGGGCTTGAAGCCGGCCTTGAGCAGGCTCTCGCGCGGGTAGTCGGCCGGCTTCTTGCAGTTCTCGCAGAGCTTGCGCGCCAGGCGCTGCGCCGTGATCAGCAGGATGCTCGAGGCGATGTTGAACGGCGCCACCCCCATGTTCATCAGGCGCGTCAGGGTCGTCGGGGCGTCGTTGGTGTGCAGGGTGCTCATCACCAGGTGGCCGGTCTGCGCGGCCTTGATGGCGATGTCGGCGGTCTCGAGGTCGCGGATCTCGCCGACCATGATGATGTCGGGGTCCTGACGCAGGAAGCTCTTGAGTGCCGCCGCGAAGCTCAGGCCGGCCTTGTCGTTGACGTTGACCTGGTTGATGCCGGGCAGGTTGATTTCCGCCGGATCCTCGACCGTGGCAATGTTCACGCCGGGCTGGTTCAGGATGTTCAGGCAGGTGTAGAGCGACACCGTCTTGCCCGAGCCGGTGGGCCCGGTGACCAGCACCATGCCGTAGGGCCGCTGGATGGCGACCATCAGGCGGTCCTTCTCGGCCTTCTCGTAGCCCAGAGCCTCGATGCCGAGCTTGGCGCTGGACGGGTCCAGGATACGGATCACGACCTTCTCGCCGAACAGCGTGGGCAGCGTGCTGACGCGGAAGTCGATGGCCTTGTTGCCGAACTTCAGCTTCATGCGGCCGTCCTGCGGCACGCGCTTCTCGGCGATGTCCATCCGCGAGATGACCTTGATGCGCGAGGCCAGCTTGTCCTTGATGGCGATAGGAGGCTGGGTGATCTCGCGCAGTTCGCCGTCGATGCGGAAGCGGACGCGGTAGTTGTACTCGTAGGGTTCGAAGTGCAGGTCCGACGCGCGCATGTTGATGGCGTCGATCAGCATCTTCTGCAGGAAGCGCACGACAGGGGCGTCTTCGACCTCGGACGTGACGTCCTGGCTGTCCTGCGGGGTGGACTCCTCCTCGCTGACGTCGAACTCGAAATCGTCGCCGGCCAGGGATTCCAGCGCCTCGTTGGCGTTGCTGCTCTGGGCCTCGATCTGCCGGACGAGCTTGTCGTACTCGACGATCACCCAGTCGGGCTGGAGCTGGAGCGCGAACTTGATGCGCTCGCCGGCTTCCTGGTTGGTGGGGTCGGCAGTGCCGATGAAGACGCGGTTGCCGCGCTTGCCCAGCGCGATCAGCTGGTACTGACTGGCGATCTTCGCGTCGAGAATGTTGCGCGGCAGCTTCTGCAGGTCGACGGCGTTCAGGTCGAGCAGCGGCAGGGCCAGTGCCGTGGACAGCGCGTGCGCGATCTCGTCGGGCTTTGCGGCGTTGGCCCCCACGACGGCGGACACGAAGCTGGCCTTGCGGTCGCGCGCGCCCTTGGAAAGCTCCTCGGCCGTCTTGACCGAGAGCTTGCCGGCGTTTACGAGCACGCGGGCGACCCCCGTCAGGGACGACGCCAACGACGACGGGGGTGATTCGACCTGCGTTTCTGCGGCCATCGGCAAGGGCACCGGTTGAAAGGACTTTCCATCATCACCGATTCGCCACGGGGTGTAAACGCGCGGCATCCCGGCGCGGTGGGGTCCGGAAAGCAAAAAGCCCCACTGGAGTGGAGCTTGTGGGGGGTGCCGGACGTCCCGGGGCGCCAGGCGAAGGCTGCTGGTCGGGGTGAGAGGATTCGAACCTCCGGCCTCTACGTCCCGAACGTAGCGCTCTACCAGGCTAAGCTACACCCCGCCGGCGGCGGCGGTCATGAAGACCGGTGCACCGCGCGAACCGACAATTCTAGCAGAGCATCGCGCGCCCTGGACGGCGGCAGCATCGCCAGGGCCTGACACGCGGCCTCGGCCTCGGCCTGCGCGGCCTCGCGCGTGGCCTGCAGGGCGCCCGTCCGGCGCACGATGGCCAGGATTTCCGCCAGGCGGTGCTCGCCGCCCAGCTCGATGACTTCGCGGACCAGGCCGCGCTCTTCGTGCGTGGCCCTGGCCATGGCCACCAGCAGCGGCAGCGTGGGCTTGCCTTCGCGCAGGTCGTCGCCGACGTTCTTGCCCAGTTGGTGGCTGTCGCCTTCGTAGTCGAGCAGGTCGTCCACCAGCTGAAAGGCCGTGCCCAGCGAGCGCCCGTAGGCCGCCGCGGCCTCCTCGACCTCGGCCGGCGCCTCGGCCAGCACGGCCCCGAGGCGGGCGCTGGCCTCGAACAGCTTGGCGGTCTTGAAGCGGATGACCTGCAGGTAGTCCTCGATGGCCAGGTCGGGGTCGTGCATGTTCATCAGCTGCAGAACCTCGCCTTCGGCGATCACGTTGGTGGCGTCGGCCAGCACCTGCAGCACCCGCATGCGGTTCACCGACACCATCATCTGGAAGGCGCGGGAATAGAGGAAGTCTCCCACCAGCACGCTGGCGGCGTTGCCGAACATCGCGTTGGCGGTGGCGCGGCCGCGGCGCAGCGCCGACTCGTCGACGACGTCATCGTGCAGCAGAGTGGCCGTGTGGATGAACTCGACGATGGCAGCCAGTTCGTGGCGTTCGGGACCGTCGAAGCCGAGGGCCTCTGAGAACAGCAGCACGAGGCGCGGCCGGATCCGCTTGCCACCAGCGCCGACGATGTACTGGGAGATCTGGTTGACCAGCGCCACGCGCGAGGCCAGCCGATCGCGGATGACATCGTCCACCCGCCGCATCGCCTCGTCCAGCGGGTCGGTGGCGGCAGGGGCGGGGGCGGTGGCGTTCAGCACGGAGGGGTACGTCAGGTGTCCGATTATAGGAAGCCCACCACGCCTGGGCCCCCGGTTGCGAGCCCGACCGGCGCCAAGGCAGCTTCGCGGACGTGTTCCATGCTATATTCAAAGGCTATGCGCGTGGCTCGTGGCACCCTTGCCGGGCTGCTACCTCCCTCGCGCGGATTCACAGAAAGGTCCTCCACATGTACGCGGTCATAAAAACCGGTGGCAAGCAATACAAGGTTGCTGCCGGCGAGAAGATCAAGGTAGAACAGATTGCTGCGGACGTGGGCCAGGAGATCACCATCGAACAGGTCCTTGCCGTCGGCGAGGGCGCTGAGCTGAAGGTGGGGACGCCCTGGGTCGCGGGTGCGAGCGTCAAGGCCACGGTCGTGGCCCACGGCAAGCACGACAAGGTGCGCATCTTCAAGATGCGTCGCCGCAAGCACTATCAGAAGCACGGCGGCCATCGCCAGACCTACACCGAGCTGCAGATCGCTGCGGTCAACGGGTAAGGAGCACTCACCATGGCACAGAAGAAGGGCGGCGGCTCCACCCGCAACGGCCGCGACTCGCAGCCGAAGATGCTGGGCGTCAAGGTATTCGGCGGCCAGGCTGTCAGCGCCGGCTCGATCATCGTGCGCCAGCGCGGCACCCGGTTCCACGCCGGCAGTGGTGTCGGCATGGGCCGCGACCACACGCTGTTCGCGCTGGTCGACGGCAAGGTCTCGTTCGAGACCAAGGGCGCGCTCAACCGCCAGACGGTGTTCGTCACGGCGGCCTGAGCGACGACCCGCCCGCGGCGCGAAGCCCCGGCACGCCGGGGCTTCTGCATTTAGGCCCCGAACCATGAAGTTCTTCGACGAAGCCACCATCGACATCTCGGCCGGCCACGGCGGCGCCGGCTGCGTGAGCTTCCGGCGCGAGAAGTTCATTCCCTTCGGTGGCCCCAACGGTGGCGACGGTGGCCGCGGCGGCAGCGTCTACGCGCTGGCCGACCAGAACATCAACACGCTGATCGACTACCGCTACACGCGCCGCTTCGACGCGAAGAACGGCGAGCCCGGCCGCGGCTCCGACCAGTTCGGCGCCGCCGGCGCCGACATCGAGATGCGCATGCCCGTCGGCACCATCGTCCGCAACGCCGAGACCGGCGAGGTGATGGCCGAACTGCTCGAGCACGGCGAGCGCGTGCTGCTTGCCAAGGGCGGCGACGGCGGCTTTGGCAACCTGCACTTCAAGAGCAGCACCAACCGAAGCCCGCGCCAGAAGACTCCCGGCTGGCCCGGCGAGGGCTTCAAGCTGCAGCTGGAACTTCGCGTGCTGGCCGACGTCGGCCTGCTGGGCATGCCCAACGCCGGCAAGAGCACCTTCATCGCGGCCGTCAGCAACGCGCGGCCGAAGATCGCCGACTACCCCTTCACCACGCTGCACCCCAACCTGGGGGTCGTGCGCGTGGGGCCGGAGCGCAGCTTCGTCGTCGCCGACATCCCGGGCCTCATCGAGGGCGCCAGCGAGGGCGCCGGGCTGGGCCACCAGTTCCTGCGCCACCTGCAGCGGACGCGGCTGCTGCTGCACATCGTGGATGCGGCGCCCTTCGACGACAGCGTGGATCCCGTCGCGCAGGCCCGGGCCATCGTCGCAGAGCTCAGGAAGTACGACCCCGCGCTGCACGCCAAGCCGCGTTGGCTGGTGTTCAACAAGCTCGACATGGTGCCGGCGGCGGAACGCGAGGCGCGCGTCAAGGACTACGTGAGGCGGCTGCGCTGGAAAGGCCCGGTCTTTGCCATCTCGGCACTGGCGCGCGATGGCCTGCAGCCGCTGCTGGAGAAGATCCAGAACTTCGTCGCCGAGCAGCTGCCGCCGCCTCCGCCGGTGCCGGACTTGCGCTTCGATGCCCCGCCGCCGACCGCGGCGGGCAAGGGGACAGAACGATGAGCCCGCAGCCGGGCGTGCTCCAGGGGGCCCGCCGCATCGTCGTCAAGGTCGGCTCCAGCCTCGTCACCAACGAGGGGCGCGGCGTCGACGCCGAGGCCATCGACAACTGGTCACGCCAGCTCGCCGCGCTGGCGCGCGAAGGGCGCGAGCTGGTGATGGTCTCCAGCGGCGCCATCGCCGAGGGCATGAAGCGCCTGGGCTGGGCCACGCGCCCCAGGGAGCTGCACGAGCTGCAGGCGGCGGCCGCCGTCGGCCAGATGGGCCTCGTGCAGATGTACGAGTCGCGCCTGCGCGAGCACGGCATGGGCAGCGCCCAGGTGCTGCTCACGCACGCCGACCTCGCCGACCGCGAGCGCTACCTCAACGCGCGCTCGACCCTGCTGACGCTGCTGTCGCTGGGCGTGATCCCGGTGATCAACGAGAACGACACCGTCGTCAACGACGAGATCCGGTTCGGCGACAACGACACGCTCGGCGCGCTGGTGGCCAACCTGGTGGACGCCGACGCCTATGTGATCCTCACCGACCAGCGTGGCCTGTACAGCGCCGATCCTCGCAGGGACCCGGCGGCCCGATTCATCGACCTGGCCACCGCAGGCGATCCGGCGCTGGAGGCCATGGCCGGCGGTGCCGGCAGCGCCATCGGCCGCGGCGGCATGCTTACCAAGGTGCTGGCGGCCAAGCGCGCCGCGCGCAGCGGCACCAGCACCGTCATCGCCTGGGGCCGCGAGCGCGACGTGCTGCTGCGGCTGGCCGCGGGCGAGGCCATCGGCAGCGCCCTGGTGGCCGGCACCGCCAAGCTCGCAGCGCGCAAGCAGTGGATGCTCGACCACCTGCAGCTGCGCGGCGCGGTGCGCGTGGACGCCGGGGCCGCGGCCAAGCTGCGCGACGAGGGCAAGAGCCTGCTGCCCATCGGCGTGCACGAGGTCGAGGGCGAGTTCGCGCGCGGCGACGTGATCGCGGTGCGAACGATGGACGGAGGCATGGAGATCGCGCGGGGCCTTGCCAACTACTCGTCGGCCGAGTCGCGCCTGATCGCGCGCAAGCCCTCGTCGCAGATCGAGGCGCTTCTGGGCTACGCCAACGAGCCCGAGCTGATCCACCGCGACAACCTCGTGCTGACGGGCTGAGGCAGCCCGACCCGGGCGCCCTCAGCCCGGCGGCTCGCTGCCCTCGGGCTGGGGCGTCGGGTCCGGTGCCCGCGACTCGTCCTCGTGCCGATGGATCCGCAGGCCCGAGCGCGGATAACGGTTATGGTGGGTGACGCGCGGCACGTAGCGGGCGAGTTCCGTCAGCGCCATTTCGTAGACGCCGCGCTTGAACTCGATGACCATGTCCAGCGGCACCCAATAGTCGTTCCAGCGCCACGCGTCGAACTCGGGATGGTCTGTCGCGCGCAGGTTCATGTCGGTGTCGCGACCCAGCAGCCGCAGCAGGAACCAGATCTGCTTCTGGCCGCGATAGTGGCCGCGCGCGTCCTTGCGGATGAAGTGCTCGGGCACCTCGTAGCGCAGCCAGTCGCGGGTGCGGCCGATGATCTGCACGTGCTCGGGACGGAGGCCGACTTCCTCGTGCAGTTCTCGCAGCATGGCCTGCTCGGGCGTTTCGCCGTGCTTGATGCCGCCCTGCGGAAACTGCCACGAGTGGGTGCGAAGCCGCTTGCCCCAGAACACCTGGTTGCGCGAGTTCAGCAGGACGATGCCGACGTTGGGCCTGAAGCCTTCCCGGTCGAGCATAATGAACCCCGATTTGTGACTGTTTTCATTATTGCACCGCCCCGATGCGGCCCCGGAACCCGGGAAACCCGCAAGCGGCGCGGTCGATGCAATCGACAGGCGGCTTCGGCGCTGGTGGGGTGCTCGCCCGACAGGGCCGGGCCCATCAGAAGAGCCCCATGAAAGCCTCCCAGACCTTCATCTCCACCCTCAAGGAAGCCCCCGCCGACGCGGAGATCGTCAGCCACCGGCTGATGATGCGCGCCGGCTTCATCAAGCGCCTCGGCGCCGGCATCTACAACTACATGCCGCTGGGCCTGCGCGTCATCCGCAAGGTCGAGGGCATCATCCGCGAGGAGATGGTGCGCGCCGGCGCCGTGGAACTGCTGATGCCCGTGGTGCAGCCGGCGGAATTGTGGGGGGAGACCGGCCGCTTCCAGGCCTACGGGCCCGAACTGCTGCGCGTGAAGGACCGCCACCAGCGCGACTTCGTGATCCAGCCCACCAGCGAAGAGGTCGTCACCGACATCGCGCGGCAGGAGCTCCGCAGCTACAGGCAGTTGCCGCGCAACTTCTTCCACATCCAGACCAAGTTCCGCGACGAGCGCCGGCCGCGCTTCGGGGTCATGCGCGGCCGCGAGTTCACGATGAAGGACGCGTACTCCTTCGACCGTGACCAGGCCAGCGCGCTGAAGAGCTACCAGGTCATGTTCGAGGCCTACAAGCGCATCTTCGACCGCTTCGGCCTGCAGTACCGCGCCGTGGCCGCCGATACCGGGGCCATCGGCGGCGACGCCTCGCACGAGTTCCAGGTGATCGCCGACACCGGCGAGGACGCGATCGTCTACTGCCCCGCCAGCGAGTACGCCGCCAACATCGAGCTGGCCGAGGCGCTGCCGCTGCTCGGCCGGCGCGGCGAGGCCGCGCAGGCGATGACGAAGACGCCCACGCCCGGCAAGAGTACGTGCGAGGACGTGGCCGAACTGCTGAAGCTGCCGCTGTCGCAGACCGTGAAGTCGCTGGTGCTGGCCACCGACGAGCCCGGCGAGCGTGGCAGCGAGGCCAGGACGACCGTCTGGCTGCTGCTCGTGCGCGGCGACCACAGTCTCAACGAGGTGAAGGCGGGCAAGGTTCCGGGCCTGAAGGACGGCTGGCGCTTCGCCACCCTGGCCGAGATCGATGATCACTTCGGCTGCAAGCCTGGCTACCTGGGGCCGATCGGCCTGAGGAAGCCCGTCAAGGTCGTGGCCGACCGCACCGTGGCGAACATGGCCGACTTCGTCTGCGGCGCCAACGAGCCCGACTTCCACCTCACCGGCGTCAACTGGGGCCGCGACCTGCCCGAGCCCGATCTGGTGGCCGACATCCGCAACGTCGTCGCCGGCGATCCCAGCCCCGACGGCCGGGGCGTGCTCGCCATCCAGCGCGGCATCGAGGTGGGCCACGTGTTCTACCTGGGCACGAAGAAGTACAGCATCCCGATGGGCGCCACCTTCCTCGACGAGAACGGCAAGCCGCAGCCCTTCGAGATGGGCTGCTACGGCATCGGCGTGACGCGCATCCTGGGAGCGGCCATCGAGCAGAACCACGACGAGCGCGGGATGATCTGGCCGGCGGCGATCGCGCCCTTCGAGTGCGTGATCTGCCCGATCGGCATGGACCGCAGCGCCGACGTGAAGGCCGCCGCCGAGTCGCTGCACGACGAGCTCGCGGCGATGGGCATCGACGTCGTGCTCGACGATCGCGGCGAGCGCCCCGGCGCCATGTTCGCCGACTGGGAGCTGATCGGCGTGCCGCTTCGCGTGGTGATCTCCGACCGCGGCCTCAAGGCGGGCCAAGTGGAGATCCAGGGCCGCCGCGAGGCCGCCGCCAGCAGCGCCGCCGTGGCCGAGGTGGCTGCCAGCGTGAAGGCCCGCCTGAGCGCCGACCGAGGGGGATGACCCCGCCGCGCCGCGCGATGCTGCTGGCCGCCGGCGCGCTGGCGCTGCCCGGCGCCGCGCGCGCTGGCGCGCAGTTGGAAGAGCCACTGTCGGACGCCGTGCGCACGGCACTGTCGGCCGCGGTGTCCGAGCGCGCGCCGCCCAAACCCAGCTTTGCGCGCACCGAGGACCGCCTGGCCTACCTGCGCTGGCTGGGCGCGGCCAGCGACCGCCTGAAGCGCCGCAAGGCCGAGCATCACGTGCGCGTCGAGTTCCTGGAGACCGTGTGGTACGAGAGCCGCCGCGCCGGCCTGGAAACGGCACTGGTGCTGGGGCTCATCCAGGTGGAGAGCGGCTTTCGCAAGTACGCCATCAGCAGTGCCGGTGCGCGCGGCTACATGCAGGTGATGCCCTTCTGGACGCGCGCCATCGGCGACGGCGACGCGAGCCGCCTGTTCCACCTGCAGACCAACCTGCGGTTCGGCTGCGTGATCCTGCGCCACTACCTCGAACGCGAGCGCGGCGACCTGTTCCTGGCGCTGGGCCGCTACAACGGCAGCCGCGGCCGCGCGGAATACCCGAACCTGGTGTTCGGGGCGCGGCGTCAGTGGGACATTCCCGTCGCCTGAGGGGTGCGGCTACAGCCCCTGCCAGGGCCGCGGCGCGGCCTCGGCGAAGCCCAGCAAGGCCAGAACCCTCTCCACCCCTTCGGCCACCATCTCGTCGATGCTGCCCGGCTTCAGGTAGAAGGCCGGCAGCGGCGGGAACACGATGCCGCCCATTTCGGTGACAGCCGTCATGTTGCGCAGGTGCGCCAGGTTGAAGGGCGTCTCGCGCACCATCAGCACCAGGCGCCGGCGCTCCTTGAGCGTCACGTCGGCGGCGCGCGTGAGCAGGTTGTCCGACAGGCCGTGGGCGATGGCGGCCAGCGTCTTCATCGAGCAGGGCGAGACGACCATCGCCGCCGTGCCGAAGCTGCCGCTGGCGATGCAGGCGCCGACGTCGCCGGGCGCGTAGGCGTGGTCGGCCAGGGCCTCGAGTTCGCCGCGCGCAAGGCCCAGCTCATGGTGCACGTTGAGCACGCCCGCGGGCGTGGCGACCAGGTGGGTCTCGATGCCGAGCGCGCGGGCGCGCCTGAGCAGCGTCACCGGGTACAGCGCGCCGGTGGCGCCGCTGATGCCCACCACCAGGCGGGCGGGCAGGGCGGCGCTCACCTCAGGCCTGGGTCAGCAGCTGCTGCAACTCGCCCGACTGGTACATCTCCATCATGATGTCCGAGCCACCGACGAACTCGCCGTTGACGTAGAGCTGCGGAATCGTCGGCCAGTTGGCGTAGTCCTTGATGCCCTGGCGGACCTCCTCGTCCTCGAGCACGTTGAAGGTGCTCACACCGCTGGCGCCGGCGGCCTTGAGGATCTGGATGGCGCGGCCCGAGAAGCCGCACTGCGGGAACTGCGCCGTGCCCTTCATGAAGAGCAGGACCTTGTGGCCCTTGACCATCTCGTCGATGCGCTGCTGGACGTCGCTCATGGTGTTGCCTGGATGACGGGAAACGATCCCGGAATCGTACCGCCGGCCGGGAATCAACGCCGCCGCCAGGGCGGCCGCGTCACCCGCGAGGCCGGCGCCCGCCGGTGCAGCGGCGGTGGCCGGCGAGGTCGAGACGGTGGGAGACGGCCTCGAAACCGGCCGCCGCCAGCAGCACGGCCACGGCCTCGGCCTGCTCGAAGCCGTGCTCCAGCAGCAGCCAGCCGCCGGGCACCAGGTGCGCGCCGGCGCTGGCGATGATGTCGCGCAGGTCGGCGAGCGCTTCGCCCCCCGCCGGCACCAGCGCTGCCCGCGGCTCGTGGCGCAGCGCGGCGAGGTGGGGATCGTCGGCGCCCAGGTAGGGCGGGTTGGCCAGCGCGAGGTGCAGCGGCGGCGTGCCCAGCGGCTGCCACCAGCAGCCCTGCAGCCACTGCACGCGCAGGCCGAGCCGGGCCCCGTTGGCGCGCGCCACGGCCAGCGCCTCGGCGCTCAGATCGACCGCCCGCACCACGGCCCGCGGGCAGGCTCGGGCCACGGCCAGCGCGATGGCGCCGCTGCCCGTGCCGAGGTCTGCCACCTCGGGCGCGGCGATGCCACCCAGTTCGCCGGACAGCAGCGCCACCGCCCAGACGACCAGGGTCTCGGTGTCGGGACGGGGGTCCAGCACGTCGGGCGTCACCTGCAGCTCCAGGCCGTGGAAGCCGCGCCAGCCGGTGAGGTAGGCCACGGGCTCGCCGCCGGCGCGGCGGCCCAGCAGGCGGCGCAGCGCGGTGGCTGCGGTGGCGTCGACCGGCGCGTCGCCGTGCGCCAGCAGCCACGCGCGCGGCTGCTGCAGCACATGGCTCGCCAGCGCCTGGGCGTCGAAGCGGTCCAGGCCGAGCTCGCGGGCTTCATGCAGAAGCGTGTCGACCGTGGGCTCAGCCACCGCTGCCGCCCAGCTCGGCCAGCTGCTCGGCCGCGCGAGCGGCCAACAGCGCATCGACGACGTCGCCGAGGTCACCGTCCATGACCTGCTGCAGCTTGTACAGGGTGAGGTTGATGCGGTGGTCGGTCAGCCGCCCCTGCGGGAAGTTGTAGGTGCGGATGCGGTCGCTGCGGTCGCCGCTGCCCACCAGGCTCTTGCGCGTGGCGGCCTCCTTGGCGGCGCGCTCGCTGGCTTCCTTGTCACGCAGGCGGGCCTGCAGCACGGCCAGGGCCTTGGCCTTGTTGCGGTGCTGGCTGCGGTCGTCCTGGCACTCGGCCACCAGGCCGCTGGGAATGTGCGTGATGCGGATGGCGCTGTCGGTCTTGTTGACGTGCTGGCCGCCGGCGCCGCTGGCGCGGAAGGTGTCGATGCGCAGGTCGGCCGGGTTCAGCGTGAGGCCTGCAGCCTCGTCGGGCTCGGGCAGCACTGCCACCGTGCAGGCGCTGGTGTGGATGCGGCCCTGGCTCTCGGTGGCCGGCACGCGCTGCACGCGGTGGCCACCGCTCTCGAAGCGCAGGCGGCCGTACACGCCGTCGCCCTCGATGCGAAGGACCAGTTCCTTGTAGCCGCCGAGCTCGGACTCGTTCTGCGACAGCACCTCGGTGCGCCAGCCCTGACGCTCGCAGAAGCGCAGGTACATGCGCGCCAGGTCACCGGCGAACAGGGCGCTCTCGTCGCCGCCGGTGCCGGCGCGGATCTCGAGGAATGCGTTGCGCTCGTCGTCGGAGTCCTTGGGCAGGAGGGCGGTCTGCAGCTCGACCTGCAGGCGCTGCATATCGGCCTCGGCGCTGGCGATCTCCTCGGCGGCCATCGCGGCCATGTCGGCGTCGCCGCCGGCCAGGAGCTCTCGCGCCGCGGCGGTGTCGGCCTCACGCTGGCGATAGCGCTGCCAGCGGGTGACGATACCCTGCACCTCGCTCTGCTCGCGCAGCAGCGCGCGATAGCGCCGCGGGTCGGCGGCCACGCCGGGGTCGGACAGCGTCGCATCCAGCTCGGCCAGGCGCAGGGCCAGGCGCTCGAAGCGGTCGCGCAGGGTGGGGTTCATCGCGGATGCGTGCGGCGGCGCACGGCGTGGCCGCGGCGCTGCCCGCGGCGCGCCGGCCCCGCCGTGCGGGGGCTAACGGGCGGGGTGGTCTCCGCCAGGGCGGCCGGAGCGCAGGAACAGGCGCGACACGGTGTCGGCCAGGCGCGAACGATCGTCGCCCTCGGCCGCGTGCAGCTCGGCCATCGTGCCGTGCAGCATCTTGTGCGTGAGGCCGCGGCTCAGCGCCTCCAGCACGGCCTCGACCGGCTCGCCCTTGGCGAGCAGCTTCTTCGCGCGGTGCAACTCCAGCGCCGCCCAGTCGTCGGCCTGGCGGTTGAGCGCCTGGATCAGCGGCACGGCGGCGCGCTGGTCGAGCCAGTGCTGGAAGCTGGTGACACCGGCGTCGATGATGGCCTCGGCCTGCTGCACGGCGGCCTGGCGCTTGTCGGACGCGCTCTGCACGAGCGTGGAGAGGTCGTCGACGGTGTACAGGTAGACGTCGGCCAGGCGTGCGACCTCGGGCTCGATGTCGCGCGGCACGGCGAGATCCACCATGAACATCGGCCGGCGCCGGCGCGCCTTCAGCGCCCGCTCCACCGCACCCAGGCCCACGATGGGCAGCGTGCTCGCAGTGCAGGAGACGACGGCGTCGAACTCGTGCAGGCGGTCGGGCATGTCGGCCAGGCGCAGCGCCTCGCCGCCGAAGCGCGCGGCGAGCTTCTCGCCGCGCTCGAGCGTGCGGTTGGCCAGCGCGATGGCCTTCGGGGTGCGCGCCGCGAAGTGCGTGGCCACCAGTTCGATCATCTCGCCGGCACCGATGAACAGCACCTTGATCTGGGCCAGGTCCTCGAACAGCTGCGACGCCAGCCGCACCGACGCGGCGGCCATGCTGACGCTGTGCGCGCCGATCTCGGTGGAACTGCGCACCTCCTTGGCCACGGAGAAGCTGCGCTGGAACAGCTGGTGCATCGTCGTGCCCAGCGTGCCGGCCTCGTCGGCCCGGCGCACGGCCTGCTGCAGCTGGCCCAGGATCTGCGGCTCGCCCAGCACCATGCTGTCCAGGCCACTGGCCACGCGGAAGGCATGGCGCGCGGCGGCACGGTCTTCCATGACGTAGCTGTGCGACTGCAGCTGGTTGGGTGCGATGCCGCCCTGCGTGGCCAGCCACTCGACGGCCGGGCGCACCAGTTCCTCGGCGCCGGCCGGCGTGGCGCTGGCCACGTAGAGCTCGGTGCGGTTGCAGGTGGAGACCAGAGCTGCCTCGGGCACGGCGCGCTGCAACTGCTGGCGCAGCGCCTGCAGGGCCGGTGCGGTCTGCTCGGGCGCGAAGGCCAGGCGACCGCGAAGATCCAGCGGGGCCGTGGTGTGGTTGAGCCCGAGGGCGATGACGCTCACGCCACAATTGTAGGAGCCGCCCGCCCGGCGCACCACCCCGGGGCGGCGCGGTGTTTTCGTCCACGACAAACCTCGACCACCCGCCGATGGGCCCGCTCGACGCCGTCTGGCACCTGACCAACCTTTTCCTGCCCGCGCTGATGCTGGGGGCGATCGCTTCCGCACTGGCCAAGCTGGTGTGGCGGCGGCAGCTGGCCGGCGTGCGCTGGCGCCGCCTGGCGGGCGCGTCGGCCGCAGCCGCGGCCGTGGTGGTGCTGCTGGGCCTGGTGGCTTTCGGCCGCGACGGCCGCATGGCCACCTACGCCGGGATGGTGCTGGCCACGGCCGGCGCGCTCTGGTGGTGGGGCTTCGGCCCGGGGCGCTGAAGCCCCGGTCGCCGCTCAGGCCGCGGCGGGCGCGTCGTGCAGCACCGGCGTGCCGCGCAGCGAGTGCGGCAGCGCCTCGGTGATGCGCACGTCGAGCATCCGGCCCACCAGCCGGGCCGATTGCGGGCCGCCGTCGAAGTTGACGATGCGGTTGCACTCGGTGCGGCCCATCAGCTCGGCCGCGCTCTTCTTCGA
>JBKDQY010000269.1:0-3368 GCA_046341655.1 Betaproteobacteria bacterium | reverse complement strand
GCCGCCGACCCCTGGCAATCCGGAGCACTCCATGGACACCAAGACCTCCCCGCTGGCCCTGCTGGCCGACCCCGGCCTGCTGCGCACCGACGCGCTGATCGGCGGCGAATGGGTGGCGGCCAACGACACCAGCGCGCGCTTTCCCGTCACCGACCCCGCCACCGGCGCCGAACTCGCGCAGGTGGCCAACTGCGGCCCGGTAGACGCCGCCGCGGCCATCAGCGCTGCCGAGCGGGCCTGGCCGCTGTGGCGGGCCCGGACAGCCAAGGAGCGGGCCGCCGTGCTTCAGCGTTGGTTCGCTCTGCTGACGCAGCATGCCGACGACCTGGCGCGCCTGATGACGGCCGAGCAGGGCAAGCCGCTGGCCGAGGCGCGCGGCGAGGTGGCGTATGCCGCGAGCTTCGTGGAGTGGTTCGCGGAAGAAGGCAAGCGCGTCTACGGCGAGACGATCCCGGCCACCGACGCGGCCAAGCGCGTGCTGGTGCTGAAGCAGCCCATCGGCGTGTGCGCGGCCGTCACGCCCTGGAACTTCCCGATCGCGATGATCACGCGCAAGGTGGCGCCGGCGCTGGCCGCGGGCTGCCCGGTGGTCATCAAGCCGGCCGAGCAGACGCCGCTGACGGCGCTGGCCGCGGCCGAGCTGGCGCAGCGCGCCGGCATGCCGGCGGGCGTGCTGAACATCCTGCCGGCGGACGCCGCCCGCAGCGTCGAGATCGGCGCCGTGCTGTGCAGCAGCGACGTCGTGCGCCACCTGTCGTTCACCGGCAGCACCGAGGTCGGCCGCATCCTGATGCGGCAGTGCGCCGGCACCGTGAAGAAGCTGAGCCTGGAGCTCGGCGGCAACGCGCCCTTCATCGTGTTCGACGACGCCGACCTGGACAGCGCGGTGGACGGCGCGCTGGCCAGCAAGTACCGCAACGCCGGGCAGACCTGCGTCTGCGCCAACCGGCTCTACGTGCAGGCCGGCGTGCACGACGCCTTCGTCGAGAGGCTCGCCGCCCGCGTGGCCGCGATGAAGGTGGGCAACGGCTTCGAGCCCGGCGTGGCCATCGGCCCGCTGATCGACGACGCCGCGATGGCCAAGGTGCAGGAGCACGTGGCCGACGCGCTGGCGCAGGGCGCGCGCATCGTCACCGGCGGCGCGTCGCACGAGGTCGCGGGGGCCGAAGGCCGATTCTTCACGCCCACGGTGCTGACCGGCGTGACGCCCGCGATGCGCTGCGCCAAGGAAGAAACCTTCGGCCCCGTGGCCCCGGTGTTCCGCTTCGAGACCGAGGCCGAGGCCATCGCGCTGGCCAACGCCACCGAATTCGGCCTGGCCAGCTACTTCTACAGCCGCGACATCGGGCGCATCTTCCGCGTCGCCGAGGCGCTGGAGTCGGGCATGGTGGGCATCAACACCGGCATCATCAGCGCCGCCGAGGTGCCCTTCGGCGGTGTCAAGCAAAGCGGCCTGGGCCGCGAGGGCGCGCGCCAGGGGCTCGAGGAGTACCTCGAGCTGAAGTACCTGTGCCTGGGTGACGTGCTGAAGTGAATCAGGCCCTCAAGTGCCGCGGGTCCGCGTGCCCTCGCTGAGCGTGTGCACGTGGCCGGCGTCGTCGTCGGCCGCGCGCAGCGCGCGGATGGCCGACTGCGCGCCCTGCATCAACAGCCCCAGGTCGGTGCCCACGGCCATGAAGTCGTAGCCCATGGCGCGGTAGCGCGTGGCTGCCTCGGCCGACGAGCCCAGCGTGCCGATGGGCATGCCCAGCGCCTTGGCGCGGCGTGCGGCGTCCGTCATCAGCGCCATCACCGAGGGGTGGGTGAAGTGGCCCACGTGGCCCATCGAGGCCGACAGGTCGGCCGGGCCCACGAACAGCGCGTCGACGCCGGGCACCGCCGCGATGGCCTCGAGCTGCGCCAGCGCCGCGGGGGTCTCGAGCTGCACGATCACCGCGATGCCCTTGTTGGCCTGGCGCAGGTAGTCGGGCGTCGTGCCGAAGCGCGAGGCCCGCGTCGCGCCGGCCATGCCGCGCACGCCCTCGGGCGGGTAGCGCGTGGCTGCCACGGCGCGCGCCGCCTCCCCGGCATCCTGCACGAACGGGAACAGCACCGTGTGCGCGCCGGCGTCGAGCACGCGCTTGACCGTGACGGCGTCGTTCCAGGGCACGCGCACCACCGGCACCATCTTCGTGTTGCCGATGGCCTGCAGCTGGTGCACCACCTCCATCAGGTCGGCCGGGGCGTGCTCCATGTCGACCACGCCCCAGTCGAAGCCGGCGTGCCCCAGCGCCTCGGCCACCAGCGGGCTGGCGCTGGAGACCCAGGTGCCGATGGGCGAGCGCGCGCCGCGGGCCTTGAGCAGATGGCGGAAGGGGTTCATGGCAGGGGCTCCGTCGTGGCTGGAACAGGCGCCATTGGGCCCGCACGCGGCGCCCCGATCAACGCGGGCTGACCCCGAGCGACAGCGCCGCGCGCTCGCGCCGCCACATCAGCGCCAGCGCGCAGAAGCCGAGCACGAAGATGAGCGCGCCCCACCACTCGGTCACGTTCTCGACGCGGCCCTTCAGCGGCTCGCCGAAGGCCGCGGCCACGATGGCGTTGCCCACGCCCAGCAGCACCAGCGCCGTGGCCAGCGCCACCATGGCATGTTCCAGCGCGCGCGGCATCGCCAGCCGGCCCGCGCGCACCAGCGCCTGCACGGCGTTGCCCGTGAGCAGCAGGTTCAGGCAGGTGAAGCCGAAGTAGGCGACCGTGCCGTACTGGCGCAGCCAGCGGTAGATGGGACCTTCGGTGCCCAGGAAGCTGCCGTACACCACCAGCGCGATGCCCGCCACCACCCCCAGCGGCGCGATCCAGGCCACGCCGCGGCCGGCCGCGCCGCACAGCAGCAGCCAGCGTGCCGCCAGCACCCACACCAGGGCCTGCAGGGTGGCCGCGGGCAGCATCAGCGCCCGGAACAGGTGGTTGGGCAGCTCGTGGCGCGCGGCACGGCTGATCGAGGTGCAACCGTCCCAGAAAGGGTTGCAGGCGGGCACCAGGCCCTGCTGCATCGACAGCACCGTGGCCAGCACCGTGGCCACCAGCGGCAGCAGCCCCGCCAGCAGGGCCAGCGGCCACAGCGGCCAGGGCGGGGGCGGCGCGGCGACCGGTGCGTTCATCGGCCGCCCAGCCGCTTGACGACGCCCGCGCTCAGGCCCCAGCCGTCGCGCTCGCGCACCAGCGGGCTCGCCGCCGACGGCCCGGCCAGGCGCGACACGCTGGCGCCGTAGAACAGGGCCCAGCCCTGGCCGAGTTCGGTGCGGCCGCTCAGGCCGAGGCCGACGTCGCGCAGGCCCGCTCCCGGGGTGTACACGGGGTATCCGGTGCGCGCCGCCTGCTCGGGCGTG
>JBKDQY010000268.1:0-4028 GCA_046341655.1 Betaproteobacteria bacterium | reverse complement strand
TCGGGTAGGCCCCCAGAACAGCCCCACTCGTCGTTGCGAAGCCTCGCCGGGTCCCCGACCCGGCTTCGTTTCGCGCCTAGATTGGGGCTGCTCTGGGGGCCTACGCGGGCGCATTGGATTGCCTCTCACACTCTCAGCTCTGCCCCGGCTTCGTCTGCAGATAGCCCAGCAGAGCCCGCACGACACGGTCGCGCAGGTCGGGCGACGGCGCACGGCCGGCCATCGCGTCGGCCTCGATCAGGGCCTTCGCGATCACGATGGCGTCGTGCACGTCGGCCGGCCGCAGCGGCGCGGCCAGTTCGCCGGCGTGCCGCTGCAGCAGCGTGGCCACGGCCGCGCCGATGCGCTGCTCGGACTCGCGCAGGCGCGCGCCCAGCGGCAGCCGCAGTTCCTCGTGGTCCAGCGCCGCCGCCAGCAGCGGGCGGCCGTACTGCTGCTCGATGCCGATCTCGGCCAGTGCCTGCAGCGCCTCGCGCAGCGAGCCGCCGCTCCGCGCCGCCACGCAGGCCTCGATGTGCTCGACCAGAGCCGACTGCTGCCGGTCGATCAGCGCCGCGATCAGGGCCGACTTGTTGGGGAAGTACTGGTACAGCGAGCCGACGCTGACGCCCGCCACCTCGGCCACCCGGTTGGTGTTGAAGCCCGCCAGCGACTCGCGCTCCAGAACGCGAGCCGCCGCCGCCAGCAGCGTCTCCACCGTGTCGGCCGAGCGCCGCTGGCGCGGCGATTTCCTCTGGTGCAGGTCGATGCGGGGCATGGCGAGGTGTCCTGGAGACAGGAACGCGAGTATGCAACATGAGCAATTGCTCGCAACATGGAGACAGCCGCCGAGCCCCCGTCCGCCGCCGGCACCCACCCCTTCAAGGAGAGTCCACGATGCTTCCGAACGAACCTCGTCCGCAGACGCTGCCGTCGCGCCGCCGCGTCAATGCCGGTCTGCTGGCCACGGCCCTGGCCGCCCTGGGCGGCGGCGCGGCCGCGAGCCCCGCGCAGGCGCAGTCGCGGCTGCGTCCCACCTCAGGAGATTTCGAGGGCCCGTACCGCCCGCCCCGGGGCACGGCCTGGGGCGGTGCCGACCTGCTGCGCTCGCGAGATGCCGCTGCGGCCGGCTCGCCGCTGCTGCTGGCCGGGCGGCTGCTCGACACCGCGGGGCAGCCGCTGGGCGGCCTGCAGGTCCAGGTGTGGCAGGCCAACGCGAGCGGGCGCTACGACTACCACCCGGCCGAGACCCCCGGCCACGGCCGGCCCGACCCCGCCTTCCGCGGATACGGCCAGATCGAAGCCGACGCCGACGGGTGGTTCGCCTTCCGCACCGTGCGGCCCGGCGGCTACAAGCGCACCCTGTTCGGCTTCCTGCCCTGGACCTTCGTGCCCCACATCCACGTGGCGGTGCGCAGCGGCGGCAACGACTTGCTGGTCACGCAGGCCGACCTGGACAAGGTGGCCTCGCGCCGGCCTGCGGCAGCGTACGCCGATCATGGGCGCCTGCTGGCCTCCGAGGCCATGCGGCGCCTGGCCGAGGCGGTGCGCCCCGCGGCCCTGGGCGGCGAACGCGCCGCCGAGGAGATCATCCGCTTCGACGTCGTGCTGGATCTGCCGGGCTGAACCAGCCCGAGCCACCGGCCGACGAGCGATGCCGGCGCGAGGGGGTGTCCGGCCGCCCTACTTCAGCAGCCCCTCGGCCTTCAGCGCCTCCTGTACCGCCGGCCGCGCGGCCACGCGGGCCACGTAGGCCGACAGGTTGGACAGCGGCGCGATGTCCACGCCCACGTACTTGCCCCAGCCGGCCACGGTGAACAGGTAGCCGTCGGCCACGGTGAAGGCGTCGCCCATCAGGTAGTGGCGGCCGGCCAGCTGCTGGTCGACCCAGGCCAGCTTCTCGCCCAGCCTGGCGCGGGCCAGGGCCTTGGCCTCTTCCGGCATGGCCGGGTTGAACAGCGGCGAGAAGCCCTTGTGCAGCTCGCTGGTGATGAAGTTCAGCCACTCCATCAGCCGGTAGCGGGCCATGGTGCCGGCGGCCGGCGCCAGGCCCTTGGCCGGCACTTGGTCGGCGATCCATTGCACGATGGCCGGCCCCTCGGTGAGGCGCTGGCCGTCGTCGAACTCCAGCACCGGCACCTGGCTTTTCGGGTTGATGGCGTTGAAGTCGCTGCCGTCGGCGAGCTTCTTGGTCTTGGTGCTGGCCATCGCCAGTTCGAAGGGCAGGCCGGCCTCGCGCAAGGCGATGTGCGGCGACAGCGAGCAGGCGCCGGGGCTGTAGTAGAGCTTGGTCATCGGGGAGTCTTCCTTGGGGGTTGGCGCCGCAGCCGGGCCACGGCGGGCCACGATGATGCGGCCGCGGCACGACCCGACGCGTTGCGGCGCTTTGATCGCTGCGTTCGCGCCCGTCGGCGGCGCGGCGCACAATCCCGGCATGAGCCGCCCCGTCCTGCCCGAAGACCGCCTGCACCCCGCCATCCGCCCGCGCGTGGCCGCCGCCAACGCCGACATCGTGCGCGAGGTCGAGGGCGCCATCGCTGCCGAGCCGGTGGTGGTGGTGGGCATGGCCTGGAACCCGTTCTGCAAGCGCGCCTGCCGCGCGCTGCACGATGCGGGCGTGTCGCACCGCTACCTCGAATACGGCAGCTACGCGTCGGAGTGGCGGCGCCGCAACGCGCTGAAGATGTGGTCCGGCTGGCCCACCTTCCCCATGGTGTTCGTGCGCGGCACGCTCGTGGGCGGCGCGAAGGACCTGCAGGCGCTGATCGCCTCGGGCGAGCTGAAGCGGCTGCTGGCCTGAACGGCCCGTCTCTTCAGCCCTCGGCCAGCAGGCGCAGGATCTCCGCGCCGTAGGCCTCGAGCTTCTTCGCGCCCACGCCGCTGATCGCGCCCAGCGCCGCCAGGCTGCCCGGCTGCCCGCGCGCCATCTCGGCCAGCGTGGCGTCGTGGAACACCACGTAGGCCGGCAGGTTGTGTTCGCGCGCCACCTCGGCGCGCCAGGCCTTCAGCCGCAGGAAGCGCTCGGTGGCCGCCTCGTCCAGCGGCAGCGGCGGCGGCTTGCCGGCGCTGCCCGCGCCACGCTCCTTGCGCCCGTCCTTGGGGGTTCGGCCGCGCGGCGCGGCCTCGGGCGGCTGGCGCAGCCGCACCGGCACCTCGCCGCGCAGCACGCCGCGCGCGCTGTCGGTCAGCGCCAGCGTGCCGTACTCGCCCTCGGCCACCACGTGGCCCAGCGCGATCAGCTGGCGCAGCACGCCGCGCCACTGCGCCTCGGACACGTCGGCGCCGATGCCCCAGGTGGAGAGCCGGTCGTGGCCGTGCTGCGCCACCTTCTCGGTGCGCTTGCCGCGCAGCACGTCGATCAGGTGCCCGGCGCCGTAGCGGCCCGAGCCGGCGGCGTTGCGGAAGCGGTAGATGCCCGACAGCGCCTTGCGCGCGGCCTCGGTGGCGTCCCAGGTGGCGGGCGGGCTGAGGCAGTTGTCGCAATTGCCGCAGGGCTCGCTGGATTCGTCGAAATAGGCCAGCAGCCGCACGCGGCGGCAGTCGTGGGCCTCGCACAGCGCCAGCAGCGCGTCGAGCTTGCCGCGCTGCAGCCGCTTGAAGTCCTCGCCGGCCTCGCTCTCGTCGATCATGCGGCGCTGGTTGACGACGTCCTGCAGCCCGTAGGTCATCCAGGCGTCGGCGGGCAGGCCGTCGCGGCCGGCGCGGCCGGTCTCCTGGTAGTAGGCCTCGATGTTCTTGGGCAGGTCGAGGTGGGCCACGAAGCGCACGTCGGGCTTGTCGATGCCCATGCCGAAGGCGATGGTGGCCACCATCACCAGGCCCTCGTCGCGCAGGAAGCGGTCCTGGTGGCGGGCGCGCACGGCGGCGTCCAGGCCCGCGTGGTAGGGCAAGGCGCTGATGCCCTCGGCCTTGAGCCAGTCGGCGGTGTCTTCCACCTTCCTGCGGCTCTGGCAGTAGACGATGCCCGCCTCGCCCTCGTGCTCGTCGCGGATGAAGCGCAGCAGCTGCTTCTTCGGGTCGTCCTTCTCGGCGATGGTGTAGCGGATGTT
>JBKDQY010000267.1:0-8420 GCA_046341655.1 Betaproteobacteria bacterium | reverse complement strand
CTGGCCAAGCTGGCCAAGGCCTACCAGCGCGACTTCGAGACGCCGCGCCCGGCCTTCGGCGAGACCGGCAGCGCCGAGGCCTGGGCCAAGGGCGAGGGCATCGTGAAAAAGGCTGCCATGGCCGTGAACGGCTGGACGCCCGACGACACCGAGCTGCTCACCGGCCACCTCAAGGGCAGCGGCAAGAGCGTGCTCACCGAGCCGCAGGCCCTGCACACCGAGGTGCTGCGGCTGCCGGGCACCGACGGCACCAAGATGAGCAAGAGCTACGGCAACGCCATCCTGATGCGCGAGCAGCCGGCCGAGGTGACGCGCAAGGTGCGCGCCATGGCCACCGACCCCGCCCGCGCACGCCGCACCGACCCCGGCGACCCGGCCAGGTGCCCCGTCTGGCAGTTCCACAAGGTCTACTCCGACGACACCACGCAGCAGTGGGTGCAGCAGGGCTGCACCACGGCGGGCATCGGCTGCCTCGATTGCAAGCAGCCCGTGATCGACGCCATCCTGAAGGAGCAGCAGCCCTGGCGCGAGCGCGCCGAGCAGGTCCTGGCCAACCCCAAGCAGGTGCACTGGATCGTCGAGATGGGCACCGAGCGCGCGCGCACGGTGGCGCGGCAGACGATGAAGGACGTGCGCACCGCGATGGGCTTGAACTACTGACCGGGGCGCCGCGATGACCACCCCCCAGACCATCGAGCTGCACCCGGCCGCCGAGCCGCGCGCCACCATCGTGGTGCTGCACGGCCTGGGGGCCGACGGCACCGATTTCCTCTCGCTGGCCGACGAGATGCGGCTCGACGCCGTGGGCCCGGTGCGCTGGGTGTTCCCGCGCGCGCCGGTGCGGCCCGTGACGATCAACGGCGGCCACGCCATGCGCGCCTGGTACGACATCTATCCGTCCAGCGACCCGCGCGACCCCTTCAGCCGCCGCGAGGACGAACGTGGCCTGCACGACAGCTTTGCCGGCGTCCACGCCCTGCTCGACCGCGAGGTGGCCCGCGGCGTGCCGGCCGGGCGCATCGTGCTGGCGGGCTTCTCGCAGGGCTGCGCCATCACGCTGGGTGCCGGGCTGCGCTACGGCCACCGCCTGGCCGGACTGGCCGCTCTGTCGGGCTATCTGCCCCTGGCCGAGCGCACAGCGGCCGAGCGCCATGCCGCCAACGCGGCCACGCCGGTGTTCGCCGCGCACGGCAGCCGCGACGGCATCGTGGTGCCGGCACGCGGCCGCGCCAGCCGCGACGCCCTGCAGGCGCTCGGCCAGCCCGTGCAATGGCACGAGTACCCCATGGAGCACTCGGTGTGCCTGGAGGAGGTGCGCGACCTCGAGGCCTGGCTGGGGCAGGTGCTGTCGTGAAGCCACGGCCCGCCGGCTGCGCTAAGGTCGCGGTCATGAACACCCTGCTCTCCCGACGCGTCGGCCTTCTTTTCGTCCCGGCCCTGCTGGCCGCACTCACCGCCTGCGCCGCACCGGCCGGCGGCGGCAACGCGCCGCCGCTGCGCGGCACCGTGTGGCAGCTCGGCGCCGACGGCCCGCGCGCGGCGCACATCCGGCTCGACGAGAAGGAATCGCGGATGACCGGCTACGGCGGCTGCAACCGCATCATGGGCCGCTTCACGCTGGACGGCAGCCGGCTGCGCTTCGAAGAGGTCGCCGGCACGCGGCGCGCCTGCCTCGACGAGGACGGCGCCGAAGACCGTTTCCTGGCGGCGCTGTCCGGGGTGCGCGGCTGGCGCATCGACGGCAACGTGCTGAAGCTGCTGTCCGAAGGCGGCGGCACGCTGCTCGACCTGCGCCCGGGCAAGGCCGTGCCCTGACGGCCGCCGCGGCATCGCGCTAGCGCGATGCCGCCGGGGCAGGTGCCACGATGACCGCGGCCGCGCCGCCGACGCAGCCACGCGTCTGGCCGGGCTCGCAGGTGGGCGCGTCCACGCGCGGCGGCGGGTTGCGCCGGATGTTGCCCGGGGGGTCGAGCATGGTGTCCACCACCAGCCAGCCCATGCCGACGGCCAGCAGCGCCGTCAGCAGCCGCCGGCGCCAGGGCGGGCGCGGGAAGTCGGGCACGCTGCGGTCGATGGCGCGCTGCACCTTGGGGTCGACGACGGGCTCGTCGGCGGCGGTCTTGTTCATCGGGCGCGGACTATCGCACGCGGCCCGCGGGCCTCTCACCCGCTCAGCCGACCAGCCCCTGCAGGAACCAGACCGGCTCGCCCGGCGGCTGCGGCAGGCGGTGGCGGAACACCCACACCAGCGCGCCGTCCGAGGCCTCGGCGATGAAGTAGTCGCGCTGCACGGGGTGCTCGTCCCACCAGCCGGTCTCGATGCGCTCGGGGCCGGCCAGCAGGCGCAGCGGCCGGCCCTGCACGAGGGGCGTGCCGTCGGCGCCCTCGGCCAGCGGCTGCGGCTCGGGCAGCAGCCAGGCCGGGCGGTGCAGCGGCAGCGCCGGGTCGAGCAGCGCCGGCCCCGGCGGCAGCGCCGGCAGCGCGGGCTGCGCGCCTTCGCCCTGCAGCGGCAGCGCGCGGCTGCCGCACTCGGGGCGGTGGTCCGCCAGGGCTACCAGGCGCTGCACCTGCGCGTCGCCCAGCCGGGCGCGCAGCCGCTCCACCAGGCGCAGCAGGCCCTCGGCGCGGCTGGCGCGCGTGGGGAACAGCTCGCCGTTGGGCGCCGGCGCCGCCACCACGTGGCGGCAGCGCAGCAGCAGGTCGAGCGTGGGCGCGGGCAGTTCGAGGCGGCCCAGGCGCTCCTTCAGCAGGGCCTGCAGGTGGGCGGGGGCCACGGCCGGCTCGGCGAGCTCGACCGCCAGCTCGGTGGGCGGCACCTCGGCCTGGCGCGCGCGCTCGTGCAGGCAGCGCAGCTCGAAACGGGCGACGCGCACCTGCCGGCCCTGGGCCCCGCCCACCAGGCGCGCCAGCAGCCCGCCGGCGCCGTGCAGCACCGGCTCGGCGTGCTCGGCGCGCGCCGCCAGTTCCAGGCGGGCCTCGAACACCGGCGGCAGCGTCGTCCAGCGGCGGGTGTCGGGGGCGTCGCCGAAGGCGCGGTCGAGCACGTCGAGCAGGCCCTCGCCGAAGCGCCGCGCCAGGCCGCTGCGCGGCTGCGCGCGCAGCTCGGCGATGCGGTGCAGGCCCATGGCCTGCATCCCGGCCGCGCGTGGTGCGGGCAGCAGCGCCACGGGGGCGCGCTCGAGCAGCGCGGCCAGCGCGGCAAGGTCGCGCGCGTGCGGCCCGTGCAGCGCGTCCACCCCGCGCGGCGCCCAGCGCGCCAGCAGCGCCGCGCCGGCGGCCGTGGGGGCCGCGGCCAGCTGCAGGCGGTGGCCCAGCGGCGCCAGCGCCGCCACCAGCCGCCGCGCCAGCGCCGCCGGGCCGCCGAACAGGCGCAGGCTGGCCTGCACCTCCAGCAGCACGGTGGCGGGCTCGGCGGGGTCGGGCTCGGCGACGCCGGGCGTGAAGGCCAGCGCCGCATGCGCCACGGCGCGCAGCGCGGCAGCCTCGCGCGCGGGGTCGGCCTCGGCCAGCAGCACGTCGCCCGCCAGCGCCTGTGCGGTAGCCCGCTTGCAGCCGGCGCGGATGCCGCGGGCCGCCGCCGCGGCGTTGACCTGCACCACGGTGTGCGCGGCCACCAGCGCCACCGGGCGCGCGTCGGGGCTGGCCATGGCGTCGCCCGGCTCCTGCGGCAGCGTGGCGCAGAAGGCCTCCAGCGGCAGCAGCGGCAGGTGGACGGCGATCCAGAGCACGGCGGCAACCCGGGCGCGGCAGCAGCGGCACGGCCACGCGCCTTCAGGCCGCCTGCAGGCCGGAATCGCGCCCGCCCGGCAGCGCCAGCGGCCCGGGCGGCGGCACGGGCTCGGCGAACGGCAGCTCGGGCAGCACCGGCGGCAGCCACAGCTCCACCGGCTCGGCGCAAGGCGGGCCGCGGCGCTTGAGCAGCTGCAGGCGCAGCCGGTCGGGCCCGGCGCTGGCCAGCAGCACGCGCAGCGGCGCCGCGCTGGGCTGGCGCGCCTCGGCGGCCGGACGCAGCAGGAACACCGGGCCCTCGTGCGCCTGCGCGGCCAGCTGCAGCCGGCGCAGCGCGTCGGCCGGCAGCCGCGCCGGCAGCCAGGCCACGGCGGCGCCGACCTCGCCGCTCTTGAGCGCCTGCTCCAGCGCCCACAGCACGTCGGCCGCGGGCAGCTGCGCGCGCGCGGGGCGCTGCCGGCCCGCCGGCCGCCCGGGCAGCGCCGGCCGCGCCCGCACGACGACGAGCTGGCGCAGGTCGAGTCCCAGCGCCGCCAGCACCCAGGCGCTGGGCTCGGCCGGCGGGTCGAACCACATCAGGCCGCGGCTGGCCGTGGCGCGCCGCTGCACGGCGGCCAGCGCCGGGGCCAGCAGGCGCAGCTCGCCCAGGCCCTCGTGCGGCAGCAGCAGCTCGGTCAGCGTGGCCAGCGGCCAGCCGCCGCCGGGCAGCTGCGCGTCGAGCGCACGGTGGCCGCTGGCGATGGCGCAGCGGCCGTCGGTGGCCACCGGGCGCGCCAGCTCGTGGGCGCGCCAGACGGCGGGGTGCAGCGCCGGGCGCTCGCCCACGCCGGCCGGGGCGGCTGGCGCCTCGACAGCCGCCCGGGCCCTGGCGGCGGTATCCGTGCGCGCCAGGCCGGCCACCCCCGCGCCGCCCGGCCGGGGCGGCCGCGGCGGCTCGGCGAAAAGATCGGCTTGCAGGTCCGGCGGGTTCACCGGATAACTGTATGTTCATACAGTCTTTCCCGCAAGCCGTGGCGTCGCGGCGGCGCCGCCGCAGGCCAGGCGCCAGGCCGGCGGCTGGGGTGTCGCGCTCTTGCGCTCCGGCTTGACCCAGGAAAGACCGACGCACGGCACACAACCGGTGCTCCGGGTGCCGCCATGCTCTACTTGGAGATCCTCTTGAATTCGATCCTTCCACCTCGGATGGCATCGATCAACCGGTCCACCATTCCATCAGCCGGCACACGGCGCCTGTAGTCTTCAAGGTTCTTCAGGGCTTGCTCCTTGTCCTCCAGTGCAAGGTATGCCAGGCCGATGGCGTAGGCAGCATCCACGACACCGAGAGACAGGGCCTTCTCAAGATACGGCAAAGCCTCCCTGGGATTGCCTGCGCCCGCAAGGAAGGTTCCATACAAGTGGTTGGCCTCCGGATCGGAAGGCACTACCGCCAGCAGCTTCCGGAACAGCGAGTCGGCCTTCTCCGCTGCACCAGGGATTTCGAGGTTGTGCGCGAGGCTATTGGCGTAGGCGGCGCGAACAAGAAGTGCCGGGTTCGGCGTGGGGACGTCGATCATCACAATGTCGAGCATTCCCACGAGGGCCTTCGCGTCCTGGGTGGCACGCCGCCTGTCCTGGGGGGAAGCGAAACGCGGAGGGTAGTTCTGCGCGTGCGCCGACAAGGCGTTGAGCATCAGGTCGCAATACGCCACGTCGAAGCCATACCTCTTGCCTGCGGGCGTTTCCGACACCGTGAGCAAGCGCTTGGGGTCGTAGTCGCCGTACTCTTTGGCGTTGGCGCCGAAAGCGATGAGCCAGACGAGGACGGCGAGCCAGAACTTGTGCATGAATGAAGTTGGTTGGTCGAACTGCGCTGCTGCAAGTCCGGTTGCCAGAAGGGTCGGCGGAGATGAACGCGGCAGCGCCGTGGTCACGGCTGTAGCGGCCGACCGGCGTTGCGCGCGTGCCGCGCGCTTGTGTCCTGCAGCAGCGGCACGCCACAGCGCGGGCGCATGGGATGGTCTGCCGCGGCTTCAGCCCAGCATCGCCGCCACGCGCTCGCGCAGCGCGGCGGGCGTCACCGCCGCCGCCGGCAGCGGCGCGGCCACGTCCAGCGTCACGCGGCTGAGCAGCCCGCGGCGGAAGGGCCGGCGCATGGCCGAACCGCCCTCGACGCGCGAGAAGAAGCTGCCCCACAGGTTGCCCAGCGCCATCGGCACCACGGGAACCGGGTGCGTCTGCAGGATCTTCATCAGGCCGCCCCTGAACTCGGCGAGCTGCCCGTCGCGCGTGAGGCCGCCTTCCGGGAAGATGGCCAGCAGGTCGCCCTCGTCGAGCACGCGGCGGGCCTCGGCGAAGGCGCGCTCGTAGGCCACGGGGTCGTCCTTCTGCGGCGCGATGGGGATGGCCTTGCCCAGGCGGAACAGCGCGCCCAGCACCGGGGTGGCGAAGATGCGGTGGTCCATGATGAAGCGGATGGGCCGCGGGCTGGCCGCCATCAGCAGCACGGCGTCGACGTAGCTCACGTGGTTGCACACCAGCACGGCGGCGCCCTCGGTGGGCAGGTGCTCCTCGCCGCGCACGCGGAACCGGTAGACCAGGTGCGTGAGGATCCAGGCCAGGAAGCGCAGCAGGTACTCCGGCACCAGCAGGAAGATGTAGCCGGCCACCACCGCGTTGAGCAGGCCCACCACCAGGAACACCTCGGGCACCGTCAGCCCGGCGGCCAGCAGCGCGCCCACCATCAGCGAGCTGGCGATCATGAACAGCGCGTTGAGGATGTTGTTGGCGGCGATGATCCGCGCGCGGTGCGTGGGCTGGCTTCGCAGCTGGATCAGCGCGTACATGGGCACGCTGAAGATGCCCGCGAACAGGCTGAGCATGAACAGGTCGGCCAGCACGCGCCAGTGGGCCGGCTGCGCGAGGAAGGCGCCGAGGCCCAGCGCCTCGGCCGGCGGCAGCGCGCGCGAGGCCAGGTACAGGTCGACGCTGAACACCGTCATGCCGAAGGCGCCCAGCGGCACCAGGCCGATCTCCACATGGCGGCGGCTGAGCATCTCGCACAGCAGCGCGCCCGAGCCCACGCCCACCGAGAACACCACCAGCAGCAGCGACGCCACCTGCTCGTTGCCGTGCAGCACCTGGCGCGCGAACACCGGGAACTGGCTCAGGAACACGGCGCCGAAGAACCACATCCAGCTGATGCCCAGCAGCGAGCGGAACACCACGACGTTGCCGTGCGCGAGCCGCAGGTTGCGCCAGGTCTCGGTGAACGGGTTCCAGTTGATGGCCAGGCCGGGGTCGGTGGGCGGCGAGGCCGGGATGGCCTGCGCCACCAGGCGCCCCAGCACCGCCAGGGCCAGGCAGGCCGCCGCCACGAGCTGCGGGCCCACCTGCGGCACCGCGACGAGCAGGCCGCCGGCGACGTTGCCCAGCAGGATGGCCACGAAGGTGCCCATCTCGACCATGCCGTTGCCGCCGGTGAGCTCGCGCTCGTCCAGGTGCTGCGGCAGGTAGGCGAACTTCACCGGCCCGAACAGCGTGCTGTGCAGCCCCATCAGGAACACGCAGGCCAGCAGCAGCGGCACGTCCTGCCGCGCGAAGCCCCAGGCCGCCACGGCCATGATGGCGATCTCCAGCGTCTTGACGAAGCGGATCAGCAGCTCCTTCGGATACTTGTCCGCGAGCTGCCCGCTGGTGGCGCTGAACAGCAGGAAGGGCAGGATGAACAGCGCCCCGATCGCCAGGCCCGCCTGCGCCGGGGGCAGCCAGCTCAGCTGCAGCTGGTAGGTCACCATCACGGTGAAGGCGAACTTGAAGACGTTGTCGTTGCCGGCGCCGAGGAACTGCACCCAGAAGAACGGGGCGAAGCGGCGCTGGCCGAGCAGCGAGAACTGGTTGGGATGGCTCATCGGGCGGGCCTGCGGAAGGAAGCGAGAGTGTCCAGCGCCCGGCCCTCGAACACCGCGGCCGGCAGCCGCGCGCCACCGCTGGCCAGGGTGCGCTTGATCACGAGATCGGCCAGCAGCGGGTTGTGCTCGCGCAGGCGCTGCAGCGGCGCGGCGTGCGCCTCGTCCAGCAGCCCGGCGCGGATGAAGCGCCGGAAGCTCACCAGCGGCATCACGCCCGGCAGCGGGTGGTCGGAGCCGTGCACCAGGCGGCCGTGCCAGGCGTCGCGGCGCAGGATCGCGTGCCAGACCTCGTCGGTGCGGTTGCGCTGGAACACGGCCGACAGGTCGCCGAACAGCCGCCCCTCGTGGGCCTTGTCGTCCATCAGCCGCGCGAACAGGTCGAAGGCCGGCACCGAGGGCCTCGAGGGTTTGTCCTCGTCGATGGCGTGGCCCAGCGAGCCGCAGTGCGCCACGATCACCGGCGCGCCGTGCGCCAGCAGCGCGCGCACGTGCAGCGGGTTGCCGAACTCCTCGCGGTGGGCCCCGGGCGCGGCCTTCTCCTCGCCGCTGTGCACCACCAGCGGCACGCCGGCGCGCGCCAGGCGCTCGCAGAAGGGGCGGCAGCGCGGGTCGCGCAGGTCGATGTTCATCGAGCTGGGCAGCCACTTCACGGCCACGGCGCCCTGGCCCAGGGCCGCCTCCAGCGCCGGCAGCGCGTCGTCGCGGTAGGGGTGGATCGACGCCACCCAGGCGAAACGGCCAGCGCCGGCCCGCGCCACGCTCGCCGCGTAGGCGTCGGGCACGTGGAAGGTGGTCCAGTCGGGC
>JBKDQY010000266.1:0-5164 GCA_046341655.1 Betaproteobacteria bacterium | reverse complement strand
GGGGCAACGACGAGGACATGACGCCCGAGCGTCTGCAGGAGGAACGCCGCCTGATGTACGTGGGCATCACCCGTGCGCGCCTGACGCTCACCGTGAGCACGCTGATGCGCCGCAAGAAGGGCCGCGACACGGTGGCCGGCGTTCCGAGCCGCTTCATCGCCGAGATGAAGCTCGAGGAGGCCGGCGCGCGCGAGGACCCGCGCGAGCGGCTGAAGCGGCTGCGTGCCGAGCTGGCCGCCAAGGCCGCGGCCTCGGCCGAGGCCCTGAAGCTGACGCCCTCGTGAAGCCACGGGCCCCGGCCCGCACGCGCCGGGCCTATGCTGCGGGGCTCGACCGGAGTGCCGCATGACCCCACTGCCGCCCGACCTGGCCCGGCTGCCGCGCCGCGAGGCGCTTCGCCACCTGCTCGCCCTGGGCCTGACGCTGCCCATGGCCCACGCCGTGCTGGCGCAGACCGGCACCCCGCCGGCGCCCGCCGCGGTGCCTTACACGCCCACGCGGCGCGGCGGCGGCGGTGTGCTGAAGATCCTGTCGTGGCAGGGCCCGACGCAGCTGAACCCGCACTTCGCCACCGGCACCAAGGACGCCGACGCCGCACGCATCTTCTTCGAGCCGCTGGCACGCTGGGACGCCGACGGCGAGCTGCAGCCGGTGCTGGCCGCCGAGATCCCCAGCCGGGCCAACGGCGGCGTGGCGGCCGACGGCAAGAGCGTGGTCTGGAAGCTCAAGCGCAACGTCACCTGGCACGACGGTACGCCGTTCACGGCCGACGACGTGCTGTTCAACGCCGAGTACGCACGCGACCCCGCCACCGCCGCCACCACGCGCGGCAACTTCGATGACATGCAGTTCGTCAAGGTGGACAGCCACACCGTGCGCGTCGTCTTCGACAAGCCCACGCCGTTCTGGGCCAGCGGCTACTGCATCGCCTCGCTGATCGCGAAGCACCGTCACGAGCGCTTCCGCGGCGCCGGCAGCCGCGACGCGCCCGACAACCAGCGCCCGGTGGGGACGGGGCCGTACCGCTTCGTCGACTTCAAGCCCGGCGACTCGCTGCGCGCCGCGATCAACCCCGCCTACCACGCGCCCAACCGGCCGCACTTCGACGCGCTGGAGGTCAAGGGCGGCGGTGACGCCCCCTCGGCGGCGCGCGCCGTGCTGCAGACCGGCGCGTACGACTTCGCCGGCACCCGGCTGGTGGAGGACGAGGTGCTGCAGCGCCTGGAGCGCGGCGGCCGCGGCCGCGTGGCCTTCAGCGACGGCGGCACGATGGAGTTCCTGCTGCTGAACTCCACCGACCCGAACACCGAGCGCGACGGCGAGCGTTCGCACCCCGACACGCGCCACCCGCTGTTCAGCGACGCGGCCGTGCGCCGCGCCATCGGCCACCTGATCGACCGCGACGGCATCCAGCAGGTCATCTACGGCCGCACCGCGGTGGCCACGCCGAACATCGTGCACAACCCGCCGCGCTTCCGCAGCCCCAACCTGCGCAACGACTTCAGCGTCGACAAGGCCAATGCCGTGCTCGATGCCGCGGGCTGGGCGCGCGGCGCCGGCGGCGTGCGTGCCAAGGACGGCCGCGCGCTGAAGCTGCTGTTCACGACCACCGTGAACGCCTCGCGCCAGAAGACGCAGACGGTGATCAAGAGCGCCTTCCAGCGCGCCGGCATCGAGGTGGAGCTCAAGGCGGTGACGGCGGCGGTGTTCTTCAGCGCCGACCTGGCCAACCCCGACACCAACGGCCGCTTCCACGCCGACCTGATGATGTACGCCAGCGGCATGGGCCAGCCCGACCCCGGGCGCTTCATGGACCGCTACGTCAGCTGGGAGGCCTCGAGCAAGGCCAACAAGTGGCAGGGCCGCAACGTGCTGCGCTGGCGGAACGCCGAGTACGACCGCCTGTACAAGGCCGCCGAGGTCGAGCTCGACCAGGCCCGCCGTGCGGCGCTGTTCGTGCAGATGAACGACCTGGTGTGCCGCGACGGCTTTCTCGTGCCGCTGCTGTTCCGCCGCAACGTCAGCGCGGTGGCGAACAACCTGGTGGCCCCGCCCACCGGCTGGGACCTGGACATGAGCACGCTGGCGGAGTGGTGGCGGCGCTGAGCGCGCGCCCGGGCGCTACATGCCCTTGAACAGGCCCGTGTAGCTGCGGCTCACCTCGAGCTTTTCGCCGTGCCCGCGGACGCTGACGATCTGGCGGCCGCGGAAGTCGCGCGTGACGCCGGCGATGGCCTTCACGGCCACCAGCGTGCTGCGGTGGATCTGCCAGAAGGCCCGCGGGTCGAGCTCGTCGACCAGTTCCTTGATGGGCTTGCGGATCAGCGCCTCCACCTGCGCCGTCTGCACGCGCGTGTACTTCTCGTCGGAGATGAAGAACAGCACCTCCTCGACCGGGATCATCTGGATGCTCGGGCCCACGGTGGCCTGGATCCACTCCAGGTACCGCGGCGCCTGGCTGGGGTTCAGGCGCGCCGACAGCTGGTGCAGCAGCGCCTGCAGGTGCGGCCCCGGGGGCGCGTCGAGGCTGCCGTCGGCGCGCGCGGCCAGGCGCTGGCGGATGCGCTGCACGGTCAGCGCCAGCCGCTCGCGCTCGGCCGGCTTCAGCACGTAGTCGGCCACGCCCTGCTCGAAGGCCTCGACCGCGTACTGGTCGTAGGCGGTGATGAACACGATCTCGGGCAGCAGCGGGTCGTCGTCGCCGTCGGGCGGCGGCAGCTGCGCGATCTGCCGCGCGGCCTCCACGCCGGTGGCGCCGGGCATGCGGATGTCGAGGAACACCACCTCGGGCCGGTGCTCGCGCACCAGTTCCACGGCCTCGAGGCCGTTCCTGGCCTCGGCGACGATCTCGAGCTCCGGCCAGGCTTCGGCCAGGCGCGCGCGCAGCTGCTCGCGCATCAGGCGTTCGTCGTCGGCGATCACGGCGCGGGGTGCGGGGTTGTTCATGGCGGGAGGTCTCCAGGTGCGGCGTTCAGGTCGCCGCTGCGGCCGCCGAGACTTCTTCGGCGATCTTGTAGGGCACGGTGATGGTCACCACCGTGCCGCTGGGCTGGTTCTCGGCCACGGTCAGCGTGGCGCGGCTGCCGTACAGCAGCTGCAGCCGCTCGCGGATGTTCGCCAGTCCCACCCCGGTGCCCGCGGTGGCGGCCTTGCCGAAGCCCAGGCCGGTGTCGGCCACGGTCATCTGCAGCTTGCCGTGCACGATCTCGGCAGCCACGCGAAGGTGCCCGCCCTCGGCCTTGGGCTCCAGGCCGTGCTTGATGGCGTTCTCCACCAGCGTCTGCAGCATCATGGGCGGGAACTCGGCCGACAGCAGGCCCTCGGGCACGGCAACCTCGGTGGTCAGGCGCTCTTCCATGCGCACCTTCAGGATCTCGAGGTAGGGGCGGATGACGGCGATCTCGCGGCCGAGCTCGCGCACGCCGTTGCCACCAGCGCCGCCCGTGGCCTCGCGCAGCGTGGGCATGCTGGCGCGCAGCAGCGCGATCAGGTTCTTCTGCATCTGGCTGGCGCGCGCCGGGTCGGTCTCGATCAGGTGGTCGATCGAAGCCAGCGTGTTGAACAGGAAGTGCGGCTCCACCTGGGCCTGCATGGCGGCCATGCGCGCCTCCACCACCTGGCGCTTGAGGCTCTCGGCCTCGGCCGTCTCGGTGGCGCGCGCGGCCTGCTTCTGCGCCTGCTGCGTGCCCTTGTAGGTGAACTTCAGGATGGCCGAGGCCGCGATCCACAGCAGCGTGAACTGCATCAGCGCTTCGCCGATGCCGTAGCGCACGGTGCGGGTGCGGGTGCGGGTGAATGCCCGGTCCGGGAACTCGCTTGACTGGGCCTTGGCATCGCTGCGGGCGGCCTCGTACTCGCGGATCAGCTCTTCCATGGCATCGGCCGTGCGGGTGGCGGCCTCCGCCTCGCGCGCCGCGGCCTCGGCCTCGAGGCGGGCTTCCTTCAAGGCCTCGCGAACGGTCTCGGCGGTGCCGGGCGGCAGTGTGCCCATCAATTCTCGAATGACCGAATCGGCCGAGCTTGCCGCGCGCTGGGCATTCCTGGCCGAATGGCCTGCGGCGCTGGCCGCCCGTTCCACCCCCTGCGCCGCCGGGCCGATGCGCACGCCATCGCGGCCGATGCTGATCTCGACGCTGCCGCCTGGTTCGGGCGGCGTGACCTGGATTCGCGGCTCGGCACGCTGCGGCGCCGTGGGCGGCTTCGGGGCCCCGGGGACGCGGATCACCACGGGGCGGTTGTCGGCCACCTCGTGCGTCACCGTCCAGGTGAAGGGCGGCATGTCGTGCACGATGGCCATGACGATGACCAGCAGCAGCGACAGCACGATGAAGCGCCGCCAGCTGATGCCCACCAGCCAGCTGGCGTAGGCGTGAAAGGCGCGCACGGTGCCGTCGCGCAGCCTTTGCCAGCGCCTGGGCCAGGAGGCGCCGGGTTCGGGGGTGTGGGTTGCGTTCATGGTGCGGCGGCGGTGGGCAGGCGCACTTTACGCAGCCGGCGTGGCCGGGCGAGCGCCGGGCGACACAGGGGCACGAGACCGCGACAGGCTGCGGCGCGCGCCGATGGGCGGTTCCGCCCCGGCCGTGTCAACGCGCGGTTTCGGCCGGCATCGGCACGCTCACGCGGCGCGGGTTCAGCCCGAGCTTGGGGAAGTCGGTCAACGCGGCCGCGAACATCGCCGCCAGCGTGGGTGCGCTGGCCGTGCTGGACACGCTCTCGTGGCTCGCCCGCGCCTCGAACAACGGCTTGCCGCTGGCGCGGTCGCGGATCAGCAGGGCCACCTCGCGCTCGAAGCGGGCGCTCAGGTCGAACTGGGCGCTGTAGCCCCAGCGCGGGCCGGCCCAGGGGTTGTAGCGCCAGGCGCCGAAGCCGCCGCGCCACCAGAAGGGGTCGGCCCAGGGCGGCTCGGAGCGGCCCACCCGGGTGCCCACCTGCACCAGCACGTCCGGCGTGCCACCGGCGGCCACGGGGCTGAAGCCGGCCCGGGCCAGCGCGCCGCGGGCAGAGGCTTCCAGCGCCTCGGTCTCGGCGGCGCGCGCCGGCGGCGGGGGCAGGCGCGCGAAGGCGGAGCTGCCCGGGCTGCGGCCCGCCGGCCCCTCGCCGAAGCTGGAGCCCTCGGCCGGGAGCGTGGTCAGGCCGGCGCCGCCGCCGAGCAGCACCAGCGCGG
>JBKDQY010000265.1:0-17174 GCA_046341655.1 Betaproteobacteria bacterium | reverse complement strand
TGCGCGGGATGGCCTCAAGCCGGTACACCGTCGCGTGTTGTACGCGATGCACGAACTCAACAACGACTGGAACCGGCCCTACAAGAAGTCGGCGCGCATCGTGGGCGACGTCATCGGTCAGTACCACCCCCACGGTGACAGCGCGGTATACGACACCATCGTTCGCATGGCGCAGGATTTCAGCCTGCGCCACATGCTGGTCGACGGCCAGGGCAACTTCGGCTCGGTCGATGGCGACAACGCCGCAGCCATGCGGTACACCGAGATCCGCCTGTCGAAGATCGCGCACGAGATGCTCGAGGACATCGACAAGGACACGGTCGACTTCGCGCCCAACTACGACGGCAGCGAGAAGGAACCCACCGTCCTGCCGACGCGGCTGCCCAACCTGCTGGTCAACGGCAGCGCCGGCATCGCCGTGGGCATGGCCACGAACATCCCGCCGCACAACCTGTGCGAGGTGGTGGACGCCTGCCTGCACCTGCTGAAGAACCCCGAAGCCTCGGTCGACGAGCTGATGGAGCTGATCCCGGCGCCCGACTTCCCCACCGCCGGCATCATCTACGGGTTGAACGGCGTGCGCGAGGGTTACCGCACCGGCCGCGGCAAGGTGGTGATGCGCGCGAAGTGCCACTTCGAGGACATCGACCGCGGCCAGCGCCAGGCGATCATCGTCGACGAGATCCCGTACCAGGTCAACAAGAAGAGCCTGCTCGAGCGCATCGCCGAGCTCGTGCACGAGAAGAAGCTCGAGGGCATCAGCCACATCCAGGACGAGTCCGACAAGTCGGGCATGCGCGTCGTCATCGAGCTCAAGCGCGGCGAAGTGCCCGAGGTGGTGCTGAACAACCTGTACAAGCAGACGCAGCTGCAGGACACCTTCGGCATCAACATGGTGGCGCTGATCGACGGCCAGCCCAAGCTGTGCAACCTGAAGGACCTGGTCGGCATCTTCCTCGAGCACCGGCGCGAGGTGGTCACCCGGCGCACCGTGTTCGAGCTGCGCAAGGCGCGCGAGCGCGGCCACGTGCTCGAGGGCCTGGCGGTGGCGCTGGCCAACATCGACGAGTTCATCGAGACCATCAAGACCAGCCCCACACCGCCCGTGGCCAAGGCGGCGCTGATGGCCCGCAGCTGGGACTCGAGCCTGGTGCGCGAGATGCTCACGCGCGCCGAGGCCGACACGGCCGGTGGCCGCGCCGCCTACCGCCCCGAGGGCCTGCCCGCAAACTACGGCCTGCAGCCCGACGGCCTGTACCGCCTGTCGGACGAGCAGGCGCAGGAGATCCTGCAGATGCGCCTGCAGCGGCTGACGGGCCTGGAGCAGGACAAGATCGTCGGCGAGTACCGCGAGGTCATGGCGCAGATCGCCGACCTGCTGGACATCCTGGCGCGTGCCGAGCGCGTGACGACCATCATCGCCGGCGAGCTGGCCGACCTCCGCCAGGAGTTCGGCCAGACCAAGGTCGGCGCCCGCCGCAGCCACATCGAGCGGCAGGCGTTGGAACTCGGTACCGAAGACCTGATCACCCCGGCCGACATGGTGGTGACGCTCAGCCACACCGGCTACATCAAGAGCCAGGCGCTGAGCGAGTACCGCGCGCAGCGCCGCGGCGGCCGCGGCAAGCAGGCCACCCAGACCAAGGACGACGACTGGATCGACCAGCTGTTCATCGCCAACACGCACGACTGGATCCTGTGCTTCAGCGACCGCGGCCGCGTGTACTGGCTCAAGGTCTGGGAGGTGCCGCAGGGCAGCCGCGCCAGCCGCGGCAAGCCCATCGTCAACATGTTCCCGCTGCAGCAGGGCGAGAAGATCACCGTGGTGCTGCCGCTCACCGGCGAGTTCCGCAGCTTCCCGGCCGACCACTACGTGTTCATGGCCACGGCGCTGGGCACGGTCAAGAAGACGGCGCTGGACGAGTTCAGCAACCCGCGCAAGGCCGGCATCATCGCCGTCGACCTCGACGAGGGTGACTACCTGATCGGCGCCGCGCTCACCGACGGCCGCCACGACGTGATGCTGTTCTCCGACGGCGGCAAGGCGGTGCGCTTCGACGAGAACGACGTGCGGCCGCTGGGTCGGACGGCGCGCGGGGTCAAGGGCATGACGCTCGAGCCCGGGCAGAGCGTGATCGCGATGCTGGTGGCCGAGGACGAGACGCAGAGCGTGCTCACCGCCACTGAAAACGGCTATGGCAAGCGCACCAGCATCGTCGAGTACACGCGACACGGCCGCGGCACCAAGGGCATGATCGCCATCCAGCAGTCCGACCGCAACGGCAAGGTGGTCGCGGCCACGCTGGTGCGGCCGGCCGACGAGATCATGCTCATCACCGACAAGGGCGTGCTGGTGCGCACGCGCGTGGCCGAGATCCGCGAGCTCGGCCGCGCCACCCAGGGCGTGACGCTGATCGCCCTGGACGGCGGCACCAAGCTCTCGGGGCTGCAGCGCATCGCCGAGAACGACACGCCGGCCGACACTGGCGACGGCACCGAGGGCGCCGGCGGCGCCGACGAGAACGCCGGCGGCGCCGGCCTGGAAGGACCCTGATGCACAAGATGGTTTGGACGGCCACGGCCCTGGCTGCGGTGGTGGCCATGGGTTCGGCGCCGGAAGCGGCGCGGGCACAGGCCCAGCCGGCCGCCACGGCCTCGTCGCCGGCCAAGAAGGAACTGGTGAGCAAGCTGCTGACCCTGCAGGCGCCCGGCATCGAGCAGCTCGCCACGCAGATCGTGCAGCAGCCGGCCGTCGTGCTGATGCAGCAAGCCGGCGCCGCGCTGCAGCGCCTGCCCCAGGACAAGCGCGAGGCCCTGGCGCGCGACATCGACGCCGATCTGCGCAAGTACGCCGACGAGTCGCTGCCGGTGGTGCGCAAGCGCGCCACCGAACTGGCACCGCTGACCGTGGGCGTGGTGCTCGACGAGCGCTTCTCCGAGGACGAGCTGCGCCAGATCGTGGCCACGCTCGAGAACCCGGCCTGGCGCAAGTTCCAGGGCGCCGCCAACGACATGCAGCGCGCGCTGGTCGAACGTCTGGTGGCCGACACCAAGGGCCAGGTCGACCCCAAGCTGCAGGCGCTGCAAAAGTCGATGGGCGACCGCTTGCGCGCGGCTGCACCGGCTTCGGCGCCCGCCCCGGCTGCGTCGCCGGCCCCTGCACCGGCCGCGGCACCGGCCCGCACGCCGGCTGCCCGCCCCTGACGCCGCTCGAGGCGGCCCCCCCGCGTGAGCAACCCCGCCCCGACCACCAGCCCGGCGCTGCTGGCCCTGCGCGAGCGCATCGACGCGGTCGATCGCGAGTTGCTGGCGCTGCTGAACCGGCGCATGCGGCTGGCGCAGGAGGTCGGCGAGCTCAAGAGGGCCGAGGGCTCGGTGGTGTTCCGGCCCGAGCGCGAAGCGCAGGTGATCGACGGCCTGAAGGCCGCCAACCCCGGCCCGCTGCCGCGGGACAGCGTGGCGCCGATCTGGCGCGAGATCATGAGCGCCAGCCGCTCGCTGGAGACGCCCACGCGCGTGGCCTACCTCGGCCCGGCGGGCACCTTCAGCGAGGAAGCGGCGCTGGGCTACTTCGGCAGCAGCATCCTTCGCGTGCCCTGCGCCAGCTTCGACGAGGTGTTCCACGTCACGGCCACCGGCGCGGCCGACTTCGGCGTGGTGCCGGTGGAGAACAGCACCGAGGGCGTGGTCACGCGCTCGCTCGACCTGTTCCTGCACACGCCGCTGTTCATCATCGGCGAGACGAGCCTGTTCGTGCGCCACAACCTGCTGCGCAGCACCGACTCGATGGCCGGCATCGAGGCCGTGGTCGCCCACCCGCAGGCGCTGGCGCAGTGCCACGCCTGGCTGGGCGCGCACCTGCCGCAGGCCGAGCGCCGCCCGGTGTCCAGCAACGCCGATGGCGCGCGGCTGGCGGCCGCGAATCCGGCGCTGGCCGCCATCGCCAGCGCGCGCGCCGGCAGCGAGTTCGGCCTGCACCTGGTGGCTCCCGCCATCCAGGACGACGCCCACAACCGCACCCGCTTCGCCGTCGTCACGCACCCGCAGCGCCACCCCGCGCCGGGGCCCAGCGGGCACGACTGCACGAGCTTGGTCGTCAGCGTTAGCAACCGCCCGGGGGCCGTTCACGACATGCTGGTGCCGCTGAAGAAGCACGGCGTGTCGATGAGCCGTTTCGAGAGTCGGCCGGCGCGCTCCGGACAGTGGGAGTACTACTTCTACATCGACGTCGAGGGCCACCCCGACGAGCCGCGCGTGGGGCAGGCGCTGCAGGCGCTGCGCGAGGCCTGCGCCTTCTTCAAGGTGCTGGGCACCTACCCGGTGGACGTGCACTGATGTTCACGCAGCTCGGCGTCATCGGCTGCGGCCTCATGGGCGGCAGCTTCGCCGCGGCCCTGAAGCGGGCCGGGCTGGTCAAGCGCATCGTCGGCTACAGCAAGTCGCCGAGCACCACCGAGCGCGCGAAGAAGCTGGGCGTGATCGACGTCGCGGCCGAGTCGGCGCTGCTGGCGGTCAGCGGCTCCGACATCGTGCTCATCGCCGTGCCGGTGGCGGCCACCGAAAGCACCTTCAAGGCCATCCGCCACCTGGTCGAGCCGGGCGTGCTCTTCATGGACGTCGGCAGCACCAAGCGCGACGTCGTCGATGCCGCGCGCCGCGTGCTGCGCGAACGCGTGGCCTCGTTCGTGCCGGCCCACCCCATCGCCGGCAAGGAGGCCTCGGGCATCCAGAACGCCGATCCCGACCTGTACGCCGGCCGCCAGGTGATCATCACCCCGCTGCCGCAGAACCCGCCCGAACTGGTGCAGAAGGCCACCGACGTGTGGGCGGCGCTGGGCGCCCAGGTGCTGCGCATGACGGCCGAGAACCACGACGCGGCCTTCGCCGCCGTGAGCCACCTGCCCCACCTGCTGGCCTTCGCGTACTTCAGCTCGGTGCTCAACCAGCCCCTGGGCCGCGACTTCCTGGCCCTGGCCGGCCCGGGATTCCGCGACTTCACGCGCATCGCCGCGTCCAGCCCCGAGATGTGGCGGGACGTCCTCGTCGCCAACCGCGAAGAGGTGCTCAAGCAGAGCCTGAGCTTCCGGCGCGCGCTGGACGCGCTGGAGCACGTCATGCGCGAGGGCAACGCCGACGCGCTGGAGGGCCTGATCCGCGGCCCGGCCGAGGCGCGCGCCAACTGGACGCTCGGCGGCCGCCCCGGCAGCGGCGGCGGCGGCCAGACCCGCTACTGACGGCCCCACGGCGCCGACGCGCGCCGCCGGCCCCTGCCCCGACGCATGTACGACATCCCCTTCCTCGACCTGCCGCCCATCGTCGGTGCCTCGGGCACGGTGCGGCTGCCCGGCTCCAAGAGCATCTCCAACCGGGTGCTGCTGCTCGCCGGGCTGGCCGAGGGCACGACCACCGTGCGCGGCCTGCTCGACAGCGACGACACGCGCGTCATGCTCGACGCGCTGCGGGCGCTGGGCTGCCGGCTCGCGAGAGGCGACGACGGCGCGCTGCGCGTGGGCGGCCTCGGCGGGCGGCTGCCGGTGCAGGAGGCCGACCTGTTCCTGGGCAATGCCGGCACGGCCATGCGCCCGCTGGCGGCCACGCTGGCCGTGCTGAGCACGCTGCAGGGTGGCCGCTTCGTGCTGCGCGGCGTGCCGCGCATGCACGAGCGGCCCATCGCCGACCTGGTGGACGCGCTGCGCCCGCTGGGTTGCCGCATCGACGACCTGGGCACGCCCGGCTACCCGCCGCTGGCGCTGCAGGGCGCGGCCGGCGGCCGGCTGGCGCTGGCCGCGCCCATCCGCGTGCGCGGCGACGTCTCCAGCCAGTTCCTCACCGCGCTGCTGCTGGCGCTGCCGCTGGCCGCGGGCACGCAGGACGTGGTCATCGAGGTCGAGGGCGAGCTCATCAGCAAGCCCTACGTCGAGATCACGCTGAACCTGCTGGCCCGCTTCGGCATCGCGGTGCAGCGCCAGGGCTGGCAGCGCTTCACGATCCCGGCGGGCAGCGCCTACGCCACGCCGGGGGAGATCCACGTCGAGGGCGACGCCTCCTCGGCCAGCTACTTCGTGGCCCTGGGCGCCATCGCGGCGCACGGCGGTGCACCGCTGCGCATCGAGGGCGTGGGCGAGGGCTCGATCCAGGGCGACATCCGCTTCGTCGATGCCGCCGAGGCCATGGGCGCGCGCGTCCGGCGCGGCCCGGGCTGGCTCGAGGTGCACCGCGGCCGGTGGCCGCTGCGGCCGGTCCGGCTGGACTGCACGCCCATCCCCGACGCCGCGATGACGCTGGCGGTGATGGCCCTGTTCGCCGAAGGCACGAGCCGGCTCGACGGCATCGCCAGCTGGCGCGTGAAGGAGACCGACCGCATCGCCGCGATGGCGGCCGAGCTCCGCAAACTGGGCGCCCACGTGGCCGCGGGCGACGACTTCATCGAGGTCACGCCGCCGGCCGGCCCGTGGCGCGCCGCGGCCATCCACACCTACGACGACCACCGGATGGCGATGTGCCTGTCGCTGGCCGCCTGCCATGCGCTGCTGCCGGGCCGCGCGGGCGACGCGCAGCCGGTGCGCATCCTCGACCCCCGGTGCGTGGCCAAGACCTTCCCCGACTATTTCGAGGCCCTGTTCGACGTGGTCGAGGCCACGGCCGTGCCCGTGATCGCCATCGACGGGCCCACCGCCTCGGGCAAGGGCACGCTGGCCGCCGCGGTGGCCGCGGCGCTGGGCTACGGGCTGCTGGACTCGGGCGCGCTGTACCGCGCCACGGGGCTGGCCGCCGTGGACGCCGGCCTGGACCCCGGGATTCGGCCCGAGGACGAGGCCGCGGTGGCCGCCCTGGCCGCACGACTCCCGCTGCGATTCGGCCACGGCGCCGAGGCTGGCCGCACCTGGTTCGCCGGGCCCTTCCTCGGGCGGGAGGGCCGCGAGATCACCGACGAGCTGCGCCTGGAAAGCACCGGGCTGCTGGCATCGCGCGTCTCGGCCCTGCCCGCCGTGCGCGCGGCGCTGCACGGCCTGCAGCTGAGCTTCCGCCGCGCGCCGGGCCTGGTGGCCGACGGCCGCGACATGGGCACCGTGGTGTTCCCCGACGCGGAGCTCAAGGTGTTCCTGACGGCGAGCGCCGAACAGCGCGCCCACAGGCGCCATAAACAATTGATTTCAAAAGGGATTCCGGCTAGCATCGACGCCCTTCGAGCGGACCTGGAAGCCCGCGACCGGCGCGACAGCAGCCGGGCCGTGTCGCCCCTGAGGCCCGCCGAAGACGCGCAGCGGCTCGACAACTCCGGCCTCGGCATCGACGAATCGGTGCAGCAGGTGCTGGCGTGGTGGCAGGCGCGGCGCCCGTTCCCCTGATGTCGTAGCTCCAAGCCCCTGCCCGCCTCCCGCCGCGGCCGTCAGGCCCAGTCCCCGAGACCGGGCGAGCAGGATCCGATCCACCCAACCCCGCGGCATCCCGCCGCACGCACCCCGGCTCTGCACCCAACTCCTCCGGGAATCCAGGAAACCCATGCCCGTCACCACCACCGTCACCGCCAAGGGCGGCTTCGACGCCTTCGCCTCGCTGTTCGAGGAATCGCTCAAGAGCAACGACATGCGCGTCGGAGAGGTCATCTCCGCCGAAGTCGTGCGCATCGATTTCAACCACGTCGTCGTCAACGCCGGCCTCAAGAGCGAGAGCTACGTTCCCATCGAGGAATTCAAGAACGACCAGGGCGAGCTCGAGGTCCAGGTCGGCGACTTCGTCTCGGTCGCCATCGACGCCGTCGAGAACGGCTACGGCGACACCATCCTCAGCCGCGACAAGGCCAAGCGCCTGGCCTCGTGGATGAGCCTCGAGAACGCGCTGGAAAGCGGCGAGTTCGTGACCGGCACCGTCAGCGGCAAGGTCAAGGGCGGCCTCACGGTGCTCGTCAACGGCATCCGCGCCTTCCTGCCCGGCAGCCTGCTCGACACGCGGCCCGTGAAGGACATGTCGCCCTTCGAGGGCAAGACGATGGAGTTCAAGGTCATCAAGCTCGACCGCAAGCGCAACAACGTCGTGCTGTCGCGCCGTGCCGTGGTCGAGGCCTCGATGGGCGAGGAGCGCGCCAAGCTGCTGGAGACGCTGACCGAAGGCGCCATCGTGCACGGCGTGGTCAAGAACATCACCGAGTACGGCGCGTTCGTCGACCTCGGCGGCATCGACGGCCTGCTGCACATCACCGACATGGCCTGGCGCCGCGTGCGCCATCCGTCCGAGGTGGTCACCGTGGGCCAGGAGCTCACGGCCAAGGTGCTGAAGTTCGACGCCGAGAAGAACCGCGTCAGCCTGGGCATCAAGCAGCTCGGCGACGACCCCTGGCACGGCGTGTCGCGCCGCTACCCGAACGGCACGCGCCTGTTCGGCAAGATCACGAACATCGCCGACTACGGCGCCTTCGTCGAGATCGAGCCGGGCATCGAGGGCCTGGTGCACGTCTCCGAGATGGACTGGACGAACAAGAACGTCGCCCCCGCCAAGGTGGTCTCGCTCGGCGAGGAGGTCGAGGTCATGGTCCTTGAGATCGACGAGGACAAGCGCCGCATCAGCCTGGGCATGAAGCAGTGCAAGGCCAACCCCTGGGAGGAGTTCAGCGCTTCCGTCAAGCGCGGCGACAAGGTCAAGGGCCCTGTCAAGAGCATCACCGACTTCGGCGTGTTCATCGGCCTGTCGGCCGGCATCGACGGCCTGGTGCACCTGTCCGACCTGTCGTGGAACGAGCCGGGCGAGAGCGCGGTGCGCAACTACAAGAAGGGCCAGGAGGTCGAGGCCATCGTCCTGGCGGTGGACGTCGAGCGCGAGCGCATCAGCCTGGGCATCAAGCAGCTCGACGTGGATCCCTTCACCAGCTTCACCACGCTCAACGACCGCGGCGCGGTCGTCACGGGCAAGGTCAAGTCGGTCGATCCGCGCGGCGCCGAGATCCAGCTCAACGACGACGTCACCGGCTACCTGCGCGCCTCGGAGATCAGCTCCGACCGCGTGGAGGACGCGCGCAACGTGCTCAAGGAAGGCGACGAGGTCACGGTGATGGTGATCAACGTCGACCGCAAGATGCGCAGCATCCAGCTGAGCATCAAGGCCAAGGACAACGCCGATGCCCAGCAGGGCATGCAGGCGCTGCGCCAGAGCAGCGAGCGCGAGAACGCCGGCACCACGAGCCTGGGCGCCCTGCTGCGCGCCAAGCTCGACAAGGGCAACGAGTAATCCGCGCCCCTGGCCCGGCCGCTGGGGCGACCCTGCGGCCGGGGCCTCGTGCCCCTTCCTTCCGATGCCGAGCCCGCAGCACCGCCGATGACCCGCTCCGATCTCGTCACCCGCCTGGCCGAACGCTTTTCGCAGCTGACGCAGCGCGACACGGAGTTCGCCGTCAAGACCATCCTGGACGCGATGAGCGACGCGCTCGCGCGCGGCCACCGCATCGAGATCCGCGGCTTCGGCAGCTTCAGCATCAACCGCCGGCCGCCGCGCATGGGCCGCAACCCGCGCAGCGGCGAGCAGGTGCTGATCCCGGAGAAGCTGGTGCCGCACTTCAAGCCCGGCAAGGCCCTGCGCGAGGCCGTCGACGCCCGCGATGCCGGGGGCGACACTGCCGGCGACCCACGCTGAGCTGCGCGGCCGCCGCTGCCTAGAATCCGCGCGCGATGCGCGTCCTCGTCTGGCTCGTCAGGGCCTTCATCTTCTTCACGCTGTTCGCCTTTGCGCTGAACAACCAGCAGCCGGTCACGGTGAACTGGTTCTTCGGCGCGCACTGGCAGGCGCCGATGGTGATCGTGATGCTCGCCGTGTTCGGCGCCGGCGCGGCGATCGGCGTGCTGGCGATGCTGCCGGGGGCCTGGCAGCGCTGGCGCCGCCACCGTCGCCGCACCGCGGCCGCGGCGGAACCCGCGGCGGCATCCGCGCAACCCACCCTCGCTCCCTCGGGCTTCGGCCCCGAGCAGCCCCCGCGCGCGGGCCTCTGACACCGCCCCCGCCGCACATGGAGCTCGAACCCGCCTGGTTCCTGATCGGCCTGCCCGTGGCCTTCGCGCTGGGCTGGCTGGCCTCGCGGCTGGACCTGCGGCAGCTCCGGCGCGAGCGCGACGACTCGCCGCGCACCTACTTCAAGGGCCTGAACCTGCTGCTCAACGAGCAGCAGGACCAGGCCATCGACGCCTTCATCGAGGCAGTCCGGCACGACCCCGACACCACCGAGCTGCACTTCGCGCTGGGCAGCCTGTTCCGCCGCCGCGGCGAGATCGACCGCGCCGTGCGCGTGCACGAGCACCTGGCCGGCCGCGGCGACCTGAGCCCGGCGGTGCGCACGCGCGCCCAACGCGCGCTGGCGCAGGACTTCATGAAGGCCGGCCTGTTCGACCGTGCCGAGGCCGCCTGGACGGCGCTGGTGGGCAGTTCCCACGACGCCGAGGCACAGCTGGCGCTGCTGAGCCTGTACGAGCGATCGCGCGGCTGGGAGCAGGCGGCGCAGGTGGCGCGGCGGCTCGAGGGCAGCGGCCAGGGCAGCTTTGCCAGCCGCATCGCGCACTACGAGTGCGAGCGTGCCGAGGAGCTCGACGCCGCCGGCCGCCGCGACGAGGCCGCTGCGGCGCTGGCCCGCGCGCAGGCCGCCGCGCCCGGATCGCCCCGGCCCTGGGTGCTGGCCGGCCAGCGCCTGCAGCGACAGGGCGATGCCGAAGGCGCCCTGCGCGCCTGGGACACCCTGCGCGAGCATCACGGCGCCGCCTTCCTGCTGGTGTCCGGCGACTACGCCGCCTGCGCCCGGGCCACCGGTGCCGACGACGCCGCGCGCGAGGTGCTGCTGCAGGCGCTGGCCGCGCAACCCGCCGTGGAACTGCTGCAGGCCCTGGAGACGCTGGACGCCGGCCGCCCGGCCACCGAGCGCGTGCCGCGCATCGTGGCCCACCTCAGAGCCCATCCCAGCCTGTCGGCAGCGCAGTTGCTGCTGCCCTTCGCCACGGCGCCGGCGGCCGCGCCGGGCACGTCGTCGCCCGCCCTGGACGAGGAAGCTCGCGCCGCGCTGAACGAGGCCGTGGCCAGCGCCGCCCGACCGCTGCAGCGCTACCGCTGCGCGGGCTGCGGATTCGAGGCGCAGCGTCACTTCTGGCAGTGCCCGGGCTGCCTGGCCTGGGACAGCTACCCGCCGCAGCGCAACGACCTGTCCTGAACGGGCCGCACGCCGGCCATGCCGGCGTGCCGGGTTCTAGACGGCGAAGTGCTCCAGCAGCAGCGTCAGCACCTCGCTGCGCTGCGGCACCTGGCCCTTGCCGCCGATGCTGGCCACGCGGCCGTTGCCGGTGATCGCGGCCAGGCCCGGGTCGTGGTCGCAGTAGATGCCCAGCGTGGGGCGGCCCAGGGCCGCGGCCAGGTGCGTGAAGCCGGTGTCCAGGCCCACCACCTGGCGGGCGCCGGCCAGCACGCCGGCCATGTCGCCCACGCTCAGGAAGGGCGGCACGTCGCCGTCGCAATCGGCGGCGATGCGCTCGGCCAGGGTCTGCTCGTCGGGCCGGCCCCACAGCACGAGCGGCTGCCAGCCCTTGCTGGCCAGGCGCTTGCCGACGGCCCCCCAGTGGCGCTCGGGCCAGAGCTTGCTGACGCGGCTGGCGTTGGGGATGAGCACGGCATAGGCGTTGCGCGGCTTCCAGCTGGGCTCGGGCGGGCGCAGGCCGAACACGGGCAGCGCCGTGGGGGGCATGACGTTCAGGTGCACCGCGGCGAGCAGGCGGTTGCGCTGCACGGCCTGCACGTCGCGGGGCACGGCGGCGCCGCGCCAGTACAAGGCGGCCGCCAGCGGCTCGCGCGCGCTGGCGCGGTCGTAGCCGACCACGGGGCCACGCGCCTGGCGCGCCCACAGCGCACTCTTGAGCAGGCCCTGCAGGTCGAGCACCATGTCGTAGGACTCGCGCTGCAGTTCCTGGCGCAGCGCACCGATGGCCCGCCAGGTGGCGCGGCTGAACAGCTGGTGGCGCCACTTGCGCCAGGCCATGGGAATGACCCGGCGCACGCCCGGGTGCATCTGCGGGATGGCGGCGAAAGGTGCCTCCACGAGCCAGTCGATCTGCGCCTGCGGGAAGTGCGCCAGGATGTCGGCCACCACGGGCATGGCATGCACCACGTCCCCCATGGACGAGGTCTTGACGATCAGGATGCGGGGCGCGGGGGTCACGGGCTGCAGCTGCGGCATCAGGGCTGCCGCCGACGTTCCTTGACGAGTTCGGGGTTGAACGCCGGATCGTTGTACATCTTGAACTGCCGGTAGACCTTGAAAAACGCCTTGCCCGCGGCCGTTTCCGAGACGAGGGCGTCGAGGCAGCCGGCCAGGTCGGCGCGCTGCTGCGCCAGGCGCTCCCACTTCTGGCGGCTGGCGGCGCGGTGGGCCTCGTCGACGTCGCCGCGCCGCGTCTGCTCGGCCATGGCCTGCAGCTTCAGCGACAGGATCGACAGGCGGTCGATCATGCTGCCGGCCGTCTCGCTGTTGAGCCGCGCGCCGGCGGCCACCTGGGCCAGCGGGGCCTGGCTGCGCGCCGCCGCCTCGTCGACCACGCCCAGCGCCAGCAGCAGCAGCTCGTCCACGCGCTCGGTGGCGTCGTTGCGAGCCTGGTTGTAGCGGTCGATGGCCCGCTTGTTGGCGGCGATCTCGGCGTCGGCCACGGTGGTGCGTCGGGCCAGGTCTTCCTCGGCCCAGAGCAGGCAGTTGTTGCGGTGGTTGGCCTGGATCCACTGCCACAACCCCGGCCCCGGCGGAGCCGGCTCGGCCCCTGGCCAGCCCGCGGTGGCGAGCAGGCGGTCGTGGAAGGCGGTGACGTCGGCGGCGGCGATCGGGACTCGGGCGGTCATGCGGCGGGCCCGGGGCGCCGGGCAGAATGGCCGCGGATTATCCCCAGCGCCGACCATGCCCTCTTTCCCCAAGCCTTACGACGCCGCCACGCCCGCCGCGCGGCCGCTGATCGTGCGGCTTCGCAACTGGGTGGGCGATGTCACGCTGGCCCTGCCCATGCTGCAGCGCGTGGCCGCGGCGGGCTACGCGCCGGTGCTGGTGGGCAAGGCCTGGACGCGCGACCTGCTCGCCGGCACCGGCTGGCCCGTGCACGGCCTGCCCAAGGCCACGGGGGAGCGCGTGGCGCTGCTGAGGCGGCTGCGCGACGAGGCCACCGCCGCCGACCCCGGCTTCCGGCGCGCCCCCGTGCAGGCGCTGTGCCTGCCGGACTCGTTCTCGAGCGCGCTGGAGTTCCGCCTCGCGGGCCTGCGCGCCCTGGGCCACGCCTGGGAAGGCCGGCGGCTGCTGCTGGGCCGCGCCGTGCCACGACCGCGCGCCCTGCACGAACTCGAGGTGTACTGGCGCCTGGGCCAGGCCCTGCTGGGCACCGACGAGCCGGCACCCGATGGGGCGCGGCTGCAGCCCACCGCCGATCAGCAGCGCGAAGCCGCCGCGCTGCTGGCCGCACACGGGCTGGCCGAGCCGGTGATCGTGATCTGCCCCTTCTCGGGCGGCAGCTGGAACGGCGAGTCGAAGAACTGGCCGGACTTCGCCGCGTTCGCGGCCCGGGAACTGCCGAGCCTGGGCCTGCCGGTGGTGCTGTGCCCCGGCCCGGGCGAGGAGGAGCGAATCGCCCGCGAACACTACCCCGGCGCGCGGCTGCTGCCCGGCGTGAACCTGGGTGTGTACGCCGCGCTGCTGGCGCGCGCCGCAGCCATGGTGTCCAACGACACCGGCCCGGCGCACGTGGCCGCCGCAGTGGGCGCGCCGCTGGTCAGCGTGATGGGCCCCAGCGACCCCGCGCTGTGGCGCCCGCGCGGGCCCGCCGCGCGCGTCGCGGTGCTCGGCGGCCTGGGCCGCTGGCCCGCGGCTGCCGAGGTGCTGGCCGCGGTGCGCGCGGCCGTCACCCAGCCACGCTGAGCGCCCGGTCCAGCCCCCGCCCGGGGGATGGCCCGCCACCCCCGTCCGCGGCTCCCCCGGCGTGCCCCGTCGCGAGGGAATGACCGTGCGGGGCCGGCTTCGAAGAATGCCTCCCATCCCGACGCCACGAGGCCCACGCGGCCGGTGCGGCGGGATGCAGGAGCCCCTCAACCCGATCGACCGATCGTCACCCTCAGGAGAACCCCCATGATCCGCAACCTCATCACCGCCATCGCCGCCACCCTCGCCCTGTGCGCCCCGCTGCTGGCCCAGGCCACCGACGTGAACCGCGCCTCGCAGGCCGAGCTCGAGTCCGTCAAGGGCATCGGGCCGGGCCTGTCGGGCAAGATCCTCAAGGCCCGCGAGGCCGGCTCCTTCAAGAGCTGGGCCGACTTCGTGGACCGCGTCGGCGGCGTGGGTGCCGGCAACGCCGTCAAGCTCTCGGCCAACGGCCTGACGGTCGGGGGCGCGGCCTTCGACGCGCAGGCGCTGCCGCCCAAGCCCGAGAAGGCCGCCCGGCCGGCCAAGGCCGACAAGCCCATGAAGGGCGACAAGAGCGAGAAGGCCTGAGCGGGCCTGCCGCCACCCGCCCTGGCGCCCCCCGGGCGTCAGGGCAGCTCGATGTCCGGCCCGCCGCGGGGCGTGCGGGCCGGCGCCACGTCCCAGCCGAAGAAGCGCAGCACCTCGTCCTGGCGCGCCACCGTGTCGGCCTCGCCCAGGGCCATGAGCTCACGGGTGAACGGCGCCTCGAACAGCAGGTAGCTCGCCAGCGCCGCGCCCTGCACGCCTGCGCCGTCCGCGGCCGGCACCCCGCCGGCGCCCACGCCCACGCCGCGCAGCAGCGAGCGCACCGGCAGCGGCAGCGCGTGCAGGTGGCGCGCCGCCACGTCGTCGATGCGCTGGCTGGGCGAGATCACCAGCGCCTCCAGCGGCCGCAGCTCGCTGTCGGCCAGGGCCGACTCGGGCAGCAGCGCCAGCGTGCGGTTGATGCGCCGCATGCGCTCCACGTCCACCGCCAAGGCGTCCAGGAAGATGCTCGACAGGGCGTGGCCCGCGATCTGCGCAAGGTTCGGGTAGCCGCCGGCCGGCACCACCCGGCCGGCGGGCTCCTGCATTCGGCCGGCACCGATGATGACCAGCCGCTGCGCGCCCAGGTGGATGGCCGGCGACAGCGGCGCCGTCTGCCGCATGGAGCCGTCGCCGTACCAGCCGGCCTGTCCCGCGGCCTGCAGGCTGACCGACGGAAACACGAACGGGATGGCCGAGCTCGCCAGCAGGTGCTCGTGGCCGATGCGATGCGCCACCGCCAGGCGCTGCGAGCGCTGCCAGGGCGCCACGGGCGCGGCGCTGTCGTAGAAGGTGACGTGCTCGCCCGTGGTGTAGCTCGAGGCCGTCACCGCCCAGGCGTGCAGGTGGCGCTCGGCCAGCAGCAGGGGCACGCGCTCCAGCGGCACCAGGCGCTGCAGCAGCCCCGCCAGCGGGCGGTTGTCCAGCAGCGACCGCGGCCGGGCACGGCGCCAGCGCGCGACGAGCCAGCCCACCGAGAGCATCGTGAGCCACTGCGCGCCCGAGCGGATGACGCCCAGCGAATCGGCCCGGTACACCTGCTCGGCGGCGAAGTCCTGCCAGACCTTGGCCAGCGCCTCGACCGCACCCTCGAAGCGGTCGGCGTTCGCGGCCAGCGCAGCGGCGTTGATGGCGCCGGCGGAGGTGCCGACGATGATGCCGAAGGGGTTGGCGAGCCGCGCCCGCGGCCCGAGCGCGCCGCGGCGGATGCCCACCAGCGCCCGCAGCACACCCACCTGGTAGGCGGCGCGGGCGCCGCCGCCGCTCAACACCAGGGCGGTCAGCGGACTTTCGTGCATGGGCCCGACGATAGCGCCGGGCCGGCCGGACCGCGCACGCTCACTCGTAGACGACCTGCGCCGCGCCGCCGTGCGCGATGCTGCGCCAGCGGCCCAGGGCCTCGTCGCAGGGCCAGAAGCGGGCGTCGTCGCCGAGGTCGATCTCGCCCACGGCGCCCGGCCGCTGCAGCTTCAGGCGGATCGCCAGGCCCTGCAGCAACTCGCCGTGCTCCGTCTCCTCGCGGCGGGCGGGCCACAGCTTCAGCACGTCGGCCACCGGCGGCAGGCCGCCGTTGAGCGCCACCGCCAGGTGCTTGCCGAAGCGCGCGCGCGCAGCCGGCAGGTCCCAGGCCTGCGTCACGTTCAGGCGCAGGCCGCCGCTGAAACGATCGGGCTGCACCTTGCCCTGCACCACCAGCAGCCGGTCTTCGGCGGCCCAGTCGCGGTGGGCCTCGAACAGCTCGTCGGGGGCCACGGCCTCGATGCTCTCGCTGCCGTCGTCGAGCCGGAAGATCAGCACCCGGCCGCGCTGCCCGTTGACGCTGCGCGGGTCGGTCACGATGCCGGACAGCAGCTGCGGCTCGCGGCTGTCCACCAGGCTGGCGATGGGCGTCTTCGCGAAGCGCCGCACCTCGTCGGCGAAGGCCTCGAACAGGTGGCCGCTGAGGTAGAAGCCCACGGCCGTCTTCTCCTGCACGAGCTTCTCGTGCAGCGTCCAGGGCGGCACCGCGGCCAGGGCCGGTTCCTGCGTGCTCGAGCCGTGCGCGTCGCCGCCGTCGAAGTCGAACAGGCCGCCCTGCAGCGCGTTGGCCTGCTGCGTGTCGGCCCAGTCGAAGGCCAGGCCCACGCTGGCCAACGCGGCGGCGCGGTCGGTGTGCAGCGCATCAAACGCGCCGGCCTTGACCAGCGCCTCCACCGCGCGCTTGTTGACGGCCTTGCGGTCGACGCGCGCGCAGAAGTCGAACAGGCTGCGGAAGGGACCGCCGCCCTCCCCGGCTCGGCCCTCGCGCGCCGCGACGATGGCCTCTATGGCGCCGGCACCCGTGCCCTTGACGGCCGCCAGGCCGTAGCGCACCCCGTCGTCGGCCACCGGCTCGAAGCGAACCGTGCCGCGGTTGATGCACGGCGGCTCGAAGCGGATGCCGGCCAGCAGCGCGTCGGCCAGCAGCACCTTGAGCTTGTCGGTGTTGTCGGCCTCGATGGTCATGTTCGCGGCGTAGAACTCGGCCGCGCAGTGCACCTTGATCCAGGCCGTGTGGTAGGCCAGCAGCGAGTAGGCCGCAGCATGGCTCTTGTTGAAGCCGTAGCCCGCGAACTTCTCCATCAGGTCGAAGACCTCGTCGGCCTTGGCTTCGCCGATGCCCTGCGCCTGCGCGCCCTCGCGGAAGGTGACGCGCTGCTTGGCCATCTCCTCGGGCTTC
>JBKDQY010000264.1:0-22898 GCA_046341655.1 Betaproteobacteria bacterium | reverse complement strand
GCCTGCAGCAGCGCGGCGTTGCGGTAGGGCGTCTCGATGGCCAGCTGCGTCTGCGCCGGCCGGCGCGAGCCGGCCTCGCGCTCGCGGATCCTCGCCGTGCGCGCCTCGGCCTCCTTCGGCAGGTAGCCCACGAAGGCAAAGCTATGGCCGTTCAGGCCGCTGGCCGCCAGGGCCAGCATCAGCGAACTGGGCCCCGCCAGCGGCTGCACCGGTACGCCGGCCTCGTGCGCGGCGGCCACGAGCAGGCTGCCGGGGTCGGCCACGGCGGGCAGGCCGGCCTCGCTGAGCAGGCCCAGGTCGTGGCCCCGCAGCGCCGGCGCCAGCAGGGCGCGCCAGTCGATGGCGGTGGTGCCCGGGCGCGGGCTGCCCTTGGGCGGCCGCGGCAGCTCCACCAGGTGCAGCGCCTGCAGCGGCTGCGCCAGCGGCACGAGCTGGCCGACGCGCCTCAGCAGCGCGCGCGCCGACTTGGCGTCTTCGACCACCCAGTGCTGCAGCGTGGCGGCGCGGGCCAGCACGGCCCGCGGGAGCACGGTGTCGAGCGGCGTCTCGGCGGCGCCCAGGTCCAGCGGCGCCGGCACCAGCCACATCGTGCCGGGCGCCGTCATGCCGCGGCCAGAGGGTCGATGCCCGCCTCGCGCAGCAGCGCGCAGGTGCGGATCAGCGGCAGCCCCACCAGCGCCGTCGGGTCGTCGCTGTCGATGGCGTCGAGCAGCGCGATGCCCAGCGTCTCGCTCTTGGCGCTGCCGGCGCAGTCGTAGGGCTGCTCGGTGCGCAGGTAGTGCTCGATCTCCGCGGGCGCCAGCGCGCGGAAGCGCACGCGCACCGGCGCCAGCAGCGCGCGCTCGAAGCCCGGCGCGACCACCGCCACGCCGGTCTGGAAGACGACGCTGCGGCCCGACAGGCGTGTGAGCTGGGCCACCGCGCGTTCGTGCGTGTGCGGCTTGCCGATGGGTTCGCCATCGAGGTCGGCCACCTGGTCGGAGCCGATCACCACCGCCCCAGGCCGACGCGCGTGCACGGCGCGCGCCTTGGCCAGCGCCAGGCGCAGTGCCAGCGTGGCCGGGGCCTCGCCCGGCAGCGGCGTCTCGTCGACCCCGGGCGACACCACGTCGAAGGGCAGGCGCAGGCGCTGCAGCAGCTCGCGCCGGTAACGCGACGTGGAGGCCAGGATCAGGGCAGGGCGCATGGGGCGATTGTGGCCGCCGCGCCGGCCGCAGCGGGCTGGCTACACTGCCTCGGTCTCCCATCGCCCGTCTCTCGTCGCCCGAGCCTGCACGCACCCCGACCATGGCCCGCGAACGCCGCACCGATCCCCTGGCAGTCCCCGCGGCGGCGCTGTGCCGCGATGGCGAGACCCTGCTCGGCGCCTGGCCGCTGGCCGATCTGCCGCGCCTCGCCGCCAGCCTGTTCGTGCCGCCGGCGGCCGACGAGCGCGTCGGCTGGCAGGCCCGCTTCAGCCAGGTGGAGCCGGTGGGCAGCCCGCCCCAGCAGTGGCTCGAACTCGAAGCGCACGCTCACGTCACCCTGCAGTGCCAGCGCTGCCTGCAGGCCCTGCACCAGCCGCTGTCGCTGGAGCGCCGCTTCCGCTTCGTCGGCAGCGAGGCCGAGGCCGAGCGGCTCGACGCCGACAGCGACGACGACCACCTCGTGCTCGAGCCGCGCCTGGACCTGCGCGCGCTGGTCGAGGACGAGCTGATCCTGGAATTGCCGCTGGTGCCGCGCCACGAGGGCAGATGCCCGCAGCCGCTGCCACAGCCCGAGGCCGCCGAGCCGGCCGGCGAGACACGGCCCAACCCCTTCGCGGCGCTGGCGGCGCTGCGCAAGGCCGGCGACCCCACCTGACCCTCGTCGGCCCACGCTGCTACACTAGCGGGCTTTGCGACGCGGACCACGCGCCCTGAAACGGGGCTGCAGACGGCGCGACGCCCGGCCTGCGGCCTGCTGCAGGCGTACCCTCGCAGCCCTTGCGGCTGCCCACTTTGCCGCTTCCAGCCGCTACGGAGCCCAGCCATGGCCGTTCAGCAGAACAAGAAGTCGCCGTCCAAGCGCGGCATGCACCGATCGCACAACGCCGTCGCCGCCCCCGGCACGGCCGTGGAGCCCACCACCGGCGAGGTGCACCTGCGCCACCATATCAGCCCCACCGGCTTCTACCGCGGCCGCAAGGTCCTGAAGACCAAGGCCGACGCCTGAGACCACCTGCGCTGCGGCCCGCCGTGAGCGCTGAGCATTCCCCGCGCGTCCGCATCGCCGTCGACTGCATGGGCGGCGACCACGGCCCGGCGGTCACGCTGCCGGCCTGTCGCGCGTTCCTGGACAGCCACCCCGATGCCGAGCTGGTGCTCGTGGGCACCGAGGCCGCGCTCGCGCCCGCGGCCGGCTGGGCGCGCTGCACGCGCGTCGTCGCCACCGAGGTGGTGACCATGGACGACTCGGTCGAGGTCGCCCTGCGCCGGAAGCGAGATTCGTCCTTGCGCGTGGCGCTGCAGCAGGTCAAGGACGGAGCCGCCACTGGCGTGCAGGCCTGCGTGTCGGCCGGCAACACCGGCGCGCTGATGGCCGTGGCACGCTACATCCTCAAGACTCTCGACGGCATCGACCGCCCGGCGATCGCCACCGTGATGCCCAACCGCAACGACGGTTACACCACCGTGCTCGACCTCGGCGCCAACGTCGACTGCACGCCCGAGCACCTGCTGCAGTTCGCGGTGATGGGCAGCGCCCTGGTCACGGCGGTGGACGGCAAGGCCGAGCCCCTGGTCGGCCTGCTCAACATCGGCGAGGAAGCCATCAAGGGCAGCGACACCATCAAGCGCGCCGGCGAGCTGTTGCGCGCGGCCGGCGAGGCCGGGCAGATCCGCTTCCACGGCAACGTCGAGGGCAACGACATCTTCAGGGGCACGGTCGACGTCGTCGTGTGCGACGGTTTCGTCGGCAACGTGCTGCTGAAGACCAGCGAAGGCCTGGCCTCCATGCTCAGCGAGTTCATCAAGCAGGAGTTCACGCGCGGCCCCTTCGCCCGGCTGGCGGCCCTGGTGGCGCTGCCTGTGCTCAATCGCCTCAAGCGCCGGGTCGACCCGCGCCGCTACAACGGCGCCGCGCTGCTGGGCCTGCGGGGGCTGGTGTTCAAGAGCCACGGCTCGGCCGACGCCTATGCCTTCGAGGTGGCGCTGGCTCGCGCCCACGAGGCCGCGGCGCACCGCCTGGTGGACCGCGTGCGCGACATGATCGTGCCCACGCTCAGGGCCATGCCGGGCACGGCCGCGCAGGACGCCGGATGAGCGCGCCGCACTCGCGCATCACCGGCACCGGCAGCCACCTGCCGCCGCGCCGCCTGAGCAACGACGACATGGCCGCCATGCTGGCCGAGCGCGGGCTGGAGACCAGCGACGCCTGGATCGTCGAGCGCACCGGCATCCGTTTCCGCCACTTCGCCGACGACGGCGTGACCTGCTCGGACCTCGCCCTGCCCGCCTGCCGGGCGGCACTGGCGGCGGCCGGGCGCCGCGCCGAGGACGTCGACCTCATCGTGGTGGCCACGTCCACGCCGGACATGGTGTTCCCGTCCACCGCCACCATCCTGCAGAACAAGCTGGGCGTGCACGGCTGCCCGGCCTTCGACGTGCAGGCGGTGTGCTCGGGCTTCGTCTACGCGCTGACGGTGGCCGACGCCCTGATCCGCACCGGCAGCGCACGCTGCGCGCTGGTGGTGGGCGCCGAGGTCTTCTCGCGCATCCTCGACTTCGACGACCGCACGACCTGCGTGCTGTTCGGCGACGGCGCCGGCGCCGTGGTGCTGGAGGCCAGCGCCGAGCCCGGCATCCTGGCGTCCGACCTGCACGCCGATGGCCGCCACGTCGGCATCCTGTGCACGCCCGGCACCGTGGCCGGCGGGCAGGTGGTGGGCTCGCCGCTGCTGCGCATGGACGGCCAGGCCGTCTTCAAGCTGGCCGTGGGCGTGCTCGAAGATGCCGCGCGGGCCGTGCTGTCCAAGGCCGGCCGCGCCCCCGAGAGCCTGCACTGGCTGGTGCCGCACCAGGCCAACATCCGCATCATGCAGGCCACCGCGAAGAAGCTGAAGCTCGCGCCCGAGCGGCTGGTGGCCACGGTGGACGAGCACGGCAACACCTCGGCCGCCTCGGTGCCGCTGGCGCTGGACGTGGCCGTGCGCGACGGCCGCATCCGCCGCGGCGACAGCGTGCTGCTCGAAGGCGTGGGCGGCGGCTTCACCTGGGGTGCGGTGCTGCTCGATTTCTGAGCCGCCGCGTTCTCGACACTCCCTTCAAGATCTTCACGATGCCCGCTTTCGCCTTCGTCTTCCCGGGGCAGGGTTCCCAGTCGGTCGGCATGCTCGACGCCTGGGGCGACCACCCCGCCGTGCGCGACACCCTGGCCGAGGCCTCCGCGGCGCTGGGCCAGGACCTCGGCGCCCTCATCCACGACGGCCCGAAAGAGGCGCTGGAACTCACCACCAACACGCAGCCGGTGATGCTGACGGCGGCCATCGCCTGCTTCCGCGCCTGGCGCGCCGAGGGCGGCGCGATGCCCGCCGCGGTGGCCGGGCACTCGCTGGGCGAGTACAGCGCGCTGGTGGCGGCCGGCGCGCTGACGCTGGCCGATGCGCTGCCGCTGGTGCGCTTCCGCGCCGAGGCCATGCAGCGTGCCGTGCCCGTGGGCGCCGGGGCCATGGCCGCCATCCTGGGCCTGGAGGCCGGCGCCGTGCGCGATGGCTGCGAGCAGGCTGCGGCCGCCACCGGCGAGCCGGTGTCGCCCGCCAACTTCAACGATCCGAAGCAGACCGTCATCGCCGGCAGCAAGGCCGCGGTCGACAAGGCCTGCGAGCTGCTCAAGGCTGCCGGCGCCAAGCGCGCGCTGCTGCTGCCCGTATCGGCGCCCTTCCACTGCGCGCTGATGAAGCCGGCGGCCGACGAGCTGCGCGCGCGGCTGGCCACGGTGGCCATCGCCGCGCCGGCCATCCCGGTGCTGAACAACATCGACGTCGCCGCTCCCGCCGAGCCCGACGCCATCCGCGACGCGCTCTTCCGCCAGGCCTTCGGCCCGGTGCGCTGGGTGGAGCTCACGCTGGCGCTCAAGGCCCGCGGCCTGCAGCACGTCGTCGAGTGCGGCCCGGGCAAGGTGCTGGCCGGGCTCGTCAAGCGCGTCGACGCCGAGATCCAGACCACCACCATCCTCGACCCGGCCAGCCTGAAGGCGGCCCAGGAGCTGCTGGCATGACCCTTCGACAAGCTCAGGGCGATCGGGAGGGTGTGCAGATCGCCCTCGTCACCGGCGCCTCGCGCGGCATCGGCCGCGCCATCGCGCTGAAGCTCGCGGCCGACGGCTTCCGGGTCGTCGGCACGGCCACCACCGAGGCTGGCGCCGCCGGCATCAGCGAGGCGCTGGCGCCGCACGGCGGCGAGGGCATCGTGCTCGACGTCACCGACGGCGCGGCGCTCGATGCCGCGATCGACGGCGTCGTCAAGCGCCACGGCGGCCTGCACGTGCTGGTCAACAACGCCGGCATCACGCGCGACATGCTGTCCATGCGCATGCGCGACCAGGACTGGGACGCCGTGCACGACACCAACCTGAAGGCCGTGTTCCGCGCCTGCCGCGCGGCGTCGCGGCCGATGATGAAGCAGCGCTTCGGCCGCATCGTCAACATCACCAGCGTCGTGGGCGTGGTCGGCAACGCCGGCCAGGCCAACTACGCGGCGGCCAAGGCCGGGGTCGCGGGCCTGAGCCGCGCACTGGCGCGCGAACTCGGCCCGCGCAACGTCACCGTCAACTGCGTGGCGCCCGGCTTCATCGCCACCGACATGACCGAGGGCCTGCCCGAGGCCGCGCGGGCCGCGCTGATGGCGCAGATCCCGCTCGGCCGGCTCGGCCAGGCCGACGAGGTGGCCGCCGCGGTGGCCTTCCTGGCCGGCCCGGGCGCGGGTTACGTCACCGGCACCGAGCTGCACGTCAACGGCGGCATGGCCATGGGCTGAGCGCCCCCAGCCGCGCCGTCAGGCAATCCGAACCCCGGCCGCTAGAATCCGCGGCGTTTTTCCGATCCCACTCCAGGAGGAGTCATGAGCGATATCGAAGCCCGAGTCAAGAAGATCATTGCCGAACAGCTCGGCGTGCCCGAGTCCGACGTGACCAACGAGAAGGCCTTCGTCGCCGACCTGGGCGCCGATTCGCTCGACACCGTCGAACTGGTGATGGCGCTCGAGGACGAGTTCGGCATCGAGATCCCCGACGAAGAGGCCGAGAAGATCACCACGGTGCAGCTGGCGATCGACTACGCGGTTTCGCACCAGAAGGCCTGAAGGGCAACCGGCTGCGCATGAGCACGCGTCGCAGGGTCGTCGTCACGGGCCTGGGGCTGGTCAGCCCGGTCGGCAACAGCGTCACCGAGGGCTGGGCCAACCTGGTGGCCGGGCGCTCGGGCATCGGGCCGATCACGCGTTTCGACGCCAGCGCCATGGCCTGCCGCTTCGCCGGCGAGGTCAAGGACTTCCGGATCGAGGACTACATCTCGGCCAAGGAAGCCCGCCACATGGACACCTTCATCCACTTCGGGATGGCGGCGGCCATGCAGGCGGTGCGCGACGCCGGCCTGCCCACGGGCGAAGCGCTCGGCGAGGAAGCGGCCGAGCGCATCGGCGTGATGGTCGGCTCGGGCATCGGCGGCCTGCCCATGATCGAGCAGACGCATGCCGACTACACGGCCAAGGGGCCGCGGCGCATCAGCCCGTTCTTCGTGCCGGCCTCGATCATCAACATGATCTCGGGGCACGTGTCCATCCAGTACGGCTTCACCGGCCCGAACCTGGCCATCGTGACGGCCTGCACCACGGGCCTGCACTGCATCGGCGAGGCCGGCCGGCTGATCGAGTACGGCGACGCCGACGTGATGGTCGCCGGCGGCGCCGAGAGCACGGTCAGCCCGCTGGGCATCGGCGGCTTCGCGGCGGCGCGCGCGCTGTCCACGCGCAACGACGACCCCGCTACCGCCAGCCGCCCCTGGGACAAGGACCGCGACGGCTTCGTGCTCGGCGAGGGTGCCGGCGTGCTGGTGCTCGAGGAATACGAGCACGCGCGGCGGCGCGGCGCCAGGATCTACGCCGAGCTCGCGGGCTTCGGCATGGGGGCCGACGCCTTCCACATGACGGCGCCGAACGTCGACGGCCCCAAGCGCAGCATGAAGGCGGCGCTGCGCAATGCCGGCGTCAACGCCGACGAGGTGCACTACCTCAACGCCCACGGCACGAGCACGCCACTGGGCGACATCAACGAGACCAACGCCGTCAAGATGGCCTTCGGCGACCACGCCCGGCGGATGGTCGTGAACTCGACCAAGTCGATGACCGGGCACCTGCTGGGCGGGGCCGGCGGCATCGAGTCGGTGTTCACGGTGCTGGCGGTGCACCACCAGGTCTCGCCGCCCACGATCAACATCTTCAGCCAGGACCCCGAGTGCGACCTGGACTACTGCGCCAACACCGCGCGCGAGATGCGGATCGACGTCGCGGTGAAGAACAACTTCGGCTTCGGCGGCACCAACGGCACGCTGGTGTTCCGGCGCGCCTGACGGGCCGTCCGCGCCCCGGTCGACCATGCGCGCGGCGCCCGCCGTCGAGGTGGCCGTGAGCCCGCCGGCGGCGGCGCGGCACGCCGTGGCGCTGCTGGCGGCCCTGGCGTCGGCCTCGATGGCGGCCTGGGTGGCCGGCCACGCCGGCGCTTCGCCGGCCTGGGGCTGGCTGGCGCTGGTGCCCGGCGCGGTGCTGGGCCACTGGCTGGGCCCTGGCGGCCGGGCCGCGCTGGCCTGGGACGGCGAGCGCTGGCACTGCGATGGCCGCCCCGGCCGGGTGGCCGTGCAGCTGGACTTCCACCACGTGTTGCTGCTGCGCTGGACGCCCGATGCCGGCGGCCGCGCGCGCTGGCTGCTGCCGCACCGCGCCGGTGTCGGCGCGCCGTGGCACGCGCTGCGCGTGGCGCTGTTCGCCGGCCGCGCCGCGCCGGCCACCGACCCCGCGGGCCAGCCGCCGCTGACGCCCTGAGCCGGCCCGGCCCATGACCACCGGCGAGCCCGACACCGACGCGCAGCTGGTCGCCCGCGCCCAGCGCGGCGACCCGCGCGCCTTCGAACTGCTGGTGATGAAGTACCAGCGGCGCATCGAGCGCCTCATCGGCCGCATGGTGCGCGACGACGCGCTGGTGCAGGACATCGCCCAGGAGAGCTTCATCCGCGCCTACCGGGCGCTGCCGCAGTTCCGCGGCGACAGCGCCGTCTACACGTGGATGTACCGGATCGCCGTCAACACCGCCAAGAAGGCGCTGGTCGATCTGAAGCGGGATCCGGTGATTCCCGAGTCCGCGATGCAACTTCCGGACGAGGGTGACGAAACTTCCGTCCGCGGATTCGAACCAAGCGACGGCGAGACGCCGGACGCGGTGCTGGCCAGCAAGCAGATCGCCCTGGCGGTGAACGCCGCGATCGAGGCGCTGTCCGAAGACCTGCGGCAGGCGGTCACGCTGCGCGAGATCGAAGGCCTGAGCTACGAAGAGATTGCCGACGTCATGAACTGCCCCATCGGAACCGTGCGGTCGCGCATCTTCCGTGCCCGCGAGGCCATCGCGGAACGCCTGCGCCCGCTGCTCGACCGGCCCGAAGGCACCCGCTGGTAAGCCATCACTCTCCTCCGAAGTCCATTCAGCCATGTCTTCCCCCTCGCCACGCCCGCATCCCGAGAGTCCTTCCCCGACTTCGCCCGAGTGGCTCTCGGCCGCCGCCGACGGCGATGCCGAGGCGCTCGACCGTGCCCTGCTCGCGCTGCGGGAGGGCGGCGCCGCCGGCAGCCGCGTGCGCGCCGACTGGCACGCCTACCACCTGATCGGCGACGTGCTGCGCACGCCCGACCTCGCCACGCCGCCGGGCCACGACGCTGCCTTCATGGCCGGCCTGCGCGAGCGGCTGGCGGCCGAGCCGGTGGTGCTGGCGCCCGCGGCGTTGCCGACGGTGACGCCGCGCGGTGCGCGCTGGCGCCTGCCGGCCGCCGCGGTGGCCAGCGCAGCGGGCGTGGCCGTGGTGGCCGGGCTGCTGGTCATGTCGCGGGCGGGTGGCGACGCCCCCGGCGCGGCCGTGCCGCTGGCCGCCGCGCCCCAGGCCACGCCGAGCGTCGAGCCGGCCTCCACGCCGGTGCTGCGCGACGGCGTGCTGCGCGACGCCCGCATCGAGGAGTTCATGCGCGTGCACCAGGGCGCGGCCGGCGGCCTCTCGCTGCTGCCGCCGGGCGTTCGCCAGGTCGACGTCACCGTGGCCCCCGTGCCGCAGCGCTGATGGGCCGCCTAGAGCTTTGGCGGGCGCTGTGCCCCGCCATGCTGCCGTGGGCCCTGGTGCTGGCGGGCGCGGCGCCCGCGCAGGCCCAGCCGGCCGCCGCCGACACGCTGCTGCCGGCTGCCGAGGCGCGGCAGTGGCTGGCGCGCGCGCAGCAGGCGGCACGCAATGGCAACTACGAGGGCACCCTGGTGTACAGCGCCGGCGGCCACTTCACGAGTTCACGGGTGCGCCACTACCGCGTCGGCGAGCAGACCTACGAGCTGCTGGAGACCCTGGACGGTCGCCAGCACCGCATCGTGCGCCACAACGACCTGGTCCAGACCGTCTGGCCCGGCAGTCGCGTGGCCGTGATCGAGAAGCGCGAGACGCTGCCGGCCTGGGGAACGACGCCGCAGTCCGTCGACCCGCAGGCGCTGGAGAGCTATGAGCTGCGGCTGGAAGGCGCAGCGCGCGTGGCCGGCCGCGAGGCCCAGGTGCTGCGCATGCAGCCGCGCGACCTGCTGCGCTACGCCCAGCGCCTGTGGACCGACATGACCACGGGCCTGATGCTGCGCGCCGACGTGCTGGCCCCGGCCGCCGAAGCGCGGGCGGCCCTGAACACGGCGCTGGAGTCGCACGCCTTCTCCGAGATCGAGCTCGGGGTCAAGCCCCGTCCCGACCAGGTGACGCAGTGGCTCAACCGGCTCGACGGTTACCAGGTGACGCGCCCGCAGCAACAGCGCACCACGCTCGAGGCCGAGGGCTGGAGCGTGACGCGGCCGGTGCAGGGCTTCACGCTCGCCGGCTGCCTCAAGCGCGGCCTGGGTTCGCCCGGCGAGGGCGGTGCCGTGATGCAGGCGGTGTTCACGGACGGGCTCACGCACGTGTCGGTGTTCGCCGAGCCCTACCAGCCTGAGCGCCACCGCCAGGAGCTGCACGCCCAGCGCGGCGCCACGGCCACCCTGACGGTACGCCGCGACGCACACTGGATCACCGTCGTCGGGGACGTGCCGGTGCCCACGCTCCGCCTGTTTGCCGATGCACTGGAGCGGCGCAAGCCCTGAGTCCGGCCGCCGCCCTTCCATTCGACCCGCCCGCTTCCTTCCTCTTGCCTGCCCACGCCATGAAGATCCGCCACCGAACCCTCGACCGCGCTGCCCCCTGGATCGCGCCGGCCCTGCTGAGCCTGGCGCTCGCAGCGCCAGCCACCATGCTGACGCCGCAGCCCGCGATGGCCCAGCCGCAGGCCGCGGTGAGCGGCCTGCCCGACTTCACCGAACTGGTCGAGCGCGTGAGCCCCAGCGTCGTCAACATCCGCACCACCGAGCGACGCAGCAGTGCCGGCGGCGGCGGCAACGTCGATCCCGGCCTGGAGGAGTTCTTCCGTCGCTTCGGCATCCCCATGCCCAACCAGCGGCCCGGCCCGCGAGGCGGCCCGCGGGGCGACGGCGACGAGGACGCCACGCCAAGAGGCGTGGGCTCGGGCTTCATCCTCAGCGCCGACGGCTTCATCATGACCAACGCCCACGTCGTCGACGGGGCCGACGAGGTCATCGTCACGCTCACCGACAAGCGCGAGCTCAAGGCTCGCATCGTCGGCACCGACCGCCGTACCGACGTAGCCGTGGTCAAGGTCGAGGCCACAGGGCTGCCGGCCGTGCGCATCGGCGACATCAACCGCCTGAAGGTGGGCGAGTGGGTGATGGCCATCGGTTCGCCCTTCGGGCTGGACAACACCGTGACCGCGGGCATCGTCAGCGCCAAGCAGCGCGACACCGGCGAGTACCTGCCGTTCATCCAGACCGACGTCGCCATCAATCCCGGCAACTCCGGCGGCCCGCTGCTGAACATGCGCGGCGAGGTCGTGGGCATCAACTCGCAGATCTACAGCCGCTCAGGCGGCTTCATGGGAATCAGCTTCGCGATCCCCATCGACGAGGCCATGCGCGTGGCCGAGCAGCTGCGCACCGTGGGCCGCGTGATCCGCGGCCGCATCGGCGTGCAGATCGGCCAGGTCGGCAAGGAGGTGGCCGAGTCCATCGGGCTCGGGGCCGCGCGCGGCGCGCTGGTCAACGGCGTGGAGCGCGACCAGCCGGCCGACAAGGCGGGCCTGGAGGCCGGCGACATCATCCTGCGCGTCGACGGCAAGGCGGTCGAACGCTCGGCCGACCTGCCGCGCCTGATCGGGGGCCTGAAGCCCGGCTCCAAGGCCGTGCTGCAAGTGTTCCGCCGCGGGGCCACGCGCGACCTCACGGTGACGATCGGCGAGTTCGAGGCCGAGCGCCCCACCCGACGCGCCGCCGCCGAGCCCAATGCACCCCCGGCCGCCGCCAAGAGCACGCTCGGCCTGGGCGTGAGCGACCTCACCGAGGCGCAGAAGCGCGAGCTGCGCCTGAAGGGAGGCGTGCGCGTCGACAGCGTCGAGGGCCCGGCCGCCCGGGCCGGCCTCCGCGAAGGCGACGTGATCCTCGCGCTGGACAACACGGAGGTCACCGACCTGCGCCAGTTCAATGCCACCGTGCAACGGGTGGAGAAGGCGCGCACCGTCACGGCGCTGGTGCGTCGCGGCGAGTGGGTGACCTACATCGTCATCCGCCTCAGCCGCTGAGCTCGCGGCCGACCGGGCGCCGCTTGCCCGCGCCGGCCAGCGAGCGCCCGACTTGCCCGGCGGGTCTTTTCATGATGTGGGATCGACGCAGTCGGCGCGGCCCGGCGGCGGGGAGCGCGGGCCGGACCTCGGGTCGGTTCGAATCGGACCAGAAGTGAGTGGTCTTTCACTTCAAGTCCCTTGGGCCCGGGATTAGGCGGGCTGACGTCTAAAATCCGGGTTGTTCGCAGCCGATTCAGCCTGCTCGGCGGGCTCGCGTGGTGGCCTCGCCACAGACGCCCAAAGCCAGCTCCAGCATGTGGATGATCTGTGGATAACTTTCCTTGTCGGAAACCCGCAACGGCCGGAAATCAAGCATTGGCGCGGGTTCCCGGCTGGTCCTTTTGGCTACAATGGACTTCCAACAAGCAGTTGCCAAACGTTCTGTTGGAAGGCGCGTCACCCCTTGGACGCGCCTTTTTTTTAGCTTCAGCCCGGCGCTGCGCGCCTTCACGTCGCCACGCGACATGAGCTTTCGCTGAAGCGGCTTCGCCGCTTTGATCGCGGCACGAAGCCCGCCCTCCGAATCGCATGAACCACATCCGCAACTTCTCCATCATTGCCCACATCGATCACGGCAAGAGCACGCTGGCCGACCGACTCATCCAGCGCTGCGGCGGCCTGAGCGACCGCGAGATGGAGGCGCAGGTGCTCGACTCCATGGACATCGAGCGCGAGCGCGGCATCACCATCAAGGCGCAGACCGCGGCGCTGCAGTACACGGCGCGCGACGGCCGGGTCTACAACCTGAACCTGATCGACACCCCGGGACACGTCGACTTCTCGTACGAGGTGAGCCGCTCGCTCAGTGCCTGCGAGGGCGCGCTGCTGGTGGTGGACGCCAGCCAGGGCGTGGAGGCGCAGACGGTGGCCAACTGCTACACGGCGCTGGAACTCGGCGTCGAGGTCGTGCCCGTGCTGAACAAGATGGACCTGCCCCAGGCCGATCCCGAGAACGCGAAGTCGGAGATCGAGGACGTCATCGGCATCGACGCCGAGCACGCGATCCCCTGCAGCGCCAAGACGGGCATGGGCATCGACGACATCCTCGAGGCCGTGATAGCCCGCATGCCGCCGCCGCGCGGCAACCCCGACGGCCCGCCGCGGGCGATGATCATCGACGCCTGGTTCGACAACTACGTCGGCGTCGTGATGCTGGTGCGCGTGGTCGACGGCAAGCTGGGCAAGGGCGAGCGCATCCGGCTGATGGCCACCAACGCCGTCTACGGCATCGAGCACTTGGGCGTGTTCACGCCCAAGAGCGTGCCGCGCGACGAGCTGCGCGCCGGCGAGGTGGGCTTCGTCATCTGCGGCATCAAGGAGCTGGCCGCTGCCAAGGTGGGCGACACCCTCACGCTGGAGAAGAAGCTCACGAACAACGCCGGCCCGGCCACCGAGCCGCTGCCGGGCTTCAAGGAGATCCAGCCGCAGGTCTTCGCCGGGCTGTACCCCACCGAGGCCAGCGAGTACGACCAGCTGCGCGACGCGCTGGAGAAGCTCAAGCTCAACGACTCCAGCCTGCGCTACGAGCCCGAGGTGAGCCAGGCCCTGGGCTTCGGCTTCCGCTGCGGCTTCCTGGGCCTGCTGCACATGGAGATCGTGCAGGAGCGCCTGGAGCGCGAGTTCGACCAGGACCTCGTCACCACCGCGCCCAGCGTGGTCTACGAGGTCGAGCTGAACGACGGCACGGTGCTGGAGGTCGAGAACCCCAGCAAGATGCCCGACCTGGGCCGCATCCGCGAGATCCGCGAGCCCATCGTGACCGTGCACCTGTACATGCCGCAGGACTGCGTGGGCCCCGTGATGACGCTGGCCAACCAGAAGCGCGGCGTGCAGATGAACATGGCCTACCACGGCAAGCAGGTCATGCTGACCTACGAGCTGCCGCTGGCGGAGATCGTGCTGGACTTCTTCGACAAGCTGAAGAGCGTCAGCCGCGGCTACGCCAGCATGGACTACGAGTTCAAGGAGTACCGCGCCGCCGACGTCGTGAAGGTCGACATCCTGATCAACGGCCAGCGCGTGGACCCGCTGGCCATGATCGTGCACCGCTCGCAGAGCCAGTACCGCGGCCGCGCCGTGGCCGCCAAGATGCGCGAGCAGATCCCGCGCCAGATGTACGACGTGGCGATCCAGGCCGCCATCGGCGCGAACATCATCGCCCGCGAGGACATCAAGGCCCTGCGCAAGAACGTGCTGGCAAAATGCTACGGGGGCGACATCACGCGCAAGAAGAAGCTGCTCGAGAAGCAGAAGGCCGGAAAGAAGCGCATGAAGCAGATCGGTTCGGTGGAGGTGCCGCAGGAGGCCTTCCTGGCCATCCTGCAGGTCGACGAATGAGCCCGAGCCTTCCCTGGGTCACCGCATGAGCACACTCACCGCTGCGCTGTATGGCGCCCTCGTCGCCTACCTCGGCGGCTGGTTCTTCGGCTTCTGGACCGGCAACTTCTCGCTGCTGCTGTTCGTGCTGACGGTCGTCACCCTGGGCTACTGGCTGGCCGAGCGCTTCCGGTTCAAGCCGGCCCGCGAGGCTGCGGCCTCCGAACTCGAGCGGCAGGACGCGGCGCGCCGCGCCGAACTGGCCCGCATGGGCATCGACAAGGTCGATGGCGACGTCGCCGCCGCCAAGGAAAGGCTGCTGATGCAGCCCTGGTGGCTGGACTGGACCGCCGGGCTGTTCCCGGTGATCCTGATCGTGTTCCTGCTGCGCAGCTTCCTGTTCGAGCCGTTCAAGATCCCGTCGGGTTCGATGATCCCCACGCTGCTGGTGGGCGACCTGATCCTGGTGAACAAGTTCCACTACGGCGTGCGGCTGCCGGTGATCAACACCAAGATCATCGACAACAACCCGGTCGAGCGCGGCGATGTGATGGTGTTCCGCTACCCGGTGGACACGCGGCAGGACTACATCAAGCGCGTGGTCGCCCTGCCCGGCGACACCGTGACCTGGGCCAACCAGAAGCTCAGCCTCAACGGCCAGCCGGTGCCCGTCACGGCCCAGGGCGAGTTCTACGAGGCCGACTCCCGCCGCTACGAGCCGCAGTTCTCGGAGAAGCTCGGTCAGGTCGAGCACCGCATCCTCGTGGATCCGCGCCGCCAGTCGTGGTTCGGGCCCGACCCCAAGACCTTTCCTTTCGCCGACCAGTGCCGATATACGCCCGAGGGCGTGAGCTGCAAGGTGCCGCCCGGGCATTACTTCATGATGGGCGACAACCGCGACAACTCGCAGGACTCGCGCTACTGGGGTTTCGTGCCCGACGAGAATATCGTCGGCAAGGCGTTCTTCGTCTGGATGAACTTCGGCAACCTGGGCCGCATCGGCCCGTTCCACTGAAGGCCTGTTCCATGACCTGTCCCGGTTTCCACCGCCCGCGCAGCAGGCAGCGCGGCCTCACGCTGTTCGGCCTGCTGTTCTGGGCCCTCATCATCGGCTTCGCCGGTTACGTGGTGGTGCGCGTCGTGCCCACGGTGACCGAGTACCTGACGATCCAGCGAGCCATCGACAAGATCGCCGCCGAGCAGCCCGCAACCGTGGCCGAGGCGCGCGCCGCCTTCGACCGCCAGAAGGAAGTGGAGTACTCCATCAACGCCATCGTCGGCAAGGACCTCCAGGTGACCAAGGAGAACGACCGCGTCGTGCTGGCCTTCGCCTACGACAAGGAGATCCCGGTCATGGGCCCGGTCTACATCCTCATCAAGTACGAGGGCCGATCCAAGCCCGGCCGTTGAGGAGCCCCCGCCCCGTGGCCGCCGACGCCCGCCTCGACCCGCTGCAGCGCCGGCTGGGCCATCGCTTTGCCAACCCGGCGCTGCTGCTGCGCGCGCTCACTCACCGCAGCTTCGGTGCCGACCACAACGAGCGGCTTGAGTTCCTGGGCGACGCGGTGCTGGCGCTGGCGGTGTCCGAGCTGCTGTACGAACGCTTCTCGGGCAGCGACGAGGGCGACCTCACCCGCGTGCGCGCCCACCTCGTGCGCGAGGACAGCCTGCACAAGGCCGCGCTGGCGCTGGGCCTGCCCGAGCTGCTGCGCCTGTCGGAGGGCGAAGCCCGCGGCGGTGGTGCGCAGCGCCCGTCGATCCTGGCCGACGCACTGGAGGCGCTGATCGGCGCCGTGTTCCAGGACGGCGGCTACGCCAAGGCGCGCGCGCTGGTGCAGGGCCTGTTCGGCGAGGTCATCCAGGCCACCGAGGCCGAGAGCTGGACGAAGGACGCCAAGACCGAGCTGCAGGAGTGGCTGCAGGCGCGCCGCATCGCCGTGCCGAGCTACCGCATCGTGGCCACGCGCGGCCAGGCCCACGCGCAGACCTTCGAGGTCGAGTGTGCCGTGCCGGCCCTGGAGCGCCGGGCCTCGGGCCAGGGCCGCTCGCGCCGCGCCGCGGAGCAGGAGGCCGCGCACCGCCTGCTGGCCGAGCTCAAGGCGCAGGACGACACCGCGTGACCGACGCCGCCGACACCGAAGCCGCCGCCGGCACCGGCCCGCGGCGCTGCGGCCTGGTGGCCATCGTCGGCCGCCCCAACGTCGGCAAGAGCACGCTGCTCAACGCCCTGGTGGGGCAGAAACTCAGCATCACGTCGGACAAGGCGCAGACCACGCGCCACCGCATCACCGGCATCCGCACGCTGGGCGGCACGCAGTTCGTGTTCGTCGACACCCCGGGCTTCCAGACCCGCCACGGCCAGGCACTGAACCGCACGCTCAACCGCACGGTGCTGGCCACCCTGGCCGACGTCGACGCGGTGCTCTTCGTGTGCGAGGCCGGCCGCTTCAGCCTGGCCGACGCGCAGGTGCTGGCGCTGCTGCAGGGGGATGCGCAAGGACGGGGCATGGCCGGCAAGCCCGTGCTGCTGGTGGCCAACAAGCTCGACGCGCTGGCGCGGCGGCAGGACGTGCTGCCCTGGCTGAAGAGCATGCAGGAGCGCCACGCCTTCGCCGAGTTCGTGCCCATGAGCGCACGCAAGCCCGGCGACGTCGAGCGCCTGCTCGAGATCGTCGCCCGGCACCTGCCCGAGCAGGACTGGCTGTACGAGGAAGACGCGCTCACCGACCGCAGCGAGCGCTTCATGGCCGGCGAGATGATCCGCGAGAAGCTGTTCCGGCTGACCGGGGACGAGCTGCCGTACACCAGCACCGTGGTGGTGGAGCAGTTCGAGGAAGAGGATCCGGATGCCGAGCCGCGCCGCATCCGCCTGGCCGCCACCATCGTGGTGGAGCGCGACGCGCACAAGGCCATGGTCATCGGCGAGGGCGGCGAGCGCATCAAGCGCATCGGCACCGAGGCGCGCCAGGAGCTCGAGCGGCTGTGGGGCGCGAAGATCTTCCTGGAGCTTTGGGTGAAGGTGCGCTCGGGCTGGGCCGACGACGAGGCCCACCTGCGGAGCTATGGCTACGAGTAGGCCCGCGCGGCGCACGCCCGCGCCGCAGCCGGCCTTCGTGCTGCAGGGCCACGACTGGAGCGAGAGCAGCCTCATCGTCGAGCTGTTCACGCGCGGGCTCGGGCGCGTGGTGACCGTGGCGCGCGGCGCCAAGAAGCCCACCTCGAACTACCGCGCGCTGCTGCTGCCCTTCCAGCCCGTGGCCGTGCTGCTGGGGGCGCCCCCCCGCCACGCTGGCGACGACGGCGGCCACGACCTGCTGCCGCTGCGCAGCGCGGAGTGGGCGGGCGACTGGGCCGCGGCCCGCCTGGCCGACGGCACCGGCGGCTGGCCACTGCTGCGCGGCGCCGCGCTCATCAGCGGCTTCTACCTGAACGAGCTGCTGCTGAAGGGCCTGGGGCGGCAGGACCCGCACGAGGCGCTGTTCGACGACTACGCCGCGGCCCTGGCGGCGCTGGCCTCGACCGAGGGCGAGCGCGACGAAGCCGCCGTGCTGCGCGCGTTCGAACTGGTGATGCTGCGCGACACCGGGCTGCTGCCCGACCTCTCGGTGGCCACGCTCACCGCCGAGCCGCTGGCCGAGGACGGCCACTACACGCTGGACCCCGCGCACGGCCTGGTGCACGCGCCCGCCGTCGACACCGGCGCGCGCATGACGGAGCGGGAGTCCGCGCTCTCGGCCGGCGGGGCCCGGCGCTTCGACGCGCTGCATGCCGCCTGCAGCGGCGCGGCGGGCCCGTTGCGCAGGCCGCTGCAGGGCCTGCTTCACTATCATCTGGGCCACACGCCGATGCGCACGCGCGAGGTCCTGCGGGGCGTGCAGAAACTCCAGCTGCCATGAACCCGCTCGTCCTCGACCCCGCCGCGCCGCGGCACGCCGGCACCGCGCTGTCGGTCAACGTCAACAAGGTCGCGCTGCTGCGCAACACGCGCCACCTGGGCATCCCCGGCGTGCTGCGCGCGGCCACGCTGTGCCTGCAGGCCGGGGCCGATGGCATCACCGTGCACCCGCGGCCCGACGAGCGCCACATCCGCGCCCACGATGTGCACGAACTGGCCGGGTTGATGAAGGACTGGCCGCAGGCCGAGTTCAACATCGAGGGCAACCCCTTCCACAACCTGATGGGGTTCGTCCGCGCGGTGAGGCCCCACCAGGCCACCTTCGTGCCCGACAGCGAGGGCCAGTTCACCAGCGACCACGGCTGGAACCTGGCCGCCGACGGCGAGCGCGTGAAGCCGCTGATCGACGAGTGCCACGCCCTGGGGGTGCGCGTCAGCCTGTTCATGGACGCCGACGCCGAAGCCATGGCCCTGGCGCGTGCCGTCGGGGCCGACCGGGTGGAGCTCTACACCGAGCCCTATGCGGCCGCGCACGGCACCCCGCAGCAGGCGGCGCAGCTCGCGCGCTTTGCCGCCGCCGCGCGCGCTGCCCACGCGGCGGGCCTGGGCGTGAACGCCGGCCACGACCTGAACCTGCTGAACCTCGCCGACTTCCTGCGCGCCGTGCCCGGCGTGGCCGAGGTCTCCATCGGCCACGCGCTGGTGGCCGATGCGCTGGAGCACGGCCTGCCCGAGACGGTGCGCGCCTACCGCCGCGCCATTGCCGCGGCGGCGCCGGCAGGGGCTGGCCGGTGATCGTCGGTGTCGGCACCGACGTCTGCGACGTGCGCCGCATCGAGGCCACGCTCGCGCGCCGCGGCGACCGCTTCCCCGAGCGCGTGCTGGGCCCGCGCGAGCAGCAGGTGTTCGCCGCGCGCCGCGCGCGGGTCGAGAGCCGCGGCCTGCGCTACCTGGCCACGCGCTTCTCGGCCAAGGAGGCCTTCTCCAAGGCCATCGGGCTGGGCATCACCAGCCCCATGCGCTGGCGCGACTGCGAGATCCTCAACCACCCCAGCGGCCAGCCCTACATCCGCCTGGACGGCGAGCTCGCGCGCTGGTTCGCGGCGCGCGGCTGGGTGGCCCACGTCAGCGTCACCGACGAGACCGACTACGCGGCGAGCTTCGTCGTCGTCGAAACCGCAGCTCCCCCCGCAGCATGAACCTCGAACACGCCCCCGTCGTGCTCGACATCGCCGGCCCCGCGCTGACGAAGCACGACCGCCGCCGCCTGAAGCACCCGCTCACCGGCGGCCTGATCCTGTTCGCGCGCAACTGGGTCGATCGGGCGCAGCTCACCGAGCTGTGCGCCGAGATCAAGGCCGTGCGACCCGACGTGCTGATCTGCGTCGACCACGAGGGCGGCCGCGTGCAGCGCTTCCGCACCGACGGCTTCACGCACCTGCCGCCGATGCGTGCCCTGGGCGAGCTGTGGATGAAGGACGCGAACTCGGCCATGGCGGCGCAGGACGCCGCCAGCGCCTGCGGCCACGTGCTCGCCGCCGAGCTGCGCGCCTGCGGCATCGACCTGAGCTTCGCGCCCGTGCTCGACCTCGACCACGGCGCCAGCGGCGTCATCGGCGACCGCGCCTTCCACCGCGACGCGCGCGTGGCCACGATGTTGGCCAGGGCCGTGGCGCACGGCATGCTGCGCGCGGGCATGGCGCACTGCGGCAAGCACTTCCCTGGCCACGGCTTTGCCGAGGCCGACAGCCACGTGGCGGTGCCGGTGGACGGGCGCAGCATGAAGGCCATCCTGGCCGACGATGCCGCGCCCTATGGGTGGCTGTCCAGCACGCTGACGGCGGTGATGCCGGCGCACGTGGTCTACCCCAAGGTCGACGGGCGCCCGGCGGGCTTCTCGCGCCGCTGGCTGCAGGACGTGCTGCGCGGCCAGCTGGGCTTCACCGGCGCGATCTTCTCCGACGACCTCAGCATGGAGGGCGCCCGCCACCTCGACGGCGGCACGCTGACGTATGCCGAGGCTGCGGTGGAGGCGCTGAACGCCGGCTGCGACCTGGTGCTGCTGTGCAACCAGAGCGCCGATGGCGGCGCGGCCGTGGACGCGCTGCTCGACGGCCTGTCCGAGGCTGCGGCCGGCGGCCGCTGGCGCCCCGATCCCGACGGCGAGCGGCGCCGCGCCGCGCTGCTGCCGACCAGCCTGCCGCTGGCCTGGGACGAGCTGATGCACGACCCGGTCTACCAGCACTCGCTCGAACGACTGCCGTGACACGCCGATGACCGCACTTGCCTGGACAGACGCGCTGGGCCTGAACCAGCCCCGCATGGACGACACGCACCGCGAGTTCGTCGACGCGCTGAACGCCGTCGACGCTGCGCGGGGCTGCGGCCTTGCGGCGGCGCTGCAGGCGTTGCAGGGCCTGATCGACCACAGCGAGGCCCACTTCGGCCAGGAAGACCGCTGGATGGCCGAGCGCGGCTACGAGCCGGTGGCGGGCTTAGCGCCCGGCTGCGCCCCGGCCAGGGCCACCACCCAGTCCTCGACCGCCCGCCGCACCTCGGCCGGGCGCTCGGTGAACGGCCAGTGGTGGCAGTCGATGGTCTCGATGCGCACCCGCGGCCCGGCCAGTGCGGCGCGCATTTCCGCGCCGTCGGCGAAGGTGGCGCCGCTGGACAGCAGCGCCAGCACCGGCTGCGGCAGCGCGGCCGGCAGCGGCACGGGCGAGAACATCTCCACCATGTCCTGCAGGTACACGGCCAGCGGCAGGTGGCGCAGGTCGGCGCGCGTGCTGCTGTAGTGCGCGATGAAGGCGGCCTCGGCGGCGGGGTCGGGGTCGGCCAGCGCGACGCGGGCCCGCTCGTCGAGCGCCCGCAGGTCCAGCGGCGGCAGCGTGCGGCGGTGCAGGCCCAGGGCGTTGGCGGCGCGCACCAGCGCCGCGGCTCCGCGCAGCAGCGGCGTGGAGCGGGCGATGCGGGCCGAACGCCCGTGCAGCGCCTGGCGGAACACCGGGTCGACGAGCACCAGGCTGGCCACGCGCGCCGGGTGCGCTGCCGCCATCCGGAGCGCCACTTGCGCACCCAGGCTGTGGCCCAGCACGTGCGCCTGCCGCTGGCCCTCGGCATCGAGCACGGCAGCAAGGTCGTCGCACCAGGCGGCGGTGTCCAGCCGCGTGCGCGTGAGCGAGCCGCCGTGCCCGCGCAGGTCCACGCGCAGCAGCAGGTGCCGCTCGCGCAGCCGGCTGAGCTCGCAGAACTCCTCGAAGCGGCTGGCATTGCTGGCGAGCCCGTGCACCAGCAGCAGCGGCACGGCCGGGCTGGCGCCGGGTTGCACGGCGGCGTGCCGATGCCACTGCAGCCGCACGCCGTCGGCCCGGCGGAGCGAGCGGACTTCCCCCGAAGCGGCGGCCTCGGCCGGCGTGTGCAGGATGCTCATGCCGCGAGCCTACGCGAGCGGCGAACGACGGTGGCGGTCGGCCCGGCGCCGCGACCTCAGCGGCGGCGGCCGGGCGTCTTGCGGGCAGGCTTGGGCGTCGCCCTCTTTGCTGCCGTGGCGGCGCCACGGCGGCGCGCGCGCGCCGGCGGCGCCGGCTGCAGGTAGGCGTTGAACACCCAGCCCTCGATGTCGCCGCGCCCCACCACCTCGACGCGGCTCCAGCGTTCGCCAGCTTCCAGCAGCGCCACCTCGGTGCCGACCTTGAGCGCCGGCGCCACCGGTGCCGCCGCGGCATCGGGGCCGCTGCGGATGTTCAGGCGGCTGGCGGTGACGACGTAGCGCGGGAAGTCGTCGTCCTGGCGGCCGGCCAGGCGAGCGGCCAGCGAGGCCAGCGGGAAGGCCGGGCCGGGATCGCTCTTGCGGCCGCGCGCGATGTCTTCGTGGCCCAGCACATCCTTCAGCCCGTAGTGCGTCACCAGCAACTCGGCCAGTTCGAAGGCGCGCGCGATCTGTGGCTCGGTGTAGGCGTGCCAGGCCTGCTCGACCGTGCCGTGCTTGTGGCGGGCGACCACCACCTCGTCATCGGGGTAGAAGCGGCCGAAGGACGAGGCGTAGCGGTCGCCCACCTTGCGCAGGATGCCGGCGTTGTCCATCTCGATGCCGATGGAGAAGTGGTTCATTCCGGTAAGCCCCGCCCAGTGGCTGATGCCGGCATGCCAGGTGACCACGTTGAACGGCGCGAGCTGGAAGATCTCTCCCGCGCGGCCCAGCACCAGGTGTGCCGAGGCCTTGGCCGCCGGGTTGCAAAGCCAGTCGGCCGAGCTCCCGGCCGAGCTGCCGGCGGTGTAGTGCATCACCAGGTACTGCGGCACCAGCGGGCCGCCGCGGTTGGGTGTCTGGCGCTGGGTGACCTGGTCGCCCTGCAGCAGGTGGTCCTGGATGCTCAGCATGCTCGCTCCTCGGAGGGTGGGTGCGGAGTCATGCTAGACAGCAGCCAGAGGCGGGTCAACGCCCCGACGCCGATGGGCGACCTGAGTCTTGGCCTTGAGGACGCCACTGGCAACGAGCTGCTCTTCTCGGCCCTTCTCGGTGATTTGGTTTTCGGTCCGCGCGTGCTCGATGCACCGCGCGTCGCGGCAGGCGGTGCCCCTTGCCCGCGCTGGGATGGGGCGGTCGGCCCTGCGGGCCGACTCCCCTGCGCTGCTTATATGGACGCCTCCCGTGTGGCAAGCGGGTTCTGCAGGTCTGGCTGGCGGATCAACTGCGGTCTCATATCCGGCCTTTGGGTGCTCAGATC